>CAITRH010000265.1 GCA_903894755.1 uncultured delta proteobacterium
GCAAGGACGATCGTCTTCGAGAGAGGGGGCTCGGACCAGTGGTGCACGAGGCTCTCCTCCCCCCTCGCTCGAAGACGATTTTCCTTGCCCGTATGGGCAAGGAAGATGTCGAGGGAGAGGGGGGCTGGGGGGGTGAGGTCTGCGCGAGCGGAAACCTGCGGTTTTCAAAATGGGTTTGGTTTAGGAGGGCGAGCGAGGAATACTCCTGTATTTTGAGCGACCCCGACCGACGATTTGCGTCGCGCAGCAGCTTTACGGCGAGGCTCTAGCATGCGCTACCTTTCATGCGGCGCACGTCAAGGCGCTATGGGCTCGACGGTTTTCGGAAGGTCCGGCGGTGGGCTCGTCATCGTTGCACGCCACACGATCGGCCCCCCCAGTAGAACAAGCGCCAGAAGCGCAATCACCACAACGCCTCGACGAAACGACGCTTGGTCGTAGCTCCTCAAAGCCGCCTCGTGCAAAGCTACCTCGTGCGCCTTCTGCTCCGCGGCTTGCCCAATCGACGTAAGCTCGGTCCTCACCTCGGCGTAGCCATCCCCAAACACGACCCGATCGGAAAGTGCACGACGGCCTAATTCCCCAAGCCTTCTCTCGACCTCGCGACGTGCCTCGTCGGCAGCTTCGACCCGGGTTCCTAGTTTCTTGCGAAACCACTCGTCCAGCGTCGCTCGCTCGGAACGCACCGCAGAGACCTCCGCCTCGAGCTCCGTCACCCGCCCCCGTGTCGCCTCGAGACGACTTCGAAGCGCGTCGGCCAAAGGCAACGTCCGCGCAAGCACCTCCGCCGCTGCGTCCCGATCGGCCTGCGCCGACGCACTTTGGACGCCCGAAGAGTGAGGCATGGACGCCTGAAGCTCCGCAAACGTCGCCCTCACCGCGCGTTGCATCGCCCCTGCAGACGGCCACCGGTCTTGTTTTGCATAGACCAGCGCTCGATCAACCAAAGCTACGACCGAACGCGGCAACGTCGCGGCCACCGTCGCCAACGAGCGCGCTGGAACGGTCGCACTGAACACCAGTTGCTCGTTGAGCGTCTTGCCCTCATGCACCGTTTGCCCCGATAGAAGCGCAAACATGGTCGCCCCCACGGCCCAAAGATCCGTCCGCCCGTCGATGTCGTCCCAGTGCCCAAGCGCTTGCTCGGGAGCCATGAACGCCGGTGTCCCTAGGATGGACCCGTCCCTGGTCTGGTAGCCCGATACCTCCAGAGCGCGCGCGATGCCGAAATCGAGCACCTTGAGCTGGCCCGAACGGGTCAAGAAGAGATTGTCTGGCTTGATGTCCCGATGCACGATCCCTTTGGCGTGCGCCGCTACGAGAACATCCAGCAGACGATCGGTGATCTGAAGGACCTCCGCCACCGGTAGACGGTGCCCCTTGCGCTCGCAGCGCGCGTCGATGCTTTCGCCATCCAACAGTTCCATCACCAAGTAGGGCACCCCATCGGGCGTCACCGCGTCGTCGAGCACACTGACCGCGCCGTCATGTCCCACGCCGTTGGCCGTGTACCCCTCGCGAAGAAAGCGCGCGCGTACCTCCTCGTTCCCCGCGAGCTCCACGTGAAGCACCTTGAGCGCCACGCGCTTCTGATTGCGATGCGTCGCCGCATACACGGATGCCATCCCGCCAACACCGAGGAGCGCGTCGATGCGCCACTTGTCTTGCAGCACGGTCCCGATGCGTGCCTGCGCGCGGAGGATCTGATCGTCTTCCATGGGTCAGCCTCCCCCGCGAGACGGACGGGCCGCTTCGGACCTCGCGAGCTGGGCCTGTGCGCGCGCTATGGACGCATCGGCCTTCGAGGATTCGGCAGCCACAGCATCGAACGCGGAACGGGCTGCATCGAGGTCGACCTGGCGCTTCGACAGACGCGCATCGAGCGTTGCAAGCTTCTCGATGTGCGCCTGCTGCTCGCCCGCAAGCACCGAGTCGCGAGAAATAACGAGCTCCTCGGCCGCCCGAATGCTCGACGTCAGCGCCGCGTAGGCCGGCTGCTTCTCGGCTAGAGGGCGAACGCGCTCCGCAAACGACACGATGGACGCGTCCCGTGCCAACGCGCTCCGTCGCGCCTCCTGCCGCACCCGCGCTAGCTCCGCTCGAATCGCGCTCTTTCGAACAAGCACGCGGTACACATAAAGAGGCGCTTGGTACCACACCGCGGGGGGATCCCCGTACCCCGCAAGGCTGCGCACAAGCTCGCTGTCGTCGTCAACGGCGCCAGGACGCACGACGGCTTTCGCCGACGCGGGGGCCACTCGAGTCACTGGCGCTGTTGCGACGGTCCCCACGGAACCTTCGGAGGGCCGAGGACGCGGCAAACTGTGCGGTCCTGGCGTTGGCCTCAGGCTGCTTAGGTCGATGGCGAGCTCGATCGGTTGCTCCACTGCTGGAGCAGGCCGTTTCGAAACGGCACGAGCCGGCGGCGCGGGGGGAAGATCCAGGACCAAGCTGGGAAGACTCGGGCGCGGCCCACCGCACTTCGGACAGGGAGTCCCCGGTTCCCATCCCTCCGCATGACACGCCGGACACACCGCCATGGCCGATGACCATAACCTCAGTCAGCTCCGTGGTGCGGTTCGAAACGCCTCGATGAACTGCTCGGTCGCCGTGTGCGCTCGCCAAGACGTTTCCGGCTCCCATCGTTCCCCGCCGTAATTTGCCATTGGCCTTCCAATCCGTCCTCCCCCAAGCGTATGTTGCGGGCCCGAATACCTATGCATAGCCGACCAAAAATCCTGCTGGTTGATGACCGCGAGGAGAACCTCCTCGCATTGGAGGCACTACTTGGAGCACACGATACCGAAGTGCATAAGGCCCTCTCCGGTGTCAAGGCACTGGCGTTGCTGTTGCTCCACGAGTTTGCTCTGGCCCTCATCGACGTCCAGATGCCCGACATGGATGGATATGAGCTCGTAAGGTTGATGCGTGGCGCCCAGCGTAGTCGGGAGGTCCCCGTCATCTTTGTCACCGCGGGACTCCACGACCCGTGGCGCATTGTCAAAGGATATGAAGCCGGCGCGGTCGACTTCTTGGTCAAACCGCTGAACGCCTCTGCTCTACGTTCGAAAGTAGCCGTCTTCCTCGAACTCTACGATCAAAAAAAGGCGCTCGCAGAGCGGCAACAGCAAACCGAGTTGCTCCTGCGATCGGCCATCGACACCATCGGTGAGGCCTTCGCGGTCTACGACCCACAAGACCGCCTCGTCTTCTTCAACGAGGAATATCGAGCCTTCTACAGCAGCTCCGGGCCCATCATCGCGCCCGGACGCACCTTCGTGGAAATCATTCGCTACGGTGTCGAACGCGGGCAGTACCCCGATGCCCTGGGACGGGAAGACGACTGGGTCGCCGAGCGTCTGGCTAGCCATCGCCAAGGCAACCACCAGATGGTCCAGAAACTCGACGACGGACGCTGGGTCAAAGTCCTCGAACGTCGCACGCCAACAGGTCATCTCGTCGTATTTCGCGTTGATGTAACCGAGTTCTACAGGGCCAAGGAAGCTGCCGAGGCAGCCAATATCGCCAAGAGCCGCTTCCTTGCCACCATGAGCCACGAGATCCGCACTCCTTTGAACGGAGTTCTCGGCATGGCCCAGATGTTGTTGGCGCCGCAGCTCAGGACTGCCGAGCGTCAGGAATATGCCCGCATCATCCTCGACTCCGGCCAGACGCTGCTCACCCTGCTCAACGATATCCTCGACCTGTCCAAGGTCGATGCTGGTAAGGTGCAGTTGGAATCGATTCCGTTCGAGCCCCAACAGATCATCGTCGATGTCATGGCGCTGTTCAAAGAGACCGCCCGCGGCAAACACCTGCAACTCGAAGCCGCTTGGAGGGGCCCGGACCGACAGCACTATCATGGAGACCCGCACCGTCTGCGTGAAATGCTCTCCAACCTCGTGAGCAATGCCATCAAGTTCACCGCCAAGGGCTATGTCCACATCGAAGCGCGCGAGACCGAGCGCGTGAACGGTCCCGAGGTCGCTACCGCAGTAGTCGAGTTTGCCGTGGTAGACACTGGGATCGGCGTCTCGGAAGCCACCCAGAAGCTGTTGTTCCAGCCGTTTTCGCAGGCTGACAGCTCCACCGCCAAGCAATATGGCGGCAGTGGTCTAGGCCTCTCCATCGTGCGCAGCTTGGCCCGCCTCATGGACGGAGACGCAGGGGTCGACAATGACGCTGCAGGTGGCTCTCGCTTCTGGTTCCGCATTGGTGCCAAGCTCGTCGCAATGGCCGACGACACCCGGGTGACCAAAGCCAGCGCTGCAACCGTGAAGTCGCAATTCCACGGCCGGGTGCTCGTCGTCGAGGACAACGCGATCAACCGCAAGGTCATCGGCATCCAGCTGACCAGACTCGGGTTGACCGTTGCCATGGCCGAGGATGGCGAGCAGGGAGTCGACGCCGTCTTGCACGGCGAGCCTGCAGATCTTGTCCTGATGGACCTGCGCATGCCCGTGCTGGACGGCTGCTCCGCCACCGCGCGGATACGGGCGTGGGAGGCGGAAACTGGCAGGCCACGTGTGCCTATCATCGCCCTGACCGCCGATGCCTTCGACGAGAGCCGCGAGCGTTGCATCGCCTCTGGAATGGACGACTTTCTGTCCAAGCCTATAGAGATGGAGACGCTCCAAGCGCTTCTCGAACAGTGGCTCCCCTCGCCAAACGGATAAACCCTGGGTCGCGGGGGTCGCGGTCAACCCTCGGAGTTTGACAAGGCCGTGACATAGCGGGCCGTTGTTTAATGTCCTGTCAGCGAAGCCACGTGCGCAGCAGCGACAGGAGTTGGCCTATGTCCACGGGTTTGGCAATGTAGTCCGACGCCCCTGCGTCGAGGCACTTCTCGCGGTCGCCCCTCATGGCCTTGGCCGTGAGCGCAATGATAGGAAGTCTCTCGAGCTTTCCCACCTTGCGGATCTCCCGAATGGTTTCGTAGCCATCCATCTCGGGCATCATGATGTCCATCAGGACAACGTCAACCTCCTGGCCCTTGTCGAGCAGCGCTAGGGCGTCCTTGCCGCTCTCCGCGTGGCAGACTTGCATTCCGCGCCCCTCGAGGGCGCCAGTGAGCGCAAAGATGTTGCGGAAATCATCGTCCACCACCAGCACCTTGCGACCGGGCAATTCCTCGTCGCCTTTGGACATTGGGTCGAGTAGGCGCGGCTTGGGCTCGTGCAGCTTGATCTCGACCCTGTGAAGGAAAAGCGCGGTCTCGTCGAGAAGCCGGCACAGTGCGGCATCCACCGCCTCCTTCGTTGCAGGCTTGCGTAGGTGGCCAATGGCGCCGCGCTCCAGTCCGCGCCGCTCTTCTTCCACTGAGATGATGTGGACCGGGATGTGCCGGGTGTTCGGGTCTTGCTTGAGTCGGTCGAGCACAGTCCAACCGTCTCGGTCAGGAAGACGCAGGTCCAGGGTGATCGCATCGACCCTGAAGTCCTGCACGAGACGGAGCGCGCTGTCGGCACTCTCGGCGAGGAGACACTTGAAACCACGATAGCGAGCCATTTCGAGCAGAATCTGACGGAACGCCGGATCATCTTCGACAATGAGCAGGACCTGCTCGCCCGGCTGGATCGCCCCGCGATCGTCCATCGGGGCCTGCGCTGTCCTGAGGCCTGCGCTGCCCGTGGAGGGGAACCTGCGGGACGGCGCAGCATAGCTAAGCGGCAGGTACAGCGTGAACGTGCTCCCTTTGCCGACCTCGCTCTCGAGTTGCATCTCCCCACCGAGCATCCTTGCGATCTCGCGGCTGATGGACAGTCCAAGACCGGTGCCGCCGTACTTGCGGCTCGTGGTGCCGTCCGCTTGCTGGAACGCCTCGAAAATGATCTGGTGCTTGGCTTCTGGAATGCCGATCCCCGTGTCCTTGACCGCGAACGCCACTGCCTGACCGGCTCGATTGAGCGTCTCACGGTCCTCGCTCCATCCCGAGGTCGCTGGTCGCACAATGAGACGGACTTCACCACGCTCGGTAAACTTGAAGGCGTTGGAGAGGAGGTTCTTCAGGATCTGCTGCAGGCGGCGAGCGTCCGTCGAGATGGCGGTGGGAAGCTCCTTTGCGAGCTCTATGGCGAAGGCAAGACTCTTGGTCGTGGCAACGGGGCGGAACGACTGCTCCATGGTGTCACACACGGTGGCCAAGGGGACATCGCTTGGCTCCACTACAACGGTGCCCGACTCGATCTTCGAGAGATCCAAGATGTCGTTGATCAGGTCGAGCAGGTCGCTCCCCGAGGCGTGAACAGTTTTAGCGTACTCGATCTGTTTGTCGGTGAGGTTCTTGTCGGCGTTCTCGGCGAGCACCTTGGATAGGATAAGTAAACTGTTGAGCGGCGTTCGGAGCTCGTGCGACATGTTGGCCAGGAACTCGGACTTGTACCTCGAGGTCAAGGCGAGCTGTGCGGCCTTCTCTTGGAGAAGGTCCCGGGCACGTTCGACCTCCCAGTTTTTGCGTTCGACCTCGCCTTTCTGTTCGGTGAGCAGTTGCGCTCGTTGTACGAGCTCCTCGTTGGCGGCTTGCAGTTCTTGGGTCTGCTCTTTGAGCTTCTCTTCCGACTGCTGGAGGCTCCTGGCCTGAGTCTCGAGGCGCTTGTTGGTCTCCGTGAGCTCCTCCTGTTGCGACTGGAGCTCCTGGGTCAGCGCCCGCGACTGTTTGAGCAACCCCTCGGTGCGCATGGAGGTGGCGATGGTGTTGAGCACGATGCCAATGGAATCCGCGAGCTGCTCGAGGAAGCGGAGTTGGATCTCGGAGAAGTGCCCGAACGATGCCAGCTCGACGACCGCCTTGACCTGTCCCTCGAAGACCACGGGAAGGACCACGATGCTCTGCGGCTTGGCGTCCCCAAGCCCCGAGCTGATCTGGATATAGTCGGCGGGGGCGTTGGTGATGTGGATCCGCTCCTTCTCGAGGGCGCATTGGCCGACCAGCCCCTCGCCTAGCATGAAGCGGTTGGAAAACCCCTTGCGGTCCTTGTACGCGTAGCCTCCGAGAAGCCTGAAGGCGTGCGCTTCGGCAGACTGCTCGCCTGCACTGTCGCTCTCTGCGATGTAGAACGCACCGTGCTGAGCGCCGGTGAGGGGCGCGACTCCCGAAAGCAGGCAGCCTGAGACGCCCAGGGTATCGCGCTGCCCCTGGAGCAGGCGGGTCAGCTTGGCAAGGTTGGTCTTGAGCCAATCCTGCTCCGCATTGCGCAGGGTGGTCTCCTGCAGGTTGCGGATCATCTGGTTGACGTTGTCTTTGAGTGCGGCGACCTCGCCTGCTGCTGGGACCGTGATGAGTCGTGTCAGGTCGCCCTTCATCACGGCCGTCGAGATCTCAGTGATAGCGCGCACCTGGGACGTGAGATTGGCAGCGAGCTGATTGACGTTGTCTGTGAGGCTTCGCCAGATGCCGGCGGCGCCTGGAACGCTGGCCTGGCCGCCAAGTTTGCCGTCCGTGCCGACCTCGCGGGCCACGCGCGTGACCTCTAAGGAGAACGCGCGCAGCTGGTCGACCATGGTGTTGATGGTGTCTTTGAGTTGGAGGAACTCGCCGCGGACGTCGACCGTGATCTTCTTTGACAGGTCGCCATTGGCGACAGCGGTGGTGACGTCAGCGATGTTGCGGACCTGTGCTGTGAGGTTGCCTGCCATGGAGTTGACACTGTCGGTGAGGTCTTTCCATGTGCCTGCGACCCCCTCGGCGATGGCTTGGCCGCCAAGCTTCCCCTCGGTTCCGACTTCGCGAGCGACGCGGGTGACTTCAGCAGAAAACGAGCCGAGCTGCTGGACCATGCCGTTGACGATGGTAGCGGTGCGCAGCAATTCGCCTTTGAGCGGCCGTCCCTCGATGTCGAGGGCCATGGTCTGCGACAGGTCGCCTTTTGCAACGGCGCCGATGACGCGAGCGACTTCGGTGGTGGGTTGGACCAGGTCGGACACGAGGCCATTGATGGCATTAGCGGTTATTCCCCAGGCTCCACTGAGGTTGTCGACTTTGATGCGCTGCGAGATTTGGCCGTCCTGGCCGACGGCGAGGCTGACCCTGTGGAGCTCCTGGCCTAGGCGTTCTTCGCGTTCGAGGATCTCGTTGAGGGTGTCGGCGATCTTGCCGGCGAGGCCGGTGTGAGCCACGGGCATGCGGGCGGTGAAGTCACCTTTGTTGAAGGAGGTGAGGACTGTGAGGAGTTGGATCAAGTCGAGCGTATCGTGGGATCCGGAGTCGTTGCGGCTCATGGCGGGCGACTGTATCGCAAGGCGTCTGTCAATGGTAGCCCTGACGCTACGATGACCGCGGATACCAGGTTTCCGAATCGTGTGCGCGGACGTGGTGGCGGCCTATCTTTCGGCCTCCGAGAACGACCCGGAGCTCCCGTACTCCCTCTCAGAGCTCCCATACTCCCTCTCAGAGCTCCGATAATCCAAATCGTCGCTCCGATAATCCAAATCGTCGCTCCGATAATCTAAATCGTCGCTCCGATAATCTAAATCGTCGCTCCGATAATCCAAATCGTCGCTCCGATA
>CAITRH010000266.1 GCA_903894755.1 uncultured delta proteobacterium
GAGTGCCCCTTGCAAGCAGGGGACGATTTCGTGCAGCACGGGGTCTGCTGTTTGCGTAGCGGGAGCCAATGCGGACGATGGGACTGGGTGTGGTTCGGGGCTTGTGTGCAACGGAGGCGCGTGTGTTACGGCATCGTGCAGCGGTGCGAGCTCGCAAGCGTGTGGATACTGCGGGACTCAGACGCGCACGTGTTCAAACGGCGCATGGGGATCGTGGGGTAGCTGCACTGGGCAAGGCGTGTGTACGACGAATGCGACGCAGAGCTGCGGGACTGGAGGGACGCAGACGTGTTCCGGGGCGTGCGCGTGGGGGGATTGCCTAGGGCAGACGTGCAGCGGGGTGACGTCGCAGACGTGCGGGAACTGCGGGACACAGACGCGGACGTGCAGCAACGGGACCTGGGGGTCTTGGGGGACGTGCGGGAGTCAGGGGGTCTGTGCGGTGAATGCGACGCAGAGTTGCGGTTCGGGAGGGGTACAGACGTGCCTCGGCACGTGCCAGTGGGACACGTGCGTTCAATGCAGTGGAGCAAGCAGCCAAAGTTGTGGGAACTGCGGAACGCAGACGCGGACGTGCACCAATGGGACGTGGAGCAATTGGGGGACGTGCGGGAGTCAGGGGGTCTGTGCGGTGAGTGCGACGCAGAGCTGCGGGACTGGAGGGACGCAGACGTGTTCGGTAGCGTGCGCGTGGGGGTCATGTGTAGTTCCAACAGGCAGGTTCAATGACTCGAGTTGCAGGTTCAACTTGTGTGTTTTTCAATGAGGGTATGTCATGCAGATCAAGGTATATGCAGTTGAGTTTCAATTGTCAGCCAGTGCGAAGCGGGCTATTCGCTTCGTCTTTTTGCCTATTGTTGTCCTCCTCGGCACCATAGCTGTGGCGCACGCCACGTATGACACGAGCTGGATCGCGTCCGGGCAGGTGATCGACGCATCCAAGTTGAAACAGAACTTGGACGAAGCGCAATCGCGTATTGCCGCCTTGGAGTCAACGGTTGCTGCGATGCAGAATCCACCGCAACCGAGCATAGTCTTCAAGCAGCTCGCCAACGGTTTTCACGGCTACGATACCGCCGATGAAACGTGCCCAGCGGGCTACAGGATCGCTGGAGGTTCGGCAAGCGTCTCGACTCCATTCAATGCCGTGACCTCACCGCCGGGCACGTACGGAAACGCGTATGTTGATTGCAACAACGTCAACGGGTGCTTAGCGATCTGTATGAGGACAGTCCTGCCTTGAGGGTGGTCTGGCGGCAGACGCTGACGGAGGCGCCTGCACCGACCGACCTGAGGAAGTTCCAACTCGCCTCCCCAATTGGACCGCGGGACCGCGATCGTCCGAGCGCTCGTCCGACCGTTAGGAATTCCCTAAGAAAGACTTGTCCCACCGAGAGCCCGTGCGTGGATTAGCAGCCCCGAAGGGGCGACACATGCTAGTCAGCAACGGCTTGGCAATCCGTTATGGAAAGATGGCGTCGAACTGCCGATCCAGCTTCGACGCGAAATCCATCACGTGGGCAGCGAGATTGCTCCTCGGATTCCCTAATTTCGCCGCGATCGCCAGGTCCCGCGCCGGCCAGTGGACCGCACCCGTCGTCGTCTCCCAAGGATACTCGGTCTGCCCCGTCCCCTGCGCGATCGAGGGGTGTGACCTTTCGAGCGCCTCGACGACTTCGAACGCCGCCTGCCAAACGTGGGGACCTCCCATGGGCACCATCAGCCCACGCTGAATACGCATCGCGGCCACCATGCGGGAGGCCGCCTTGTGGGAAGTCTTCGCTGAGGCCAATGGGATGGATCCGGAGCGCAACAACGCGGCCTTCGCAAACTTCTCGAAAACCATCTGCAGCAGCATGGCGAAAACCGATGGCTCGTAGGTCCCCACCAGCCGTGCTCCGACCAGGTCGGCGCGGGCTTGCGCCAGATAGGCGTTTGCCCACTCTCTTTCCATCGCCATCTCGCCGGCGCCTCAGGCGATCTTCTTCAACGTGCTGGGCGTGCCCCAGCCCGGTGGAAGAGCAAGCTCGCCCTGCTCGATGCGATGCCAGTCGTCCTCGCTGAGCAGGACGACAACGGACGCATAGGGTACACCGATGTCCGGACGCGCCGCAAAGCGAAAGGGGAGCACCTCACCCGAATTGCCGATGGACCCGGACACTTCGACCAGGCGCACCTCGCTCGCACTCTCCGCCAAGAACACCGATTTCGTCTCCGGGTCCTCCGCGCGATGGGCTTGGGCCAGCTCCTGCGCCACCTCGCCAATGGGCTTCATGACCCGAGGACCGCAGGGTTTCGTACTATGGGAAAGGCACTCTTCGGAGGTCACAGCCCCAAGATAGTGCGCCCCGAGTCCAAAGCCACGTCGAAAATCCGAGCCGAGCGCTTTCAGACCGAGATAGATGACCTCGAGAAGGCCAAGACGGAGCTGGCCGACAAGCTGAAGAAGCCATAGCGCACCCGAGACCCGGTGACTTAGGGGGCGCTTTCAGCGTTGACGCAGCAGTTCTTCGAGCTGGCGGATGCGCTCCTCGGCGGCCTGACGCGCGCGTACCTCGGCTTGCCGCGACGCAGAGAACCGCAGGTCCGAGCCCTCGTGCGACCGCTGATCTGCGGTTTTCCAAATGGGTTTGGTTTAGTAGTACTTCCGCTGCCTCGAATCTCCAAGTGCCACCCCCCAAGCACCGCCGCCATCCCTGTTCGCGGAGCTTCTTGCCGTCGGTCCTGGACCGCCGGATCTCCCCCCGGAGCATCTGCCACATACCACGTTGGTTCCCGATCGCCCCCCGGCCGCGTTGACCGCACACAGGTTGGATCCCGGAAGCCCCGCCGGCCAAATCGCGCTTCCCCTCTGTTCCACCGGATCTCCCCTTGGCCACGTTGCCTCACCGCGGCTTAACTCCCAAGGCGCCTCCGGCACCACTGGCCGCGGCCTCTCGACTTCCGGATCCCACTCCGGCAGTTTGCTCCGGGACCCGATCCTGCGCCCCCCACATTGGCGGAATCCGTGACCCTTAGCCCCATCGGTTCCGGATCCCACCCTGGCCACTTTGCACGGGAGGCACATCAGTCCTGGATCTGGGGCCGGAGCGTCTGCCACACCACACAGTGGGGGGCCGATCCCTGGTAGGCAACTTGCCAGATCGTGCGATCCGGTTCCATACCCCATCCCGGACACATTGCCGCTCGCCCGATCGGCAGTGGATCTCCCCTCTGGCAGCCTGGACGACCTGCGATCGCTTCCCGGATCCGCCCCTGTCCGACCGGCCCGGCAGGGATCGCCCGTCGGATCGCGCCCTGTCCGCACTGCCGCCCCAGACTTCTGTTTCCGCGGTCATGCGGGGCTTGACGCCCATACGAGAACCCTGTAATGTCAGAGCATGGCCATTCGGACCCTGCACTACACCGTCGGA
>CAITRH010000267.1 GCA_903894755.1 uncultured delta proteobacterium
TGCCAATCAAACCACGGGCTTCTCGTTGCGTAAGGGCCTCCACTGGAAAGGACCACGAGCGTTGATTGGCAGCCCCGAAGGGGCGAGTCAAATCAGCCCAGGGTGGGTAACCCTGGGTAGGGCGTGATCGCGGTCGGCCCCCCCGTGACTTAGCGGGCCGTTGATTTTTGTGTTGCGGTGCTGCAAAGACGCGCGACATCTGAAACCATCGGCCCCATGTCGAACGGCATCGTCACTCTGGAGACGCGGGACCGATGGCCCAAGGGTTGTCTTCTCCCCAGTCGCGTGCCAGGTTCCCCCCATGGATCGTTCGTCTTCACCCCCCGCCAAACTGCACGCCCCTGGGCCTGTGTCCTCCAGTCACGCCGCCGTCTGCCCTGGACGGGATTCCACTTTTCCTCCGGTCGATGAACGCATTGTTCAACCGGAAAGCCGGTTCGAGGTGATGCACGGCAAAGTCTACGAGATGATGGGCTCACGCCAGCCCCACGCCATTGCCACGGGACGGCTTGCCTATATCCTTTCCGCTCTCGTCCGCCCCGAGTTCCAAGCCGCCGTGGACATGCTCACACGCGCCGACCGCTACAGCGACGTGGCCCCAGACGCCTGCGTCTTCCCCAAAGCCCTTACAGTGTCTGGCGGACGTCGGCTGGAACATCTGGTGTTCGAGGTGCTCGACTCGCAGTCCGTTGCAAACGTGACGGTGAAGGTACGACTCCTCAAAACTCGCGGAGTTCGACGGCTGTTCATCTTGGACATCAACGCAGCGACCGTGTCCGAGTGGATCCAGGGGAGCTGGAACGAGCTTTCCAAGGTGATCGTGGACCCCACTTGCTTCGTGCGTCCTCTCGGCCTCAAGGCGCTGCTCGAGATCGAGCTCTCCCAGGAGCGTCGCACCGTGATCGAACGCGCTGACGAGGTCACACTGCGCGCTTGGGTCGACCACCTGAAAACCCATCGTCAGTGGCCGGGCGGCGACAAGCTTTCCTGACCCTCTCGAGGCAAGGGGGTGGTATCCCACTCGCCCATGGCTGTCGTAAACGTGGGCGATGTGATCGGGGGACGCTACCGGCTTGAAAGTGTGCTGGGCCAAAGTGGAATGGCCGTGGTCTACAAAGGCAAAAACGACGGCACTCTCCAATCTTGCGCAGTCAAGCTTATTCTCCCTTACCTCGTCACCGACGCATGGCGCGCGCGCTCATTGCAACCCTGGTCGAACAGCTCGGCGACGCGCTCGATCAAGGTCATGGACTTCGGCATTGCTAAGCTCCTAGGCGAGACGCACAAGACCGCCACGGAAGTGGGAACCATGGCCTACGCTGCGTCGCCATGGACTCCCGCAAACGCTGGCCCACTGCAGGGGCCGCGTGCGCCGAGCTCGTGAAAGTGCTGGGGCAAAAGTCTACGTTCCCTCCCAAGCAGCCTGTCAAGCCAGCTCCCATCGTGCAGACCTCGATCGCAGGACTCGTTGAGACCTTTGATCCGCAGAACGCGCCGGCTCCTCCTCCGCCTCCTCCTGCTCCAGTGGTTCCCAGGCCGGTGATCACGGGACCGGTCTATTGCGTGGGGGGACATCGAACCATGTCCATGTCGCAAGCACGTTGCCGCGGACGCTGACCGTGAGCGATCTGCTCAGGAGGATCAAGGCAGGGTCATCTGCATGGATGAAATCGGAAGGCTGTTCGGACTTCGCCTGGCAGTCAGGCTATGGGGCATTCTCCGTTGGGGCATCGCAAGTTGCGGAGTTGGTCGGGTACATCGACAGGCAACAGGAGCATCATCTTGGCAGGTCCTTCCAGGAGGAGTACTTGGATCTGCTTCGTAGGTACGATGTCGATGACGATGAACGGTACCTTTGGGACTGATCATGCCTGCTAGGCGTTGAGCCATGTTCAGCGACTGCCTTGCCCGGGCGAACAGCGCGCGTCAATCGTGGTGAGAGCTGGAACAACGACAACCCCACGAATGTCCGTGGCGCCAACCGCAACAGGAACGAGGTGGACAAACGCAACAACAACCTCGGGTTCCGGTGCGCCCGCCCAGCAGCACCCGTTTACGTCGCTGCCACGGCTACAGTGTCTGTGTGCTGCTGAACGCTGCCCGGGGCTTAGAGCGAACCTCCGAGCGATCCGCCCTCAGCCCCGTGGCGTCTCCCGGTGATGCGGCCGCCACGGGGGTGATGGGCCTTGACGTACTGCACAACGACGGGTTGTTTTCCTCCCAGTCGCGTGCCATGGTCTCCCCATGGACCGTTCGTCGTCACCCCCCGCCAAAATGCACGCCCCTGGGCCAGCTTCCTCCAGTCACGCCGCCGTCTGCCCTGGACGGGAACCCCATTTTCCTCCGGTCGATGAACGCATTGTCCAGCCGGAAAGCCGCTTCGAGGTGATGCACGGCCAGGTTTACGAGATGATGGGCTCACGCCAGCCCCACGCCATCGCGACGGGACAGCTCGCCTATGTCCTTTTCGCGCTCGTCCGTCCCGAGTTCCAAGCCGCCGTGGACATGCTCACACGCGCCGACCGCTATAGTGACGTGGCCCCAGATGCATGCGTCTTCCCCAAGGCCCCCACATTGGCTGGGGGGCGTCGGCTGGAACACTTGGTGTTCGAGGTGCTCGATTCGCAGTCCGTTGCAAACGTGACAGAGAAGGTACGGCTCCTCAAGAAGCGCGGAGTCCGACGGCTGTTCATCTTGGACATCAACGCAGCAACCGTATCCGAGTGGATCCAGGGGAGTTGGAACGAGCTTTCCAAGGTGATCGAGGACCCCACCTGCTTCGTACGTCCTCTTGGGCTCAAGTCGCTGCTCGAGGCCGCGGATGCCGATCGGGAAGTTGCCTTGGCGCTGCTTGCGAAGCGCACTCCGGTGTTGATGGAGCGCATTCGCAAGGGGGAGATAAGAGGCGAGAAGAGAGGCGAGATAAAAGGCGAGATAAAAGGCGAGATGAAAGGTCTCCGCGCGACCGTCGCCTCGTTATGCAAGGTTCTGGACATCGAGCTCTCCCTGGAGCGTCGCACCCTGGTTGAGAATGCCGACGAGACCACGCTGCGCGCCTTGGTCGATCACATCCAAACCCACCGTCACTGGCCGGGCGGCGACATGACTTCCTGACCCTTCCTGACCATCATGAGGTCGCAACTTTCCCCTTAACGTTCGCACTGATCCACTGACGCCGACACCACACGCCAGATCCTACAACAAGTCCAAGACGCCACCCACGCCCTCGAAGCGGCCACGAAGCTACCCAGGCCCTCCACCACCAACACGACCGTCTACGGTCCAGAGTGTCCGCCAGGCCATCGACGAGCACGCTGGAAGCTGGGTCGAGCGCATCTTGCACCAGGCCAACGCGGTGCTTCAGCATATTCCAGTGGTGGGAACAGTCACCGGGATTGCCGAGGGGGTGGTTCACGCCATCAACCGCGAGTAATGGTCCTCGAGCCCATACCGGCGCTGAGCGGTGCTGCCGTCGGAAAACGAGCCTACACGCGGGCGACCCCCGATGGCAAGAGGGATCGTCCAAGGCTCCGTACGCGCCCCTTGTCATGCCGTAAGTGACCCACAGGACCCCAACACACCGCAGTTTGCCTGCGTCGTCGGCCAACCGGGTCCGCGGGGACGCACAACTGCCTGCGTCGTCGGCCAACCGGGCTCTCTGGGACGTACGGCATGGGTGCGTCGTCGGCCAACATGGTCCTCGTGGACGTACGGCATGCCTGCGTCGTCGGCCAACATGGTCCTCGTGGACGTACGGCATGCCTGCGTCGTCGGCCAACATGGTCCTCGGGGACGTACGGCATGCCTGCGTCGTCGGCAAACATGGTCGTCGGGTGCGCCCAGGAAGCAGTGTTGTCGGCTCACGACGGGCTAGGTGCTGTCGGCGATGTCTCGGGAAGTCGACGACGGCAGGGTCTGTGACGTCTACGACCCTCTAGTTGTCCACTTCTGTGCAAGGCCTTGGGCGGCGAGCTCTCGGTCTGCGGCTTTTGCGGAGTCTCGGGACGCCCCGGCTCTCTTCGAAGGCCAGCGATAAAGCGTATCGAGCGTGGCCAGAGGGTTGTTTTCCTCCCAGTCGCGTGCCATGTTCTCCCCATGGACCGTTCGTCGTCACCCCCCGCCAAACTGCACGCCCCTGGACTTGCGTCCTCCAGTCACGCCGCCGTCTGCCCTGGACGGGAACCGCGTTTTCCTCCTGTCGATGAACGCATTGTCCAGCCGGAAAGCCGCTTCGAGGTGATGCACGGCCAGGTTTACGAGATGATGGGCTCGCACAAGCCTCACGCCATTGCCACAGGACGGCTTGCCTATATCCTTTCTGCTCTCGTTCGTCCCGACTTCGACGCCGCCGTGGACATGCTCACACGCGCGGACCGCCACAGCGACGTGGCCCCAGATGCATGCGTCTTCCCCAAGGCCCCTACATTGGCCGGGGGGCGTCGGCTGGAACACTTGGTGTTCGAGGTGCTCGACTCGCAGTCCGTTGCAAACGTGACCGAGAAGGTACGGCTCCTCAAGAAGCGCGGAGTCCGACGGCTGTTCATCTTGGACATCAACGCAGCGACCGTGTCCGAGTGGATCCAGGGGAGCTGGAACGAGCTTTCCAAGGTGATCGAGGACCCCACTTGCTTTGTGCGTCCTCTTGGGCTCAAGTCGCTGCTCGAGGCCGCGGATGCCGATCGGGAGGTTGCCTTGGCGCTGCTTGCGAAGCGCACTCCGGTGTTGATGCAGCGCATTCGCAAGGGGGAGATAAGAGGCGAGAAGAGAGGCGAGATAAAAGGCGAGATGAAAGGTCTCCGCGCGACCGTCGCCTCGTTATGCAAGGTTCTGGACATCGAACTCTCCCTGGAGCGTCGCACCCTCGTCGAACATGCCGACGAGACCACGCTGCGCGCCTTGGTCGATCAACTTCAAAACCACCGTCAGTGGCCGGGCGCCGACATGCCTTCCTGATCCCCTCCACGCAAGGGTGTGGTATCGCACTCGCCCATGGCCGTTGTGAACGTGGGCGACGTGATCGGTGGACGCTACCTCCTCGAAAGTGTGCTGGGGCAAGGCGGTATGGCCGTGGTCTACAAGGCCAAAAACGAAGGGACCCTCCAGTCCTGTGCGGTCAAGCTCATTTTGCCTCACCTCGCCGCCCTGCCCGGCATCAACGCCCGCTTCGTCGAGGAAAGCCGCGTCGGAAGCCGCATAGGCAAAAGTGACCACATCGTCCGCGTCACCGACGCCGGCGTGGACGAACGCCTCGGGGTTGCGTTCCTGGTCATGGAGCTCCTCGACGGCGAAACCCTCGCTAACGTTATCGGCCGGGGGCCCATGGAACGCGCCCTCGTCGCAGCGCTCGTCGAGCAGCTCGCCGAAGCGCTGGACCAAGCGCACGAACACCGAGTGGTCCATCGCGACATCAAGCCCTCCAACCTGTTTTTGACCCGCGATCGCAAACAGCGTCCCGTGCTGCAGGTGATGGACTTCGGCATCGCGAAGCTCCTCGGCGACACGCACAAGACGGCCACCGAAGTAGGGACGATGGCCTACTCGGCCCCCGAACAGCAGGGCCCGCAGTTCCGGGAGGGGGCACGAGAGCGTGGGGTCGAGGTCCAGAGCGAGGTGTCGGCCCAAACGGACATCTGGGCGCTCGGCCTGGTTGTCTACGAGATGCTTACAGGCGCGACTCCAGGGCAATTCTGGGGGGCTACGACTGCAGGCGACATGGTGCTGTCGCTCTACAAAGCGGTCACTGGAATGAAGCCGGCAAGCTTGCGCGCAGGCGGTCAAGAGGGACGTCTCCCGAGCGGCTTCGACGCGTGGTTCGAGCGGTGCGTGGCAATGGACTCGCGCAAACGTTGGTCCTCTGCAGGGGCTGCGTCCGCGGAGCTGGTGAAAGTGCTGGGGCAAAAGTCGACCTATCCTCCGAAGCAGCCGGACAAGCCAGCGCCCATTGTGCAGACCTCGATAGCGGGACTCGTTGAGACCTTTGATCCGCAGAAGGCGCCGGTTCCTCCTCCTCCTGGTCCAATGGTTCCCAGGCCGGTGGTCACGGGGCCGCAGACCTCGATAGCAGGGCTTGTTGAGACGTTTGATCCGCAGAAAGCGCCGGTTCCAGAGCAGCAGCCTGCACGGGTGGCACGGCCGGTGTTCATGGGACCTCCTCAGACTTCCATTGCGGACGTGATCCAGACGTTTCAACCGGCGCAGGTGCCTCGGGTTGATGTGGTGGTGCCGGGCAGGCCAGCAACCGCGGCAGGGAAGTGGAAGCCTTTGGTGATCGCCCTTGGGTTGGTGGCATTGGTTGGAGCGTTGAGTATCGGAGTGATGGTGTCGACTTCAAGACGACATGCGCGGGAAGCAGCAGCCCAAGAAGCCGCAGCCCAGGAAGCGGCTGCTGCCCAGGAAGCGGCTGTCAAGGAAGCAGTGCGGGAAGCAGCGGCACGGGAAGCCGCAGCGCGGGAAGCAGAGATAGGTAAGCCTTCATTCCCTGCTGCAAACCTGGTATGGCAGAAGCAGCCTGCCCCCAACGAGATGAACTGGGAGTCCGCCAAAACGTATTGCAACGGGTTGACGCTCGCGGGCGGCGGTTGGAAGCTGCCGACAAAAGAGGAGCTACTGGCGCTGTATGCGACCAAGTCGTCGGGGACATCGGGGTTTCCTGGCA
>CAITRH010000268.1 GCA_903894755.1 uncultured delta proteobacterium
CGACGTCGCTATGGGGCGAGCTGCACCCGTCGTGGGCTCGGCTACCCCGGAGTGTCCCAGGACTTCCGCCGCGACCTACTAGGCGAGAGCCGTTACCCAATCAGGCAGGCTCCTCGGGCTCCTCGGGCTCCGCCTCAACGCGAGGTCTTGCAGCGTCATCCCAGCGTTCGGCGAGTGACGACGCAATGCGTTCGAGCAGATCACGGGTGGTCTCCCGCTCCGTTGCACATAGAAATACCGCGTCGAGGTTCCCCCGACGTAACGCAATGGCTTCGGTGGGCTCGAGCAAGTCCAGTTTGTTGAAAACCAGGATCCTAGGAATCCGTTCGAGTCCGAGATCCCCCAAGACCCCCTCGGTGGTCGTCATGTGTCCATCCTTGGCGGGATCACTGGCGTCGACAATATGCAGAAGCAGGTCGGCGTCGGCAGCCTCTTCAAAGGTGGCACGGAAAGCGGAGAAGAGGTCCTTGGGAAGATTGCGAATGAAACCAACTGTGTCGGTGAGGACCACCTCGCGTTCGCCGTATCCCGCCCAGCCTGCCCGCAGGGTTCGGGAGCGGGTATCCAGGGTTGCAAAGAGGCGGTCTTCGGCAAGCACGTCAGCACCGGTCAGCGTATTGAGCAGCGTGCTCTTGCCTGCGTTGGTGTAGCCCACGATGGCAACCGTAGGGACCGCTCCGCGTGTCCGTCGACGTCGTCGTTGGGCGCGCTGTTTTGCAAGCTGTTTAAGCTGGTCTTCGAGGTGGGAGACGCGCTCTTTGGCCCTGCGTCGTCCTATCTCGAGTTTGGTCTCGCCCGGACCCCGTCCGCCAATGCCCCCCGTGAGACGCGACAGGGAGTCGTCCTTTTGGGTCAGCCGCGGCAGGCTGTACTGGAGCTGCGCCAGCTCGACTTGCAGCTTGCCGTCTCGACTCTGGGCACGTTGGGCGAAGATGTCCAAAATGAGCTGGGAGCGGTCGATGACTTTGAGGTCGCTCTGTTGGGCGATGGCCGACGCCTGGGCGGGGGTCAGGTTGCGGTCGAACACCAGTACGTCGGCGTCCAGTTGCAACGCGCGTACGACGGTTTCCTCGAGCTTGCCTTTGCCCATGACAAACTTTGGGTCGATCCCGTCCCTGGCCTGGACAATCGAATCGACGACCTCAGTCCCAGCGGTGCGTGCAAGCTCGCGGAGCTCACGCATGCTCACGTCGACATCGCGCAGGGCGTAGGGTTTCGACTTGTCGGCAACATGGATAAGGATGGCGCGTCCGTCCTTGCCTCGGACCTCGCGCCCCTTGGAGCGACGTGCGAATTCGCCTTCGAGGTTGTCCATGAGGGCCGCGACGTTGAGGTCGACCTGGCCGAGAGGGATGGGGCCGAATTCTTGGTAGGGGGCGGTCCCGTCGCTGGGGACGTTGTGGGCGTAGACAAGCGAGCGGGCCTCGCTTGTGGACGATAGCTGGATGGCGGCGACGAGGTCGAGACGGAGGCGAACGAGGTCGACGAGGTCGTCGCGTGTCAGTGGCTCGCCTCGGAGGTGGGTGTGGATCAGGCGAAGGCCACGGAATCGCCCTTCGGCGGCGCGTAGGCGACCGATGTCTGGGAGCATGAGTTTTCCAGCATCGCCAACGATCACGTAGTCGACCTGGCCGGAGCGGTGCACGAGGACCCCGACTTGGCGACCGGTTTCGACGGAGGCCTCGACGAGGGTTCGTGTGAGCTCGGGGGTGGTGATGTTGCTCGAGGGGACCCGTCGACGGTACAGGCGCTCGAGGGTCTTGATTGCGGAGGGGGAGAGACCTGTTTTGTTGCCGTGAAGTTCGATGGGACGGGCCTTTGGTGAAAGGAGAGGAAAGCTCTTAGCGCGAAGCAGGCGCGTCTGCCGCTCTAAAGAGACGGTTGGCGGGTCATACGTACATCCGCACCCCGTGCGACGCACTCTGAGTCCCTATCTCCAACGCCGCCGTGCGCGAATGCAAAACCAACGCAGGTCCTCCCATAAGCGCCATTGAAAGCCTCGCCGACGCTAACTTGGAATTGAGACAGTGGGTCTTGCGTCGATCCGGGTTCTCGTAATACAGCCCAACGAAGTCCTCGGTCTCCCCCCACATCTCCCCCTCCAACCGAACCTCTGGGCTCTCCCCAGAAAACTTCCATCGACGCGTTGTAAACTCCCCTTTGTTGCGAACCAGGTCCATCACCGCGTTCAAGTAGTGAGGAACCCCACGGTGCCGCACACATAGCAGCGTCAATGTCGGAGTCACCACCGGCCCTACAGCAATCCGCCCGCTAAGCCCCTCGAACACGATCCCTGTCCCGTGTGCCTCGTCCCACAGATTGCAATGCCCCCACGCATACGCGTGAGCATGACGCCGCCCCCAGTTATGCCCCAGCATTCCAGGCCATTCGCGAAGCTCCCAACGTGCTTCCCCCACGCGAACGTCGCCCGAAAGACGCAGGTCAGGATAGGGCGACACGAGCTTCGACGATGGAAACGGCCCGTCATACATCCACCCGTGCGGGTAGTGCACAAGCGGCTCCGTCTCGGAAGGGAATCGAAGGTTCCATCCTATGGTGCGTCCCGCAGTCGAAACCTCCCCCTCGGTATGTCCCGGCTCGAACCGCAGGCCATCGAAAAGGATCTCGAGGCCCTGCCGGGCAAAACGGGCCCGATCGAAAGGGACCATCTGCTTGACCGCGACATGTCCCGCATCGCGATCGAACGCGATGGCCCAAGCCTCGGCGACGGCACGCCGGGGATCGTGTGAGCTCGCGAAGATCGTCGCCTTCAGCCAGAGCGCGCGGCTGCCTGAAGGGTCGTTGGCCTTGAGAAAGTAGCTCTCGACATGCCCTTTGCCTGTTGAAGGATCAAAACGCACACCCACCGGATCGTTGAGAACAGACATGGCGCCCATCTTACTCGTTAAAGAGCCCAAGAGTCTCGTCACCAAGCGATCGAGTCACATCGGCCCAAACGATCGCCAAACGTCACGAGATCAATCGAGCCCTCAAAGGGTCCTTATAAGCTCCCTTTCAAGCGCACCTTCGAACCTCTTGGGCTAAGACCCGTCCGTGGCACAATCGGAGCCCTCCCCCCGCTGGACCATCGAATCCATCCTACGTTGGGCGACCGACGACTTCCGCTCACGAGGCCTCGAAAGTCCACGCCTCGACGCCGAAGTGCTCCTCGCCCACGCCCTCGCTACCTCACGCATCCAGCTCGTGATCGACGGCAAAAGGCCCCTCGTAGGCGACGAGCTTTCCGCCTTCCGTGACCTCGTTCGACGTCGTCGCTCCCGTGAGCCGGTCGCCTACCTCCTCGGCAAGCGCGAGTTCTACGGCCGAACCTTCCTCGTCGACCGCCGCGTCCTTATCCCTCGTCCCGACACCGAGACGCTCGTCACCGTCGCTCTCGAACGCACCCGACGACGATCCCTTTGCATGCGGGCTCTCGACCTGTGCACGGGGAGCGGCTGCGTGGCCATCACGTTAGGTCGGGAACGTCCCACCTCCCACGTTCTTGGCCTCGACCAAAGCGCCGAAGCGCTCGAAGTCGCCCGCACCAATGCCCTTCGCCTAGGCGCCTACCAGGTCGGCTTTGTCCAAGGCGACCTCTTCGCTCCTGTCGACCCCCGTTGCAGGTTCGACGTGATCACAGCCAATCCGCCCTACATCGCATCGAGCGAGCTCCACGAGCTTGCCCCTGACATTCGCAACTTCGAACCCCGGTTGGCCCTCGACGGGGGGGCGGACGGCCTCGAGCTCCTCACTCGGATCGTTGCGCATGCGGGGGCATTCCTTGCAGAGGAAGGCGCCCTTGCAGTCGAAATTGCTGCGGGCCAAGCCGAGCGTGTCCTCGCGCTGTTCGACGCCCACGGGTATGTCGACGTGAGCGTGGCGCGCGATTATGGACGCATCGAGCGGGTGGTCAGCGGAGTCCTTATGCCCGCTCGATGAGTCCGTACTGACCCCGTTTGGATTTCCTAGACCTCGAATCGCCATCCAAGGAGGAAACCTTGCGTTAGGATCGGCGCCTACGGTGCGCCAGCGCGCACCCTAACTCAAGGAGAAAACTATGGCTGTCAACGTTGGTGTCATCCTATCTGGCTGCGGCGTCTACGATGGTGCGGAGATCCACGAATCGGTGCTCACGCTGCTCCATCTCACCCGCGCCGGTGCGAACATCCGCATGTACGCGCCGAACAAGCCGCAAATGCACGTGATCAATCACTTGAATGGCGACGTGATGCCCGAGACGCGCAATGTTCTGGTCGAGGCTGCACGCATCGCCCGAGGCAAGGTCGAGGATGTCAACAAGGCCAAGGTCGCCGACCTCGACGCTCTGATCTTCCCCGGGGGCTTCGGTGCCGCGAAGAACCTGAGCGACTTCGCGGTGAAGGGGGCGGGGGCGACGGTCGATCCGGACGTACGGGCCATCATCGAGGCTATGCATGCCGCAAAGAAGCCCATCGGGTTCATTTGCATCGCTCCGGCGAGCGTTGGCGCTATCGCGCTCCGCGGCAAGGGGGTCAAGCTGACCATCGGCACGGACGCTGACACGAACGCCGCCATCACGAAGACTGGCAACGTCCCGGAGAACACCCAGGTGGACCAAATCACGGTTGACGACGCACACAACGTTGTTTCGACCGCCGCGTACATGTGCGCAAAGGACATCGCCGACGCGGACGCTGGCATTTCGGCCCTTGTAAAGGAGGTGCTCCGGAGAGCTGCCCCCCAAGCCTGACTTCCCTAGTTGCCCGGTCCGCTAAAGTAAGAAGTAAGCCGTGACAGAGACCCTCAAGACGCTTCGGTGGCGTCGCCTCGAACGCCCGTTTTACAGCCGTGACGCGCTCGAAGTGGCCCCGGAGCTTTTGGGCGCATTCCTGGTCTACAAGGCACGCGCTGCACGCATTGTCGAGGTCGAGGCTTACCGAGGCCCTTCCGACCTCGCCTGCCACGCGCGGGCTGGACTCACCCCTCGAACACGCACGCTCTTAGGACCTGAAGCTCACGCCTACGTCTTTTGCGTCTACGGGATGCACCTCTGTTTCAATGTTGTCTGCCTTGGTGAGAGCGCTGGACACGCAGTGCTACTTCGCGCGGTGGAACCCACGTTCGGGTTTCCTGAGGGGACACGGACGGACGGTCCAGGACTGCTCACGCGAGCGTTTGACATAGGTCGTGAGGTCAACGGCGCGGACTTGCTGGGCGACACGTTGTATTTAGCGTCCCGCACGGCTCCTGTTGCATTGGGCCAAAGCCCGCGAGTTGGGGTTGCTTACGCGGGTAGTTACGCTGAAGCCCCCTGGCGCTTCTTTGATACCGAGAGCCGTCACGTGTCTCGTCCCCCCAGGAGCGCCGTTGGATTGCCTAAACCATCGTCTTCAAAGCGGTCGTAGGTCCAAACCCTCACCCATCCTACCTGCGGCCTTCACACCACTATGATCCCCGCCGAAGTTGCCCACGTCGAGGAGGAGCTGCGTCGTCGCGGAGGCTAGCTACCGTCCAACGTGAGCCTCTTCCCCGCGTCTCAGCAGGCGGGCGATGGCCTGATGGTAGGTCCGTCCGGCCCGTGCAAGGATGTCGTTATGGCCAGCAAAGGGGACGCGCAGCAGTTCCTTGCCCACGTCGGGGCTGACTTCGTAGAGCAGCTCCGCATCCCGGATCGGAATGAGGTCGTCCTGCTCCGCATGCAGGATCAGTGTGGGCCGATTGACCCGTCGCATCTTCTCCAGGTTGGCTGGCCCCATTTCCTCGGTGACGCCCAGTCGACGGGCGGGCACCCCCATCAGTTCCAACAACGGGACCATCGCGGCAAAGCCACTCTCGACGATCAGTCCAGCCAATTGTAGCTCCGGCTGGGAGGCCAGATGGATCGCAGGGGCCGAGCCGAGGGAGCGTCCCATGACCAGCACCGGACCGGCGAACCCCCGGATCGCCAGCACCTTCTGCAGTTCCATCAGTAGGTAGGTGGCATCGGGCAGCAACGTTTTCCAGGTCGGTTTGCCGGTGGAGAGTCCGTAGCCCCGGTAGTCGGCTACTGCCAGAGTGGACGGCAAGGCCTGGTAGAGTCGGGCCTGATCGTCATAGTCTCTGGCAGTCTCCCCGTTGCCGTGAAAGTAGAGGATCACTGGGTCTTTGGGCAATGCCCAATAGAGGCGAAGCCGCAGGATCGTCCCGTCTCCTAAGGAAAACAGGTGATCTTCTGCGCCAGGTGCGGCTCGATAACCGGGATCGTCAGGGCGGGGAAAGAAGCCGACCGATTCGAGCTCGGGTCGTTCCAGGGGACAAACAGTCGAAGATGGGATCATATCGGCACCTCGGCATGCGGCAAAGAGCGTCAGCCAGCCCAGAGCCGTCCGCACGACACGACTCAAAGCTGGGACACGATGGTTCACAGGGCTGGCTCGAGAGGATTGAACAGCTGTTTCAATAGTGCAACCGTCTGCTCCGCTGCCAAACGCGGCTCCAGGGACGTGTCCGAGATCCCCGAGACCACCTTGGTCAGGTGGTGATCAACGGCTCCCGCTTGACCCCATGTCTCCACCGCTGGTGCGGTCATGTACACGGAAAATGCGTGATGTCCTGAGCCGGGACGTTCCCCGATGACGTGCAGCAGCGCGCGCCGGTTGGCCTTGTCCTGTAAGCTGCCAAAGAGGACCTCTCCGGCGTGATACCCAGCGCGCACTCGACCGGAGACGCAAACGACACGGACGGGTGCAACTCGGTAGCCGGCAGCTTGGAGCGCAGGTCGCAGCGTTTCCAGATACGGTAACAAGTGCCCCGTATCGGTCAGCGCATTGGCTGCCAGTCCATCGGAAATCATGATCTGCACGTCGTAGTTGCCGCCGTACTCGTCCCGGAGCCTCTCAAGCGCTGCAACTGCAGCGGCGCTTAGCTGCTCGCCCGAAGGCGGGTGCAAGATATAATCGTTGCGATCCTTCGACAGGGTCTCGATGCGCAGAGCGGGCGCCACCACGGTCGCGAAGTCGTCGGGAAACACAGTGTAGATACTCTTCTTAGCGTCCTCGTAGAGCGATCGGATCACGGCGTCGAGCTCTGGATTCAGATCCCAGGGATTGGTCCCATGCCCTTCGGCCACCCAGACTCCGCGGTCCTTGATCGCGCGCAGGGCTCGTGTCCCCTCGTCGAGAACCAGGGAGTCTGTGCGCACGTCGCCCTTGGCACGCCGGTACTGCAAGTAGACCCACTTGGGATCGCCAAAGTGTTCCGTGGGGTTGCCTTGATCGTCGATGACACCGAGTTTCTTGAAAAACGCCCACATGGCGTCGTTCACCTTGTAACCGAAGTCGTGACGGACCCGGACATGGTCCTGGAACGCCGTGGTCAAGTAGCTGAGCATCGGATCGTTCTTGGTCGGCAGCGCCATCAGGTAGGCAGGATTGGCGGGCATGACCTGGCGGATGCAAGCATCGAGGTCGTCCAGGCCGATGTCCATGTGGAGCGTGGAGCAGATGTCCAGTCCGATGGGCAGACCGTGCAGTTTGCCCATGACGGTGTCCTCCAGGCAGCAGCGTACCAGTTGCTCCTTGGACCGAAACACCTCGGGTCCGATGAACCCTGCCACGTCGTTGAGATGGACCCACGGCGCAGCGATTCTGCCCGCTGCTAACTGCGCGTCCGCAACCCGTTTGCGAAGCGCCCGCGCAAAGCCGTACTTCCGGGACTCGTGCAGCACGATGTCGAACCCTGCGCCGTGCCCGTTGGTCGCGTCTGCCCCTTGTCCGGTTTCGAAGTACAGTCCGTACTTGCCCGTGCGCGAGTCCGCGTGCCTCAGCATCTTCTCGACAGTGAGGTCAAAGGTCGCATTGGCGTCTGCCGTTCCTCCTAGACTCTGAAACCACAGGGCCGTCGACCCGGGATGCGCTGCTTCGACCTGTGCCTGCACGTCGATGTGCCCGAGGCAGCAATGAGGGATCGTGTCTTGCAGTTGGAAAGTCTCGATCAGGTCTTTCAGGGCGAGCTCGATGGCCAGCACACTGGAGACCTCGCTGGACACCGGATTGGTCCCCAAGACCAGGTCGCCAACGGCAAAGGACCAACCATCGAAGACCTGCCAGACGATGTCCTCGGGGTTGTCTGTGGGGGAGTTCGGCTGGATACGCGCTCCCAGGTAGCCTTTGGCTCCGATGTTGGATCCCGGGAGCGGATTGAACACCTTTTGTCCGACCGCGATCAGCTCGTCGTTGGTCATCAGCTTGACTATGCAGCCGATGACGTCGCTTGGAAGGCCCGGCATGATCGCCTTGATGTCGTCTTCGGTCCTCGACAGGAGAAGCTCCTTGAGTTGGGCCATGGTCCAGCCGCGGACTGGTTCGAGCGCGGCGGGATTCAGCACGGACAAGCTCAGGGTATAGACAGGGTCTACCAGCACGGGACGGTCGGCGAGCTGTCCCAACTTGGTGTTCGACAGGAGAAGACGCGCATTGCTGCGCGAGGTCTCGTCGGCAGCGGCGAGCAGCAGGGCGTCGTCCCCTTCTTTGTATTCGTTCGCTGCACCCAAGATCTGCCCATACAGGGTCGGATCGAAGAAGCCCCGTTGGCGTTGGATATAGGCAAAGATGTCCTCGCCCGGCTGCACCTGAGGGATAGAAACGCCCCGTGGCGTCGTCCCCTTGTTATCGCTCCGGCATCGCACGACCGACGCCGACAGGACCGCGGCCAGGAACGTGCGCCGTCCCAGTCGCACGCGCGGCAGGGGGAGACCGGGGGGACGGGCTTTGCTTGCCCGAACGATGTTTTGGTTTACCGATTTCACTGCTTGCTCCTTGGGCGGGTCCGGTTCTCCACGAGATGTTCATACCCGTGGCTAAGATGTCGACACTATGAAAATCGAAGACTCCCAAGCGCCTCGTGCAGATCGGCCATCACCCGGTCGGCGACCCCCTCGAACGCCTTAGCGTCGCGCTCGGGCACAGCAAAGACCCGCATCTTCGCAGCACGGGCAGCCAATACCCCCACCATCGAGTCTTCGAGCACCACACACGCGCTCGGCAAAACCCCAAGGACAGTGGACGCAAGAAGAAAAAGGTCCGGCGCCGGCTTCACCCTCTCCACTTCGTCGCCACACACCACCGCACGCAAAAAAGGACGCAACTCGAAACGTCCAAGCACCGCCTCGACCAGCCGACGGGCCGACGACGACGCGAGTGCCATCGGGACATGCTCAGACTCCGCCGAGTCCACGAGCTCGCGAGCCCCTGGCTTGAGACGCAGCGTGTGGACCCGCTCGACGACCATGTCGACGATGATCTGCGTATCGCGAAACGGGTCGATGGGCAGTCCCAACTGCTCCTCCATGAGCCGCAACGTGTGCGTCATGCCCCGTCCCGCGCATAGATTGCCCAGTTCGGGGGTGAAATCGGCCCCTCGAGCGCGGGCAAAGTCGCGCTCCACGTCGAACCAAAGAGGCTCGGAGTCGACCAGGAGCCCGTCCATGTCCAAGATGAGAGCCTCGGCAAGAACTTTTTTGGAAAGCTGATACAAGGGAGCGCCTCCTAACTACTTGCTCGCCCTTTGGGACCGCGGTCCCAAGTTGGACACCAAACCAATGGTTCCGACTTCGACCTTAGCGAGCCAACATGAAGACCGGGTCGGAAAGAGCTCCAGGCCCCCCAATCGAAACGTCCAGAGTCGATTTGGGTCGATGGGCCCCCGAGAGTGAGCTCTCGAGAGTCGGTTTGGGTCGATGCGCACGCGCAGTCGGACCATAGAGAGTCGATTTGGGTGGCTCGATGGGCTCGATTCGATTCTCGAGAGTCGATTTGGGTGGCTCGATGGGCTTGATTCGATTCTCGAGAGTCGATTTGAGACAGTGGACGCGTTCGATAGGACACTCGAGAGTCGATTGGGGTGGGGAGACGGGCTCGATCCGATTCTAAACCAAACCATTTTGAAAACCGCAGGTCCGCGCCGGGGACCTCACCCCCCCAGCCCCCCTCTCCCTCGACATTTTCCTTGCCCATGCGGGCAAGTAAAATCGTCTTCGAGCGAGGGGGGAGGAGAGCCACTTGTACCGCGGTTCCGAGCCCCCTCTCTCGAA
>CAITRH010000269.1 GCA_903894755.1 uncultured delta proteobacterium
GCAACAAGAGGTCACCAGGGTTTGTACAGGTAGCCAAGGCGTGTCCCAAGCGCACTGTGTGGCGTCGCGTTGGGAGCAACATCAGAGGCTCAAGGCTAGCGTACGCGGGAAACGCGTGTGTTGTTTCCACCAGCGCGTTGCGCTTACGACAACGTTGGTGTCGAGCGGCTCCCCGCTCCCGCCACTCCGTCGATCGTCCGCGAAGGGGCTAGGTAGAGCCTCGCCGAAAAGCGTCGCGAGCGACCCAAAGCTAGGAAGGGCGAGCGAGGAATACTCCTGTATTTTGAGCGACCCCGACCGACGATTTGGGTCGCGCAGCAGCTTTACGGCGAGGCTCTAGGTAATCTCAAATTAGACCGCGATAGCTGCGACGGCTCGCGACCTCCGCCATTTGCGCCCGCCCTTTGCGCCTGGCCGCGACGGACCGCGATCTGATCGCCGCCGTTTGCGCGTGAGTCCTACGCTCTGACCTGCCCCAGGCCTTGACACTAGACCGACCGGTCTACATAATGACCGCCATGTCATCTCCCTCCAACGCACCGGGCACCCGCGAGCGTCTCATCCAAGCCATGTCCAACGGGCTACAGATCGGCGGTTTCCACGGAGTGGCGCTGAACGACCTTTTGACTCAGGCGCAAGCCCCCAAGGGAGTGCTGTACCACCACTTTCCCGGTGGAAAGGTGGATTTAGCCGTGGCTGCCATCCGGGCTTTCGTGACCCACGTCAAGACCGCGCTTGATGGACTCCAGGCGACACACGGCGATCCATTCCAGGTGATCGGCGCCTGGCTGGAGCAAGCGCAGAAGGCATTGGAGCAAGGCGCCTTCGAGCGCACCTGTCCGCTGGCCAGCGTAGCACTCGATTCCACGGCGGAGGACGTGGTCTTGCGTCAAGCCGTCGCTCGAGGCTTTGCCGAAATCCGTGAGTATCTAGAGTCCTTGCTGGAACAAGCCGGCGTGACGGGCCCCCGGGCTTCCGCCCTTGCGATATTGCTGGTGTCCGGCTACGAAGGGGCCCTCATCCAGGCGCGCGTCGCGGGCAGCGTGACCCCCCTCGAGGAAACCTCCACCTTGCTGTTGGAAATGCTTCGGCTCGAACTGACAACAAAAGTGCGCTCCAAGTAGGTAGTGCTGCATAGGCTCCAACGGTTCCACCAACCTTGGTATTTTCAGAGAGTGCATTCGCGAGGAGGTCATGGCGTACATGAAGACGGAACAAACTGCTTGTATTTTGTGCTCACGCAATTGTGGACTGCGGGTCGACATCGATACCGGTAGATTCGCTAGGATCCGTGGCAACGAGGAACATCCCATTTCGAAAGGATACGTCTGCCAGAAAGCCGCCCGTCTCGATCACTACCAAAACCACGACGATCGTCTGCAGCACCCTCTCAAGCGACAGCCGGATGGTAGTTTCACTAGGGTCCCTTGGGATGAGGCGCTCACGGACATCGCCGCTCGGCTGCTGTCGATTCGGGAGCGGCACGGGGGCGATGCCTTCGCTTTCGTCGGCGGAGGTGGACAAGGGAACCATCTCGGGGGGGCGTACAGTCGTCAAGTGCTCGCGGCCATGAAAAGCCGCTACGTCTACAACTCCCTGGGACAAGAGAAGACGGGAGATTTTTGGGTCAATGGACGCCTGTTCGGCAGTCAGACCTGCCACACGACGGAAGATGTGGAACACGCGGACTATGTGCTCTTCATCGGGTGCAATCCGTTCCAGTCTCATGGCATTCCAAATGCCCGCGACACGTTGCGCGACATCAAGAAAAACCCCCATCGCACGATGGTAGTTATCGACCCGCGTCGCACCGAAACCGCCAAAATGGCTCATATCCATTTGCAGCTCAGACCCGGTACAGACGCGGTTCTGATTTCCGCAATGCTGGCCATCATCTTGCGGAACGGCCTGCACGACCGTGCTTTCCTGTCCGAACGCTGTACGGGCTTCGAAACGCTGGAAAAGGAGCTCTTGACCATCCCCATCGAGGAGTACGTCCGTCGTGCGGACATCCCTTTGGCCGACGTCGAGCGTGTGGCGCGCGGGTTTGCAACGTCCCATAGCGCCTGCGTGCGCATTGATCTGGGCATTCAACACACGCTCCATACCACACTCAATGGCTACTTGGAAAAGTTGTTGTACCTGCTCACCGGCAACTTCGGTCGCAAGGGGGGAAACAACCTTCATTCGTTTCTATTGCCATTGCTGGGACACACGGACGAGAGACAACCCCGCAAAGGCAAGCCGCTCAAACGAACGGCCCATCATCGAATGCACCCCATTGGGGGCATCTATCCGCCCAACATCTTGCCGGATGAAGTCCTTCACCCTGGCGAGGACCGGCTCCGGGCTGTCTTCGTAGACAGCTCCAACCCGGTTGTGACCTATGCGGATAGCCAGGCTTACGAGCGCGCGTTCAAGTCTCTGGATCTACTGGTCGTCGTGGATGTTGCCATGACGGAGACCGCTCGCCTGGCGCACTATGTTCTCCCTGCGGCGTCGCAATTCGAGAAATGGGAAGCGTCGGGGTTCAATCTGGAGTTTCCCGAGAACTTCTTTCATCTACGGCATCCCCTGTTGGAGCCTCGAGGTGACTCGTTGCCGGAGCCAGAAATCTATACGCGGCTGCTGGAGAAGATGGGGATCATCCCAACACGGTTCCCGCTCCTGTCGCGGTTCGCGCGTGTCCATCGGAGGACTCCATTGGCCTACCTCGGGGCTCTTGCGGTCGCTCTCGCAGGTCACAGAGCCTGGATGCCCTTCGTTGCATCCATTATGTACCGTACGCTGGGACCTACGTTGCCTGCGGGAGCCGCAGTGGCCTCCTGCATCCTGCCGCTGGCCATGGCGTACGCGGAGCAGCACCGTGCCGCCGTGAGGCGCGCAGGACATTCGGGCAATCGATGGACGCTGGGGGTGGAACTGTTCCGCGCAATCCTGGACGGCCGCTCGGGGGTCGTGCTCAGTCGGCACGAGTTTGCGGATACCTGGTCGCTGATCAAGACGAAGGACCGCCGGGTTCACCTGGCCATTCCGGAAATGCTCGAGGAACTGCGAGCGTTAAAGACGGAAGCGCCGAGCGGGACCGAGTATCCATTCGTACTCATGGCCGGCGAACGACGCACCTACAACGCCAACCAGATCTATCGGGATCCCGCTTGGCGCAAGGTCGACAAGGAGGGGGTCATGCGGATGCATCCTGACGACGCAGCGTTGCTGGATATGGCGAACGGGGCGCACGCTTCGTGCCGTTCCGTCCGGGGGGAAATCCAAGTCATCATCCAGATCGACGACACGGTGCGCCCCGGCGTTGTGACCCTTCCGCATGGGTACGGGATGCGCTTCCGCGACAGTGCACCGCTTGGTCCACAAATCAACGTACTGACATCCAGTGGGCATTGTGATCCGTTTTCGAAGACGCCTTTCCACAAATACGTGCCGGTGCACATTCGGAAGCTGGACGAGGCGTCGGCGTAACCCGGTGGTTGAGCGCGCTCCCGGGGCTTTGCAGATCGGAGCAGGGCGCAGGGTTGCCATGCAATTACCAACAGAGAGCAAGGAGAGAAGAGAATGGAGAATCGTGCAGCATGGATCGTGGGAGCGGGCGACGGAACGGGTGGAGCCATTGCGCGCCGCTTTGCGCGCGCAGGATTTGCAACGTGTGTGACACGCCGCAATGCGGACAAACTTCGTCCCCTCGTGGACGATATCACCTCCGGCGGTGGTCGCGCCTGCGCCATCGTGTGCGATGCCCGCAAGGAGGACGAGGTTTCCGCGTCGGTCGAGCGCATCGAGGGGGAGATCGCCCCCATCGACGTCTTTGTTTTCAACGTGGGCGCCAACGTGCCGTCCGGGGTCCTGGACGAGACACCGCGGAAGTATTTCAAGATTTGGGAGATGGCCTGCTTTGGAGGTTTTCTCACGGCGCGCGAGGTGGCCAAGCGCATGGTCTCGCGCGGGCGAGGCACGATGCTCTTCACCGGCGCGACCGCCAGCCTGCGAGGAGCGGCCAACTTCGCGGCGTTTGCCGGGGCGAAGCATGGCCTGCGAGCTCTCGCCCAGAGCATGGCGAGAGAGCTGGGGCCGAAGGGGATCCACGTCAGCCATGTGATTATCGATGGTGCGATTGATACGGCCTTCATTCGGGACAATGCACCGGCAGTGTATGCAACCAAGGAACAGGGGGGCATCCTGGATCCGGAGCACATCGCGGAGAACTATTGGCATCTACATGCGCAGCCAAGGGACGCATGGACGTTCGAGATGGACTTGCGTCCCTGGTCTGAGAGGTGGTGACTTCGATGGCAAAGACAGTAACGTTTTACTTCGATCTGGGCAGCCCCGCGTCCTATCTCGCGTCGACGCAGCTGCCGCGCATCGCAGTCGAAACTGGGGCCGTCCTCGACTGGCGACCGGTGCTGCTCGGGGGCATCTTCAAGGCAACGGGCAACCGGTCGCCGGCCGAGATCCCCGGGAAGGGCGTCTATATTTTCCGGGACTTTCAGCGCTTCGCTGCACGGTATGGGGTCCCCTTCGAGATGAACCCCTATTTCCCAGTGAACACGCTAGTCGCCATGCGAGTCGTCACCGGCGTGGGACTCGTGCGACCCGAAGCGCTCCCCCGGCTCGTTGCCACGCTCTTCCGAACGCTGTGGGTCGAAGGGAAAAACTGCGCCGATCCTGCCGTACTGGCGGATGCTATCGCAGCCGCGGAGGTGGATCCCGGTGAGGCGCTCGAACGGGCGCAGCATGCAGTCGTCAAAGACCGCCTCAGACAGGAGACAGAGGAGGCCGTCGCGCGGGGTCTCTTCGGCGTACCGACGATGTTTGTCGGAGAGGATATGTTTTGGGGACAAGATCGCCTCGACTTCGTGCGTGAGACCCTGACCGATAGCGCACCGGGACGGTAGCGACCATGTAGTGTGGTTGAACGTGATCCTCGAAGGTGCCACCATTCGTCCCGCCGTCTCTTGACGCGCCACGACAAAGGCTTGCACTCCCTGGCACAGACGTACACACCTACAAACGCCGCGCAGGGGCTGTCGCTCGAGGGGGGCCGCCTTCGGTTCTCCTTCAGATTTTTATTGACGCGCCTATGCGGCAATGTCCCAGGCCGCTAGGTATAGGCCTGGCGCATTGGTCTTGCCTAGCGATATAGGGACGTCAGGACTTCGAGATCGCACCGGAAGGACGCGAGCTGCCCTAGGGGCAGCCCCGTGACGGCGGTGGACTCGACGTCCTGGGGCGGGACCCCTATGCCGACAACGGGAGCAAGATCTTCGGAAGCGACGGGTTCAAGCTTCCCAACGAAGCCGAGCACAACTGGTTGGCAGGCGCCTCATTGCCCCAGGGATCAAGGCGCTTGCCGACGGCGGAACAATAGGAGGTCGCTTGGTTCCACTCCACGCAGTTGATCGGATGGTTGTCGCGGCCGCCTTGCCCCCAATTGCAGCTCCCATCATTGTCGGGCGCGCTGCGGCAGTGTTTCGTTAGAACGCGCAAATGTCAATGGATACTGTTGTTCGTTGCATGGGCAACGTGGTCGCGACCAGCCCGAGCCCTCCCCCCCGCCCGGGGCTACCGCGGGGCTACCGCCGACGCACCACATACACAGGATTGGTAAACGCCATGGGAGGGAACGGCATGAAAGGCAACACATCGTCCATGCGTCGAGTCCCGTGCACAATCACCTGAATCCAGCTGTTGTCGGCACCGACAGAAACCCGTACCTCTTCATCGAACCGTATCGTGCGCGCGCTTGCTTCTTCGAGAGTTCCCGGTTCCACACCAAGGCCAGTGGGACGGGACGGGACCGCAAACGACTTCACTGTCTTGCTTCCCAC
>CAITRH010000270.1 GCA_903894755.1 uncultured delta proteobacterium
ACCCTGATTGCCAATGCGCAGGGAAAGCCCACAAGCATCGTCGGAGTCAGCCGCGACATCACCGAGCGCAAACGCATCGAGGCGGAGCGTCACAAGGCCCAGCAAGTCGCGGAGGCTGCCAATCGGGCCAAGAGTGAATTCCTGGCCAACATGAGCCACGAGCTCCGCACTCCCATGAACGGTGTGCTGGGGATGGCCTCGCTCCTTCTCGATACCCCGCTGTCGCCGGCGCAGCACCACTACGTCACCACCGTCAAGAAGAGCGGCGAGACCCTTCTCACTGTTCTCAATGATATCCTTGACTTCTCCAAGATCGAGGCCGGTCGTCTTGCGATCGAGTCGGTGCCCTTCAACGTCCGGACCATGGTCGACGACGCGATACGCCTGCTTGGCTTGCGCGCCGCGGAGAAGGGACTCAAGCTGCGCTGCAAGGTCGCTCCTGCTGTTGCCGATTGGGCCAGCGGCGATCCAACCCGGCTACGTCAGGTGCTCACCAATCTCGTAGGCAATGCGATCAAGTTCACGTCCCACGGCGAGGTGGCGCTTCGGGTCCGTTGCGACAACGGCGACAGCACGCACCAGACGCTCCGCTTTGAGGTCCAAGATACGGGCATAGGCATCGCTCCCGAGACTCTGGCCACGCTGTTTCGCCCTTTTGCTCAGGCTGACAGCTCGATAACGCGGCGCTTTGGAGGAACGGGACTTGGATTGACCATCTCCAAGCTGCTGGTCGAGCTGATGGGAGGTAGGCTCTACGTTGACAGCATGCTGGGCGCGGGCTCCACGTTTTACTTCGAGGTGCGCTGTCCAACAGTTGTCCATGAGCACGCGATAGAGCCAACTAAGGACCCACGGGATCACATGGGGGCTTTCCATGGAACGCGCATTCTACTTGCGGAAGACAACGAGACGAACCAAGATGTGGCTTCGCTGATGCTGGAGCAATTGGGATGCCATGTTCAGGTCGCATCCAATGGCGTCGAGGCACTCAAGGCCCTTGCGTCGGGTGAGTTCGACCTTGTGCTCATGGATGTGCAAATGCCCGAGTTGGATGGTCTCACGGCCACTCGGCAGCTTCGCGACTGGGGAGGCACCAACGGTCGCATCCCGGTGATTGCGCTGACTGCGGATACCATGCAAGGTTTCCGTGAGCAGTGCCTACAAGCTGGAATGGACGACTATCTGTGCAAACCCATCTATCGCAAGGAGTTGGCACAATGCCTGGAGCGATGGCTGCTTCACGCACCTGTTCGAGAGACACTGCGGCCCACGGCGCCGGAGCCACTGGTCGCCTTCAATCGAGCGGATCTCGTGGCGCGACTCGGAGAGGACGACGAGCTATTTCAGGAGCTCTTCTCTGCCTTTGCGGTCCAAACGCGTCAGCTGCTCGATGCGCTGGCGCAGGCCTTGGCGTCAAAGGATATGAACGCCATTGCCCGCTTAGCCCACAAGCTCAAGGGGGCGTCAGCCATGATGGCAGCACCCGTGATGCGCCATGACGCCTCACGTCTTGAGACTGCAGTGGAGCACGGCGATCAGGAGGAGGCCACTGTGGTGGTGACTGGGTTATTGCGAGCCTTCGAGGATTTTCAAGATGCGACAAGCGGCGACTCGCGGAGCTCGCGGCTATGATAGGAGCCCACATGTTGTCCTCTTGGCACTACACGCCTTATGTCTGGCCGCCTCTGGTGGCCTCTTTCTTCATGGCGGCGCTTGCACTGTACGTCCGACGGGGCGCCAATGCTCGCGCCATTGCCATTTTCCGTGTCGTTTTCGCGATGCTCGCACTGTATTCGCTTCTTTACGCGATGGAGCTCTCCGCATCGTCGCTCGCTCTCAAAGTTACCCTCCGTAACCTTCGGATTCTGGTTGATCGTCCCTTCCTTCCGTTGCCCTTAGCGCTTGTTCTCGCCTATCTTGGACGCCCCCTGGCGCGACGGTGGCTTCTCTACCTGCTCGTCGTTCCTTGCATCAGTGTGCTCTTGACCCTCGGGGGGGACTCGCATCGGCTGTTTCGCTACAACTTCTACGTCGAGACTTCCGGACCTGTGGATACGTTGATTTTTAGCCGCGGCCCTTGGTTTCTTATCGAGTACCCATACGCGATGATTGTGGTATTGACGTCCTCCATGCTCCTGCTCTTGGCGCTCCGCACTCCTGGGCTTCGTACCAGCAACACGTTGATGTTGGCCGGTGGAATAGCCGTTCCCCTATTGACCGATGTACTGTACCAGCTTCGGCTGACCCCGGTGCCTGGCTACCAGTGGTCCTCGACGACGATGGGCCTTACAGCGGCACTCTTCGCCTGGGCTCTCTTGCGAGGCAATGCCTTTGCGATCGTTCCCGTGGCGCGCCATCTCGTGCTCGAGAGCATGGGAGACTTGGTGATCGTGCTCGACGCGCAGGGTCGGGTCGTCGATTCCAATCGCGTAGCGGAGGCGGCCTGCCCGGTGCTGCGGAACCCCTCTGCGGCGCTTCCGCAAGACTGGAAGGAGCTCTTTTGCCGCGACCTTGCCGAGCTCCAACAGAACCACCTGGATTCGATTCCGCTCAGCACCCCAACGGGGCAACGTTTCTATGACGTGACCATCTCTCCCATTCAGGGCTCGCCGCAGCAACCCCTCGGACTGCTGCTGCTCTTGCGCGACGTCACCGAGCGCAGAAAAGCCGAACAGGCACGACGTCTGGCGGAAGAGAGGCTGCGTCAAAGCGAGGAGCACTATCGCCTCATTTCGGACAACAGCGGCGATGTCATCTGGACCCTCGACCTTGGGTCCAACCGTTTTACCTATGTCAGCCCCTCGGTGTTTCGCCTCCGCGGACTGACCCCGTCCGAGGCCTTGGCCGAGCCTCCCGAAGCGGCCATCACTGCCGAGTCCATGCAACGCATTGCCCGAGGCCTTCCAGAACACCTCGCACGTTTCAACCCTGAGGACCCATCCACAGCGATCAAGATCGTCGAGATCGATCAGGTTTGCAAGGTCGGCACCATCGTGGCCACCGAGGTGGTCATGACGCTGATCGCCGATGCTCAGGGAAAGCCCACCGGCAATCCACGGCAATGAAGGATTTTTTACTGCAAGGTATGAACCAAGTACCGCACCGAACCCTCCAACGATTTGACAAATAAGATTTTCACGTGCGAACACTTTCGTATATGGACCAT
>CAITRH010000271.1 GCA_903894755.1 uncultured delta proteobacterium
ACACCAGTCGATGGTTGAAAATACCCAACGCAGTCCCTTGGACATTGTGAACATCGAAGTTCACTTCCCCCCAGTCGAACTGCCACCTCTTGTCCCGAATGTCGCGGGTGAGCACGACCAAGGTAATCACATCGCGGTCGAAGGCATAACGTTGGTGCCCATGCACCTGCTCGATCAGCGCGATGATGTGGTAGTAGAGAAAGCGCTCAAAGGTGTCATCGTCGCGAATGTGTTGCAACTCGACGATGGTCCGGTGTTTGGTGTCCTCGGCAAAGAGGTCGTATTCGATTTTGACCCGTCCGATCGTTTCCTTGTAGCTGTACTCCTGCTGGACCTCCGTGATGTCGATGCTCACGCCGGTGGCGTCGCGGACGAAAGCGGTGAAAACTTCCGGGTCTCGGAAGGCTTTTTTGAAGGCGGTACCGTAGCGGAGGGAGATGACCTCGATCATGTGGAAGCCCTTAGCATCGCGTGGCCCTGGAGCCAACAACGATGAGAAACTGGACAACCCCCAATGAATGAAACCCATCGGATAATTACCAAGTGGAACCGCCGTTTTCTAGTGACCGCCACCTTTGCCAGCACTGCGGAGGCCGCTCCGCCCATTGCGGTCTCCCCCTTCTGGCCTGCCGTCGACGAACTGTGTACCCACGCTCCACGGCTTGCAACCCTCAACCCTGCGGTCCTTAGCGGACAAACGCGCATGGGGGCCATCGTTGCCCTTCGTGCCCCTTTGGGACTCTCTCGTCCAGCTCCGGAACAACCTGCTGCGCGACATCGGGACAATGGGGCGTACTTTGGACGCGCCTGCGGCAAAGTGGGCCACACAGATTCTCGAGCTAGTAGACCTGACATTGCTTTCACCCGACCTGCGGGCATGGCTCGATCGAATTCCCGCGCTGCTGACCAAAGCGCTCTCATGTCCTGCAGGGACGTGTCCCGAACAGGTGGCAGCCGTCGAGATGACCATGGACATCCTGACCAGGTCGCTGCGTGATGGGTTTGGACGCGGGCTTCCCGATGAGCACTATGAACACATTGTCGAGGAGGTGATCAAGAGCCGCTCACCGGCGTTGGTACGTCAGCTTGCAGCGTTGCTTCGCGAGATCGAGGAGCTTACCGTACGTCTCAAGGACAGTCCAGTTGCCACATCCATTGTGCCCCAGCTGGTGCTGAAGAACCTCGAGGCCCTTCGCGCCATCTGGCTCATTGTGACTGTGGGACATCGGACTCCAGAGTTTCCCCTTCGGCCGGAGCTCTTTGCGGAGGTCCAGGCGCTCGTGACCGCCATCATGACGGGCGACTGGAAACAAATTGTTACAGCGGTCCGTCCCCAGCTTGAAACGTTGGAAGCGCAGAAGGTCTTGCCCCAAGGCTCCGTGCGTGCGTTCGACAGTGCAGCCCGGTTTGCGAGCGCGCGGACCGAGGACGACTTGAAGCGGGCTGCGCGCGAACTGGGGAGCGTTTTGGCATCGTGGCACGTGGGGCCGCGCTCAGTTACAACTTGACTACGCAGACCGGGCTGACGCAGACGGAACAGTACGAAGGTTCCGCCGAGGGGTGGCTCTTGTTGCCGCTGGGAGGTGCAGCAAGTCTGGATCTACGGGGCAATGTTGGAGTGTCCAGTTTTGATACGGCGACCGTGCAGCCAAAGGCGACGACATCTGGTAGCGTTCAGACGTCCACGATGGGGCGCGGGGTGGCTATCGTGGGATTGCGTCTCCAAACGGGGGCGTTTGCCGTCTATTTCGGGGGTGGCGCAGGGTTGCAAGTTGAGGACTACCGTACCGTGACCGTGATGACCGGGAGGCGTGAGGTCATTTCGGATCAAAATCCGGTGACGGTACGTGGGGAAGCGCATGTGAAAGGGCAGTGGAATGCCATACCGGACATTCTGTCGCTGCGTCTTCGGGCCGACCTGAGCTACCTTCAGATCACCCGTGACGACAGACGCGTTGCTGTAGGTGCAGGAACCTCGACGGCCTATTTTGCAACCCAGCGCGAGCAGACAGAGCTTATCCTGCGCGGCTTTCTAGACGTGGACGCGCTGCGGTTCTTCGGGTTTTTGCCGTCGTTGCATGGAGGACTCAACTACGTGCAACTGGGGTCCGACGGGAGCACTGCACCGGTAATCGGGGTCGGGATACGCCGGGAAGCGTTGTGAGGTTGCTCCAGCGCTCGAGGGAGTCGACGACCGAGCGTTCTGTAAAACCTTGGGCTTCGAAGCTCCGCTCTGGCCCTTGGAGCGCAGTGCGCCAACGCTCCTCCCATGGCACCGATGGAGCAGGAGTCGTGCTCGCTGCTTGCAGACAGCGCCGCCGCCCACCGCGCCTCGATGTGTCCATTGCGACGGGTGAGTGTTGGGACCACGCGTTCGCGAGCGACGAGCTCGAGCGCCAGCTTGCTTGCAAGGACCCAGGTGGCCACCGAGCCAGGCAGCGTATCCAGCGCAGCTGCTGGAACGACTGCAAGCTGCTCCACGGCATCGAGGAGCGGAAGCTGGAGACCGTCGACGGGGCGTTGTCCATTGGGG
>CAITRH010000272.1 GCA_903894755.1 uncultured delta proteobacterium
CCGCATGGGCAAGGAGGATGTCGAGGGAGAGGGGGTTGGGGGTGAGGTCTACGCGACATTGGGGCGCGGAAGCGGTAGATCGGACCTGCGGTTTTCAAGATGGGTTTGGTTTAGCACCGTTATCCAACCCGCGCGGCACTGGAGCCAAGAGCGATGAGGAACTGGACAACTCCCAAGGAATGAAACCCATCGGATAGGTACCAATTTGATCCGCCGTTTTCTAGTGGCCGCCACCTTTGCCAGCACCGCGGTGGCCGCTCCGCCCATTGCCGTCTCCCCCTTGCTGGCCTGCGGTCGACGAATGCATCGTATTTGCCAAGCAGCTCATCGCAGCAGCGTCTGGTAGACCGAGAGTACCTCAGCAAAGTGATCTTGCACCCGTCGCACGTCTTTAGCCACCAAGACTGCGGCGGAGTGCAATTGGCCAGGGTGTCGACACAGGAGGCTCTCCATAGCGGCCGCGCACGCGTCACTCTGGAGGCTTGCATATACGACCGATGTACTCGGGTCGACGCTCTCGCACGCCCCGCCTTGGTCGGGCACCACCACCGGAACGCCGCACGCAACGGCTTCGGCGACCCCGAGACCAAAGGTCTCGTAAGGACACCCATGGACAAGCAAGTCCGCGCTTGCCAGTGCCGACGCTAGGCGCTCTCGGTTCGTCTCGAACCCTGCAAAGTGGACATGCTGCAGTCTCGACGCGCGCTCTTCCAGCGCCTTTCGCTCCGGACCGTCCCCGAACAACACCAGCACCGCCTGGCGATGCGCGGTCAAGCGCTCGAACGCGTCGAGGACGATGTCCCATCTTTTTTCCACAGCAAAACGTCCAACTCCCACCACCACCGACGCCGAGTCAGGCGCACCGGCGAGTAGCTCGCGTCGACGGGCAACGCCTCCTGCTTCGGGATGAAACGTAGCTGTGTCGACGCCAAACGGGACCAGGTGAACATTCGGGACCCCCAGTGCGCGGAGCTTTTCGGCCTGGGCTTTACCGGCAACGAAGGTGGCGTCGCAGGCGCTCAGGAGGGCACGGACGCCGAGCCAAACGGGACGAAGGGCAGCATCGACGGCGCGTTCAGGAAGAAGACGCAGGGCAGCGACGCGCAGGTAGGTGTCGATGAAGTCGGCGTGCCAGAAGAACGTGCGGGCTCCGAAGGAGTGGCGCGGTAGGGCGAGCGCTCCTGCCATCGCGAGGTAGGGCGAGTGGACCTCGACGATGTCGGGCTGTTCCTGTTGAACGAGGCCGCGAACCTTATCGAGACGGGCGAGCAGGTGGTAGGTCGGGTCGTAGGGGAGGGCGGCTCCGGCGACCCGGACCACGCGGGCGAGGCCGGGGTCTTTGGCGAGGGTGGTGTCCGTGTCGCGTGGGCCTGGAGCGACCACGACGGTGCTGTGTCCGAGTTGGCACAGAACGTGTCCTTTAGTGGTGAGATGGCTCCGAACTCCACCTCCTCTTTCCGAGTAAAACTCGGTGATATCGACAATTTTCATGGCACCTCTGGACGCCTTCGGGCGGGGGCACGGTCGCGCGGCGGGAATGTAGCCGAGGCGCTTGCGACGCCGGTCTCGCCTGCCTCGCCGCTTGCCGAGGTCCACCCCTTCACGGAGCTTGCGTCCCGCCTTGGGCGTCCATTGCGCGTGGCCATTCTTAGCGACTTCACTCGGATCCCCTACGCCAACGGTGCGGTCTTTCAGACACGCTTCCTGTACCAAGAATTGCGTCGCTGTGGTCACGAAGTCACAGTCATCGGTCCGTCCGACCCCGAATCCCGTCCTGAGGACCTCGCTCCGGGCACCATAGCGCTTCCGAGCTTGCCTCTGAAGACCTATCCAGGGGTGCATGTGCCCTTGCCGCTCGCGTCCTGGGTTGCCGAGATCGACCGGTGGGACTTCGACCTTTGTTTTGCCCAGACCACCTCCATGCTCATGGAGTTTGGCGTATGGCTTCGGGAGATGAAGGGGATCCCGCTGATCTGCGTGAACACGACGCATTTGACTGCGGCCTACGACGTGTTGTTGCCCGAGAAGCTGTCGAAGATTCCGGCGGTCCACAAGGGACTCGAAGCCCTCTTGAAGCGGCCTTACGAGAACCTTTTCACCAACCTTTACAACCGTGCGGACGGGCTCATCGTGTTGAGCGAGGGGCTCAAGACCTACTGGCGCGACCTTGGCGTGAGCATTCCGATTCACGTGATTGGCCGTTCGGTGCAGCCCGAGGTGTTCGACAAGCCGCTTGGGCCCGACCCCTACACGCACCTCTTGAACGCGGAGTTGCACGGACCACGTCTCTTGAGCGCGGGACGGCATACACGTGAAAAGGCGCAGGATCGGCTGATCCGCATCTTTGCCGAACATGTCCTCCCTGCCGAGCCGGATGCAACTTTGACCGTCATAGGCCAAGGCCCGGACACGGAGTACTACAAGAGGGTGGCCGAGGAGCTTGGCGTAGCGCACCGCGTGTTTTTCACGGGCGAGGTCCCGTTCACCACGATGGCGGACTACTACGCCTATGCAGACATCTTTGTGCATGCCTCGCTCAGTGAGACCTTTGGCAACGTCCTCGGGGAGGCCCTTTGGTGTGGGACTCCCACGGTGGCATTCAAGGACGGCATGGGGGTGACCGCTCAGATCGATGCTGGAGTCAACGGTGTGTTGGTGCATCCAGGACGCGGTCTAGCGCAGAGCGGCGACGACCTCGACCTGATGATTGGCAGCGAAGAGGACGGCGATCAGGCCTTTGGGCGCGCGGTAGTGGGGCTGATCCAAGACCCGCAGCTTCGGGGGCGTCTCGGAAAAGCCGCGGCAAAGCGGGCGCGGGACCGCAGCTCACCTCGCGCTATCCAGCAGAAGATGGCCGATGCGTTCCTGCATGCTCGCCAGCATCTGCTGGAATCCGGGCTCGTTCCTGCCGTGGGGCGCTCCAAGCCTGTCCAGTGGCTGACGACGTTTCGGCGGTTTCGGCAGTGGCTGATGGGCAACGGAGGCGTCTATCTTTTTGGGCATCTGAGGCCCGCCAAGTGGGGCAAAGGGCCGAGCGTGCAGACCCAGCTCGCGGGATAGACGCGGACCTCACCCCAACCCCCCTCTCCCTCGACATCCTTCTTGCCCATTCGGGCAAGCAGGATCGTCTTCGAGCGAGGGGGGCTCGGAACTGAGGAACGAGTGGCTCACCTC
>CAITRH010000273.1 GCA_903894755.1 uncultured delta proteobacterium
CCGTCGAACCATCGACCGCGGCAGTCGGACCACGGTTCGCGACGATCAGGTGATCGTCGAGGGCGATCAGACCATCGACCGCGAAGATCAGACCATCGAGGGGTCCTCGATCGAACGATCGACATGGGAGATGACCTGATCGCCCTCAACGATGGTTCCACGGTCCCAAATCGTGGAACCAAGATGCTCGGAGATGACAGCGTCGCCACAAATCGTCGACCCACGGTTCAAAATCGTGGAGCCAGGGAGCTCGGAGATGAAAGCGTCGACTCAAATCGTCGACCCGCGATTTTAGGTCGTGGAACCAAGACGGTCGGGGACGGAAGCGTCGCGGTCGGGGACGGAAGCATCGCGCGCGACAGTCGGTCCACGCTTGTCGACAATGCAACCAGGACGCGCGGGGACGGAAGCGTCGCAGTCGACGATGGGTCCACGCTTGTCGACAATGAGGGATGTAACTCTAGAACCGCTCCAATGCACCCGTTTTCCCGCACAGTCCTCACCCCGGGGGCTCGGGGGCTAGGAGGCCTGCGGGAAATTGGGGCTCGGGACGCGGCGGATCGGACCTGCGGTTTTCAAGATGGGTTTGGTTTAGTAGCTCGCCACGTCAGGGGCTGGTTGACCTTTCTCAAGTTGGTCGATGCGTTCTCTGAGAAACATATTAAGTAAGGCTTCCTCGCTTACACCTCTTTGATCTGCGAGTTCACGAATTTTAAGACAAATCTGTTCATCGACGGCAAAATAGCGACCTTGCGAACGGATATGAACGTCAAGCAGAACAGCGTCTTGCTTGCCGGTTTCGCTTGCATCATGGGCATCCCAGAAATCTCCAATTTTTTGGTAACTCGTAGCGTTAGAAACAGATGTTCTATTTGACATACTTTCTTACCTCTTTATCGGTCATGTCTCTCGCGGAAACAATGATAGCTCGCTTGTCTTTCGCGTAAACAAAGAATATGCTCAACAAGCGCCCTCGATCTGTTTTACCGAAAGCAGCGTAGACATCCTCTCCTGGGATGTGCCACCACAGTCGACGTACGACGAGTGTCCTCCTCGCGCAGCCCCCGTACCATCCCATCGGGTGCCAGGAAACTCCCGAGTCCCCCATCTCACCCGTCCTCCTCCTCATCGAACCCCAACCTGACCTGCGGTTTCGCCTTCCGGGGCGCAGCCTTCCTCTTCGCCACGGGAGCCTTCTTCTTCTTGCCCGCCTCCTTGCCTCCCACCTGCACCTCCAGCGCGTGGCGCTCCTGGTTGAGCGCCAGCAGCCGGTCCAGCACCTCCACCCGTGCAACCTCGCTGATCGTGTACCGAAGCCCCTGCTTGGTCGTGTGAAACCCGTGCTCCAGTGCAAGATCTCCCCACCCGTACGCACACTTCACAGCGTCGTCCATCTCTACGTGCAACCTGCGAAGCGCCTCAATGGACAGCGAGCGTTCGTCCGGACTGTGGAACCGGTTGTACGTCTTTGTGAGCCCTTCTTGGTGCGCCCGCATTACCTCGCGTCGGTGTGTGTCGTAGCGATCACCGATGTTTTCCAGTGCGCTCCACGCGGGGGTGTCTTGGGGTGGGAAAGGGAAGGTTTCGAAGCAGTCGGACGGGGTGTAGCGCAGATCAGTGCGCATTGATGACCCATACTGACGCGCCCATACCTCGTGCAGCGTTGACTGAAGCAGGGACTGACAGGTGCTTCTGTCGAAGGCAAACACGATCAGCATGTGGGAAAGGACAGCATCGTTCTCGACAAACGCAAAGGAGAGCTTGTTCCCAACCTCGGACTTCACAAGCACCCGCTTCATCCCCGCGATGGTGGCGTAGAGCTTCGGCCGTTTGTCTGCATAATGCCACCACCGGTCAGGAAGCGGCTTGCGAAGCACGAAATCGCCCTTGGGATTCCTCCGCTGTCTTTCAGGCTTCACCAGTCTCTGGACAATCTCAAGGCAGTCCGGGTAGTCCGCTGCAACGGGTCCCTCATAACCAGGAGGCGCGCTCGCTCGATCGAGCGGCCAATCTTGGAAGTTGACGACCCATCGGCTCGCCTTCTGCTCAGGGTCCGAGTTGAGATCCTGGCCGTTCAGGTAGGGAAACAGGACGTCCTTGTTCCTTATGTCCGCCTGGATCAGTGCGCCCGCCTGCTCGGGTTGCAGTGTGAAGCCGAGGCCGAGGACGTACGACCCGATGAACGACAGGTCCGCGTTCGCCGCCAGCTTGAACGGATTCCCGGTTACCCTGGCAGGACGGGTGAGCTGCGGGCTGATTGCAGGCACTGTCTTCTCGTCAAGCGCGCATTCCCCTTTCCACGCACCTCGTTGCATCCATACATACGCCACCTCCAGGTTCGCCTCGCCCGGCCAAGGACGGCTCGGAACAGCGCGGGTAATTGTGTAACCCTTGGCCACAAGCGCATCCAGCGCCACCTCACGGGTGTCCCCCTGGGCAATGGTGTTCGTTGCAAGCAGGCCAAAACCACCACCGTTCTTCAGCAATGAGCCGGCCCTGAGGAAGAAGTAGGCGCACAAATCGGCATTCCCCTTTCTCCCCTCCGCGAGCTGCGCCACGAGGTACTCCCGGTAGTCCGTCCCCAGGATCCCGGTGATCAGCTTGCCCCCGCGGAACGGCGGATTCCCCACAATTGCATCGAACCCCCCCCGCGACATCACCTCAGGGAACTCGATGGGCCAATGGAAAGGCCTGCGTGCCCCATGTTTCCCACCTGCGTGGAGCAGCTCGCTCGCCTTGGCCTGCAGCCCCTC
>CAITRH010000274.1 GCA_903894755.1 uncultured delta proteobacterium
CAATCCGAAGCGACGTCACCGCAATCCGAAGCGACGTCACCGCAATCCGAAGCGACGTCACCGCAATCCGAAGCGACGTCACCGCAATCCGAAGCGACGTCACCGCAATCCGAAGCGACGTCACCAAAACTTGAGGCGACGACTCGAAAATGCTGAGCGACGTTGACGTAACCTGCAGCGACGGCTTGGAAATTCGAGGTTACATCTACGTAACCCTAAGCGATGTCGATGTCGCCCTAAGCGATGTCGATGTCGCCCTAAGCGATGTCGATGTCGCTCTGCACGCCCCCTCGCCCCCCTTACGCTCGTTCGCTGGGACGGGACCTTGGGACCGTAGAAAACGGGATTACCCACCGCGGGCATTGAAGCAGCTCGCAGCACAGACCCAAGAACACCGCACGCATTACCTCCTCAGGATCGGCCGTACCCGACGCCACCATCTCGGCCATCAGTTTGACCAGGGTGGTTCGCGCGACGATGGAATCGAGTACGGCCGCCTCGCGGTCGGGAAGGCGAAACATCTCAGCACGCACCGGAGGGCTCGCTACCGCTATCAGCACCTCTTCTGAAAGTGGGGCGAGCGTTGCGTGAAGTTCTTCCGGTGGGCAATGCTTGCAAATGCCTTTGGCGATCAGCGCATAAGGATCGATCCCCAGAGGAAAGGTCTCTTCATGCGACCGCGAGCCTCGACAGAAACCAATTTCGCCGCTGTGCCAGGCGAACATTTCTACAAAGCGTTCTTCCGTCTGGTCGTGGATAGCTCGAAAAAGCTCGATGGGACGGAGCACGCCAAGTCCCACGAGAGCGTCGCCGAGCTTCTCGCCAAAGCGAGGCAGCATGGCGAGGGCCATTTCGACCTCCATGCGAAGGACCTGCCCGCGGGCGATGAGGAATTCGCCTAGGAGCTCGTGTTTGTCCGTCGAGGCCACGAGCTCGGGAACGCCCGAGACAAAGAAGACTTTCTTTCTGCGCAGCCCGTCGCTGAGCATCAACGCCCCGGTTTCGTGTCGGAACGCAAGTTGAAAGAGTCGCGTGGGGAGCTTGGCCCGGTCAATGAAGCCGCGGTCGATAGCGTCGAGAGGAATTCCCAAGTCCCAACAGAGGGCAGGACTCGTGATGAAGCGACTGAGCTCCGCGTACTCGCCCGCGGGTTTGAAAGGCCCTTGTTCGCGAGCCACCTGCGTGGAGCTTCCCGCAACCCCCGTTGCGAACAGCTCGATGAGACCTGGATAGGAGATGGGGCCGATCCCCCTGCCGCTTTCGAGGGTCACCCGGTAGATCTTTGGCGCCACATGAAGAGCGCCAGGAATTGTCTCCGTGGGGTCGAGTAGGGGAAGTTCGAGGTTTGCGGTCGTGGGGCCGGTGAGGGCTTCGTCTTCGGCGTCGGCTGGGGTGAAGGAGCCTTCGACGAGGGCGCTCCGTTCGATCCAGGCGGCAAGGCGGGATGGGCCCACTTGGATTCGACGCCTTCGGGCGACTTCTTCGAGGGCTTCGGCGAAGAGCGTGGCGGTTTGGTACCGCACCGCGGGGTCGCGAGCGAGGGCGCGAATCAGGACATTGCGTAGGTCGTCGGGGACACGATGGGCGCGGTCGAGGGCCGAAAGGTCGGCGTCGCGAATGCGCAAGAGGACATCGAGCTCCTGACCGCCGTTGAAAAGGGGGCGGAGCATGGCCATTTCGCTAAGGACAATGCCGACCGTGAAGAGGTCGCTACGAGAATCGAGCTCTCGTCCGACGACCTGCTCGGGGGACATGTAACCGAGTTTGCCTTTGAGCTGGCCAGCGTCGGTTCGACGTTCGATGGCAGCGGCGCGGGCGATGCCGAAGTCGGTGAGTTTGACGGCACCGGAGCGGTCGATGAGGACATTTCCTGGGGAGACGTCGCGATGGACAAGGGCGAGCGGTTGTCCGTCGTCGTCACGTGCGCTGTGGGCGTATTCGAGGCCGTGGAGGATGCTGAGGCCGATGTGAAGGATGACGTCAACGGGGATTTCCTCACCGCGGATGGCGGCGTTGCGAATGAGGCGGGCGCCGGTGGTGCCGTTGACGAATTCCATGGCCATGTAGAGTTCGCCATTTTGTTCGCCGAAGTCGAAGACCTGGACGATGTTGGGATGTCCGAGGCGAGCGCAGACGCGGGCCTCATCGATGAACATGGCGACAAAGTCTTGGTCACTGGTGAACTGGGGGAGGATCCGCTTGAGGGCGACGATTTTTTGGAATCCGTGGGGACCGCCGCGTCGGGCGAGATAGACTTCGGCCATGCCGCCGGTAGCGAGGCGACGAATCAGCTCATAGGGACCGAGCTGGCCGGGGGCCGGGATAGTGGAGAAGCTCATTTGGCGAGCGAAGGGTACCGCAAGGGGGGGTCAGTCCTTTGCGTCGCCGCGTGCGAAGAGAGATGCGAGGTCGTTGAGCACGTCGGAGGCGCCGACTTCGTTGTAGCCGAAGTTTTTTTATGAGGCGCGACTTAATGAGGCGCTGAGGTTCGCGCAGCCGGGTCAGGATGGCTTAGTGCTTGCCAAGAGGGCTGGGCCGATGGACCCTGGCGGTCGATGGGCGAAGACATCACGATCAATCCGATTCCACAGCCACGGAAAAACGACGCCGAGGATGTGTCCTGGGCGCTTTCGACGGCCACGGCGATGTGGAAACGAGGGGACCGGACGGAGGCCATACGGTGGCTCCGTAACGCAGTGAAGGCCGCGAACACCTCACTGGATGACTCCCGGGCTATCGAGCTTGCCAAGCTTGCGGCCGATCTTGAGGAGTTGCCGGCCCGGCCGACGGCGCCCCCGCCCCCCGCCGCGAGTGTCCCGAGGATGCCGCCTCGTCCATCGGCGCTGCCTCGTCCTGCTCCCTCGAAGGTGCCTCCCCCGACTGAGTCTCGCCCAGGTCTGTGGGCCGAGTCCCGTCGCCCTCCCGAGCCGCCGCTTGGACGGGGCCTGGTGCGCGGTGTCGACAACGAGGTCACCGCACAGATCGACGTTCCCCAGCGGCCGTCGCATGTGGTCACGCCGGGCGAAACCGAACGGCCCACGATGCTGACCGCGGGGCTGACCGCGGGGATATCAAGCGACAGCGATGTGCTCGATGCGTGGCCCACCAGCAGTTCGAGCGAACCAGCGGCCGTCACCGTCGTGGACCAGCCGCTTCTTGCGCTCCAACGCACGCCGCTTCGGACCTCTCAAGCTGTCCGCGTGCTGCTTTGGCGCGACGCTCAAGGCGTGCATATCTCCCCGGCTGGGACCTCGGTCAACGCCATCGGGATCGAAGTGCTGCTCGTGGCGCTCGATCCCGCGACGGACCTGACCTCCTGGATCGCAACCACCGCAGGCCCCCATTAGACGTGACCATCAACGCGAGCGAAGAAGCCGCAAAAGCCGCCGCAACCAGCTGCCAGGACGCGTGTCAAGACGCGTTTTGATGTCCCGCAGCTCGGGGGTCTCCCCGCTCAGTGCAACGGCCCGCTGACACGCCGTGGCGGCATCTTCACGCTTTCCTTCTCCCAGCAGCACTTCGGCCAAGACGGCAAACGCCCGAGGCTCCTCTGCATCCAGAGCCACGGACCGCTCCGCCAGGGTCCGAGCCTGACGAAGATCGCCCGTGTCGAGCGCTATCCGCGCCAACTCGAGGTGCACCAGGGCACATCCAGGAGCCATTTCGAGCGCCGTCTGCAACGCCTCTCGAGCGAGCAACGGACGGCGCAAGCGACGCTCCGCGAGCCCCACCACCACGTACGCCTGCCACGAATAGTGAAGCCTCCCCAGCCGACGCGCCTCCTTCGCCAACTCGTCGAGTCCCCCCTCGGGTCCCGTACGTACCCGCTCGAGCGCCGCATCGAGTGCAAGCGCTGCGGAAGGCTCCTCCATGAACAACGTCACCCGCTGCGCCTCCGCCGCCGCGTTCGTGTTCGGCCATCCTCGCTGCACCGACATCAACGCCTCGAGAGCCGCCGTCTGGTCGCCCGCCTCGGTATGAGCCCGTCCCATCACGAGACGCGCCGTCAGGTCCTCGGGGCACCGGTCGGTCAAACGCTTGGCAAGGGTCACGAGACGTGTCCCACGGGCAAGCCCCTCGGGCTCGGAAGCCAACACGAGACGGATCCCTCGGCGCAGCACCTCCGGATCGGCCTCACCGTCCATCAAGACCGAGTCGGCCAGCACCTGGCACTCGGCGACGTTCTGCCGTTCGAGCGCTGCGGCAGTCATGTTGGCAAAAGCCGCAGGATGAAGCGGCGCTACCCGAAGGACATCCTGCCAAGCGGCCACGGCCGCATCGAGCCTTCCCAATTCGGCCAGCACGACCCCCCGCTCGTTGGCAAGGAGCACGTTGGTGCCCGTATAGGCGAGTCCTCGCTCGAGCATCCGGAGAGCTCCTGCAAGGTCGCCTTGAGCCCGACGGGCCTCGGCCATCAACGAGTAGAGACGTATCCGGGTCGGAGCGATCTCGAGAGCCCGCAACGCCCTTGCCTCGGCCGCCAACGGGTCGCCCAAACGAAGGTTCAAGAGCGCCATGGCCTCGAGGATCTCCACCGGCTCGGCGATTTCCTCGGAAGCCCTGTCGAGCATACGGAGTGCGGAAGCCCATAGTTTTTGGTCCGACGACGTCACCGCCGCGTCGAAAGCCACCGCCGCCAAACGGACCGAGGCAAAGCGCGCCGCAGACCCTTCCCCGAGCGCTCTCCAAAGGTGGACCATCGCCGCAAGACGGTCGTGAGGCTCGCCGCGGATCGGATCGTGGAGCGCACATCGTTCGCCGAGCAGCAGACTTCGCAAGGTGTCCCAATCCGTATCCACGAGGTCGCGAAGGGGCCCAAGCTCGCCATCTACCTGCTTCCAGAGCTCCTCGAACACGATGACGAGCGCCTTGCCTGCCTGGGCCTCGTCCAAGTGCGTCTCGACCTCGCCACAGATGCGGCCATCGCGCGGATCGTAAGCCACCACGCGAAGCGATCCCCCGTCGTCACCCGGCGGTTCGAGCGTCCCGGTCACAACGACGGTGACATCGGTGGGGGTGTTTCCACCTCCCGCCAGCTCACGCCAGTCCCTCGGGGAAACGAAGGCCTCCACCGCCATCGGGGGGTCGTCGGCACGCTGGTCGGGACCGCGCGAGTGGAGTTGGGCAAGGCCGAGGGACGTGCCGCCGATTTGGGCGGTGCCGTGAAGGAGCGCGGCGATCCCGATGCCAAGACCTCGCTCGTCGTCAGGAACACCGAAAGGGATAATGAGGCCGCGTGAGGCAGGGTCCACTGAGCACGACATTAGTGGGTCTTGGTGGGGACGCTACTTTCGACGCTTGGCGCCACGTTGACGGGTCGGGCCGACCACGGTTCGAGGGTCACGCGGAGCTTCTTCCGTTGCCTCGAGAGCGTGTTGAAGGCGCTGCACCTGCTCCGAGAGCCGTCCTGTTCGCAGCGCGGCGCACTTGGCAACGACCTCGCGAAGAGCCGGCTCGCGGGTGGTGCTCCATCCCACGAGCAGGTCGAACAGCGGCACTCCGAACCGGAGCCCGACTGCCGACGGCGTTGCCCCTAAAGCCTCTACGAGCGCCTTGTGTCCGGGATACCGCCAAGCCGCCCGAGTCGCGTCCCGGGCCAACACGAACCCCTCGTCAAGCCTGCCAAGCACCCCCGACGGGGTCTCGAGCTTTGCCAGCCACGCGCTGTCGGCAAGTGCCGAAATCACAGCAGCCGCATGGAAGTAACCGTCCATCCAGCCTGCGGTGTCGTCGACCAGGCGCTGCCCCTGGGATGCTCCCAACTTGGTCAAGCCGACGACCACGCGGTCGCGGACACGAAAGCGCAGGTCATCGGCCGACGCATGGAGCCCTGCCAAGGCTCTTGGATACATGGTGGGGTCTGCGGCTCCACGTGCAGCCAAGGCAGCGACACCTGCCATGGGGAGAAACTCGAAGGACGTAGCTCCTGGGGCATAGGCGGCGCTCTTCGACACCAGCCGTGCGATCACGCCATCGGCCGCGATGCCGCGTGCGCAGCACACCTTGGCGAAGGTGTCGAGAAACCCGAGGTTGGGACGGAGTCCCGGGAGTCCCGACACGCGGGCTAAGAACGTTTCGAGGGGGAGGTCATCGCCAGCGATGGCGTTGTCGAGAGCCGCGTCGAGGCCGCCTTCGGTACGGCTCACGATTTCCGACGCCGAGCGAAAAGCCCCAAGAGCGCGAGGAGCCAGGACGCGTTGGAGGATCCCCCCGGTCCAAACTGGCATCCGCCACCGTCGGCCGACACAGGCGGGTTGATCGATCCGTCGGCCCCGTCGGCCATGGCCCCGTCCCCGTTCGAGCCATCGGTGGAACCGTCCGCAAAGCTGCCGTCCTCGCCGCTGTCGGACTCGCCTCCATCGGGAGAGCCTCCATCGGGAGAGCCGCCATCAGGAGCGCCGCCATCAGGAGCGCCGCCATCAGGAGCGTCGTCATCAGGGATTGGCTCACACGGGCCGGAGGCAAACCTGGCGCTCACGGTATCTTGGGCGACGCGTCCCGAGGCGGTGCCGACGCTGACGGTGAGGGTGTGGACTCCTGAGGTGAGCGATCGGGTATCGAGGGAGGCTTCCCAAATCGCGGCTTCCTGGGCGAGTCCGGAGACGACATGCAAGGAGGTGCGGGTGCTGGGGAGGGAGTCGAGCTCGACGAATACGGAGGATGGACGTTCGCTGGTGAAGACGACGGCGCGCACGAGGTTATTGTCGCGGTCTTTGCATACGTTGTAGCCGTAGGGGTTGGTTTCGCCGTTGCCCAATTGGTAGGCGACGGGGGCGGAGATCATGACGAAGGGCCAGGGGGAGGTGGTTGGGTCGTTGATGGAGGCAGCTTTGTAGATGAAGGCGTTGTGGTCGATGAGTCCGATGGCAATGTTGTTGCCGGGGGATTTACCAAGGGACGCGACCTCATGGACTACGACGCCGCGATCCATGTACTCCTTGTACGAGTGCACGTCGCCGTGGAGGTAGAAGCCGTTCTTATCTTTCAGGAGTGTGGCGAGGCGGTCGGCGTTGAGGGGACTAGGGCATTCACCGGTTGGGGGCGGTTCCGGATAGG
>CAITRH010000275.1 GCA_903894755.1 uncultured delta proteobacterium
GAATCCGAAACAAGCCCCGCTGGCCGCCATCCAGGCTCACCTCGAATCCGAAACAAGCCCCGCTGGTCTCCATCCAGGCTCACCTCGAATCCGAAACAAGCCCCGCTGGTCTCCCGGATCCCTCACCCTGGATCCTAGATAAGCCCCGCGGGTCGCCATCCGCGGTACTCCGGATCCCAGATGAGCCCCGCGGGTCGCCCGCATGCCCCCCGCCACCTTCGGAAGGGTTCCCCCTGGTCTCTTCCGACCGTGCCGCCGCATTTGTTCCTTGCACCACGCGGCACCAGCGTGTCTTCTTCACCTATGCAGCTGGCCAGTCTACCTTACAAGAACTCCTTGGATTTCTACGACGAGGAGTGGATGTACACCTACAGCCGCCTTTCCGAGGATCCGCGTTGCGCGGTGCTTCTGCCGACTTGGAAAGCCCTCGAGTCCCAGTGGATCGCCGTGCAGGCGCAGCAGCGCTTCCTGAATCTGGCCATTGTCCAGGCGCAGCAACGTGTGGACCTCGCCGATGAAGAGCTCGATCGGGTCGTCGACTTGGTCGATGACGCCACGAAGAAAAAGCAGCCGCCCGTTCACGCGCTTCTCTTTAAGATCGCGCCCCATCTGCTCAAGAGGCCGGTCCTCGGTCGCCAGCTCAAAACGATGGCCGTCTGGCCGCCCATCCTCATCGATTCCGGAGTCGCCGCTTGGGCCGCTTTTGCTCCCATGGTGCAAGGCGCCCTCGATAAAGGGGCATCCACCGAGCAGGTCAAACACAACGCCGCAGCCGCAAACACCACCTTTCGCGCCATCGGCGAACGTAAAGTCTTCGTAGACAATTTCAATGCGCTGCGCGACAAGACGTTCATCGATCTCGCACAGCTCGCCAAGGACCATGACCTTGGAGCCGATTGGCCCCCAGGCTTCTTTCGCCGTCGTGCCGCCGAGTACCAAACCGTCGAAACCCTCACAGAAGATATCGAGGTCGCGGAGACGGACCTCGCGGCACTCAAGCTGCGGCTGCAGACGATCCTTGCCGCCCAGTCGGCCGCCGAAGACGCGGCACAAACTCAGATCGCTATCGAACGCAACCTGGAAATCGCCGCACTGAAAAAGACACAAGCGGAAGCTGCTGCTCGCCTCGTCGTTCTCGAGGGGGAACACAAGTAGGCTGCCTTGAGGTTGGCGGTAACGGCGGGTCTCGATCTGGACGTGGTTTAAACCGACTGTCCGTCCAGATTGGGGACCGCTGCCCCTCGATCTTTCATGAGCTTATGGAAACTTTCCTTGTCGATGGCCTTCTCGACGGCCGCCTCGGGGGTGATGATCCCCTTGGTCACCAGACGTTCGAGGGCAAGGTCCATGGTCTGCATGCCGATCCCTTGTTGTCCCTGCATCAGGCTGGCGATCTGGAAGGTCTTGCCCTCGCGGATCATCGCGGCCAGGCCGCTGGTGCCGATCAGGATTTCATGGGCTGCAATCCTCCCCTTGCCATCGGCAGTCTTGAGGAGTTGCTGCGAGACAATCCCGGCGAGGCTCTCGGCGAGCATTCCGCGCACCTGCGGCTGCTCGTCGGCGGGAAACGAATTGATGATGCGATCGATGGTTGCAGGGGCGCTGTTGGTGTGGACCGTGGCCATCACGAGGACCCCGTAGCTTGCAAGCTGTAGGGCGAGTTTCATGGTCTCGTTGTTTCGAAGCTCGCCGATCAGGATCACGTTGGGGTCTTCTCGTCCAGCGCTCCGGATCGCCGCGGAGAAACTCGAGGTGTGCGGTCCAACCTCGCGGTGGGTCACCAGCGCTTTTTCCGAGATGTGCACGAATTCGACCGGGTCTTCGACCGTGAGAATATGGCAAGCGCGGTTCAAGTTGATGTGCCGGATCATCGCCGCAAGGGTCGTGGACTTGCCCGAACCCGTAGGACCGGTCACGAGGACGAGTCCCGAGCGACGTTCGGAGAGGCGACGGATGGCCTCGGGGCACCCTAGGTCGTCGAGCGACTGGATCTGCGTTGGGATCACCCGAAAGACGGCCGCGAGCCCGGTCATCTTGTAAAAGTAGTTGGCTCGAAAGCGCGCCTTGTCTCGAAAGGCGTAGGCGAAATCGAGGTCGAGGTTTTCGATGATCGTTTGCTTCTGCTCGGGCGTGACAATCTCGAAGAGGAGCTCCTCTATTTCGATCTTGGTCATTGGCATGTCGCGGAGCGCCACGAGGTCGCCGCGAGCACGGATAAGGGGCGGGTAGTCGATTCCCAGATGCAGGTCGCTCGCTTTTCTGGCGAGCATGTCGTCAAACAGCCGTTCGATGCGCGGCATAGCTCACGCCTTCTTTCCAAAGAGGGTTCCAGCCTTCTGCAGGATCCCCTTGGAGGGGCCCTGTTGGGGCAACACTGCAGCCTCGGGCGCTGCGCGACGGGCCAATACCGCCTCGAACTCCTCGGGGGCCTCGGCCACCGCGATAGCGGCCTCGGGGCTTGTTTTCCCAGTGCGCACGAGTTCGAGCAGGGAGTCATCGAGTCGGGTGATTCCGAGCGCTTTGCCCCGCTGCTGAAGGCTTGGGATCTGAAAGAGCTTGTTGTCGCGAATGAGGCTCCAGAGCGGGATCGAGCCGGGGAGGACCTCCGCGGCCACCACGAGGCCGGTCCGGTTTAGATTGGGAAGAAGCCTTTGGCCGACGATGAGCCGAAGTCCGCCGGCCAGTGTCATGCGCACCTGGCCCTGATCGGCCGGAGGGAAAAGATCGATGAGTCGATCGATGGACTTGGCGGCGCTCTGCGTGTTCATGGTGCCGATGACCAGGTGGCCTGTCTCACTTGCTGACAGCGCCATCCGCACGGTCTCTGTGTCGCGTAGCTCGCCCACGACGATGATATCCGGGTCCTCGCGGAGCGACGCTTTGAGCGCATTGGGGAACGACCTTGTATGGGTGCCGACCTCGCGCTGGCTCATCATGGCCTTCTTGCGCGGGTGGACATATTCGACGGGGTCTTCGACTGTGATGATGTGGTGCGAGGTGTCGCGGTTGATGATGTCGACAATGGCCGCGAGGGTACTGGTTTTCCCGTGACCTGTCGGGCCCGTGACCACGATGAGCCCCTGGTGATGATGGGTGGCGCGGGCGATGTCGACGGGCAGGCCGAGCGATTCGAGCGTGGGGATTTCGTTGGGAATCAGGCGCAGGCACGCTTTCAGTCCAGTGCGCTGGCGGCTCACGTTGACGCGCATGCGGCCGTGGGTGATGTCGTGCAGCGCGAAGTCACAGGAACCGTCGTGCTCGAGGGTCGGACGGCAACGGAGCGGGACCGAGGGGAGAATCGCCTGCGCCGCAGTTTCGGGCGACACGGAGTCGCCACGCGGAACGAGCTCCCCCGCGATGCGAAAGAGGGGAGGACGATCAGCAACGATGTGCAGATCGCTCGCGCCCAAAGACCGTGCGACGCCCACGAGGTGCAGGAGCAACGCGGTGGGTGGCACATCGACTGACACCCGCGGAAGCGCGGGCGCCACGGGCACGGTCGGGGCTAAGGATGCGGCGGGCGATGCAAAGGAAGGAACGGGCGGGGGACGGCCGCTGCGGCTCATCTTCCCGTCGATGCCAAGCTCGAAGTCACGTTCCGTAGTTGCCAGTGCGAGCGGCTCCATACGATCGCTCATGTCGAGCTCGAAACTGAGCGAGCCTCCTGACGGAGGCCCATTGGGTTCGAGGTCGATTTCGCGAAGGGTCCCAACAATCGGCAGGGGGGGGAATCCTCCCGGGCTGCGAGCCGTGTCCCCCACCTGGGGACGTCCCACCTGGGGGGCGGGCGAGGGTCTCTGTGGGGCGCGGAGGGAGGGCGGCTCGGGACGGACTGGTTCGTTGTCTGGCGTTGGCTCGCGCCGAACGACGGCAAAGCGTGCTTGAACCGTCCCGTCACGGAGGATCGCCGCGACCGAGACGGTCCCTACGCCGTCGACGCGGGTGGTCCAATTGGTTGGTTTTGGGCCGAGGCGTTCGAGATGGCCTTGGCCCCCGACGGACGAGAGCATTCGCATCACGAGCTCGCGTGATGGCGCGGAGTCGTCCACGGGCTGGTACGCGCCGCCGACCTTGACGCAGGGGAGGCGACTGCTCACCATGGCGAACTCGGTGACGTCGGTACGTGCGAGGGAACGAAGCAGCTGATCGATAGTTTTCATGCCGTTTTGAGCGATGCCTTCGGGGCCATCGCGTACGTCGTGGGAGGATAAACCACGTCCAGATCGAGACTCGCCATTTCTGCCAGACGAGGCTTTGGCCGAGGAGCCCGCGCAGCGTACTTCAAGTACGTGAGCAGGCACCGCAGGCCAAAACGGAGTATGGCGGGAATGGCGGGTTTCGAGATGGGCGTGGTTTAGCGGTCTGCGGCAATCAAGAGCGTCGTTTTATTGACTGTGCTCCGGAGCGTCGCTACCGGGAGCGCCATGCGCGGGCTGTATGTGATCGTCGATGTGGGGACCCTGCGCACGCACGGACTCGACCCGGTGCGTTTTACCCAGGCGGTGCTGGGGGCCGCGCCGGTGGCCGTGCAGCTTCGAGCCAAGGAGCTTCCCTCGCGCGAGGTCCTAGCTCTCTTGCGCACGCTCGCCCCGATGTGTCGTCGCGTCGGGGTGCCGCTGGTGGCCAACGATCGGGCCGACCTGGCGGTGTTTGCGGGCTGCGACATGGTTCATGTGGGGCAGGACGACACCGCGATCGAGTTGGTGCGTCGCATCGCCCCGAACCTTGGCGTGGGGATTTCTACGCACAACCTCGAGCAACTCGAGCAAGCGTTGGAGCACCGTCCGACCTACGTAGCATTTGGGCCCATCTACCCCACCTTGACCAAACAGGTTTCCAATCCGATCGTTGGACTCGAGCTGCTCGAACAGGCGACGGAGCGGGCTCGACGCGTCGGTGTCCCCTTGGTGGCCATTGGCGGGATTACGTCCGACCGGGTGGCGGAAGTTGCACGACGAGCCGACGCGTGCGCGTGCGTTTCAGCGCTTCTGCCCCCTGCGATGTCGACGGACCCCTACGGCGACACGCTGCGCAGGGCGCAAGTCCTCAAAGCGGCATTCGGGATCCCGCAGGCTGCAGAGTGATGGGCTCGGTCAGGAGCGCGTCGATCCGTTCGTGTTCGAGCGGGGTGAGTCTAGGCGCCTCCTCCAGCAGCAGGGTCTCGAGCGGCACGAAGGCTTCTGAAGCGATAGCGAAGGAGGTGCCATCGGGGACTACGAACACGAGCTGCGAGGAGCGAAGCGAGAGGCGCTGGGTGAGCATCTCCGGCGCCACCGCTGGAACGAGGTCGTAGCCTGCGGCTGCAAAGACTCCTGGGGCCCACTCGACGAAGAACGTCCCCACGGCGAGGGCATCGGCCCCCGTAGGAACGCGAACCACGACCCCTCGTGACGTCACGGCGACTTCGGCCGCCGCTACGGTTGCACGAGGAAGCACGTACGCGAGCCGTCGCAACAGCGGGAGCTCCTCGGGGCGAAGCCATGTGGCTTTGACGTCCCGCCGCGGCGCGCTCGAGAGGACCAGCCGCAGCGGCACTCGAAAGCGCTCGGGAGCTCCCGTGGAGACAGCTACAGCGGGCTCGACCTGACCGAGCGAAAAGCGGACGAACGCGCGGACATCCCCCATAGGCCCGAGGCGCTCGACGACCCACGCGCCTTCGCCTCGTCCCCGCAGCAGCACGAGGCCTGAGGGGTCGAACACCGGGCATGCCTGCAGAGACACGGGATGCGCGTAGCCACTTTCGACGGCGACGCCTGGTCCTTCGGGCACGAAGGCGGAGAGTCCCGGGGTGGTGGCGAATAGCGGCGCCATGCGGCGCGGAAGCTCCGGGACTCGAAACACGTAGCGCCGCACCGGGGTGTCGTCGAACGCGTTGGGCCACTCGGCGAGGACCACCGAGGCTTCAACGCTTGATCGCGCGAAGTACTGGATCAGAGCTGGGCCAAGTCCGGCTTCGGCCACAACGATGCGGGGACCGACGGCGCGAGGGGTTGGGTCCACATGGAGCATCAAGCGTGTCAGGAGCCCGCGCAGGTCGAGCGAGCGCTCGATCTCGTAGGCCTGGGTAAACCGCTCGTGATAGAGCGCCAGGGGGGCGTCGGTGGAGAGAAGCTCGGTGACGTCGTAGCCGAAGGGAGCCTTGGCATCGCGGTAGGCGACGAAGTGACGGCTCGTGCCGGTGAGCAATGTGCCGCCGACGAGACGCGCGACGTCGGCCATGCCGTCCATCCGATCGCTCGACTCCGCGAGGAACTCCAAGACCACTTCGCGCAGGCCGAGCGGGGTCTGCACCACGCGGAGCGCGAGCTGAGGGAGAAGCGTTTGCAGGCTCCGCTCGTGGGTGTAGACGGCAAGGAAGGCGACGAGTCGGTCGAGCGTGGGGAAGAGCACGAGCCCCTTGGCGCCAAGAGCGACCCCACGAGCGTCGCGGGTGAGCCCAGGAAAACATAGTCGGCTCTGGTTAAGGGCGATGCGCTCGATCAAGGACACCTAAGCAGGTCGCGGTTACGCGTCCTCGACCACATCTTCCGCGGTTGCGGCCAGCACCGCCTTGACGATCCATTTGTAGAGCAGGGGGGCATCTCGGCACTCGAGGATCCGCGCGCGCACATCGTCAGGCACGTCTAGCCCACGGGCAGCGAGCACCTTGAGGACCGACAGGGCCGTGCCCTTCGCTTCACCGTTGGCTTCGCCCTCGACCCTGCCCTTGGCCTCGCCCTTGGCCTCGCCCTTGGCCTCGCCCTTCGCCCTCACCGCCTCGATGATCGGATTCTGCTTGTCCACGAGTGCCTGGGCCACGGCATTGTCAGCCTCGACGGCGTCGAGCAGCGCTCGGACCAGGACCGGCCGGCTAAAGCACCGATCCTGGATCACCCCTGCGAGACTGAGCTCGCGCCACCGCCGGTTCTCCCAGGTGCAAACTTTCCCCACCTTGACGAAGATCGCAAAGACTCGCCGCACCCCGCGGGTTGTCAGGTCTTCGGCCTTCTCCTGGATGTCGCGGGTGGACTGCTCGTTGACCACTTCGAACGCAAGCTCTTCGAGGTAGCGTGTACCGGTCGCTGGATCCTTGCCCTCTTTGCGGATGCAGGTGTCGGTCGCGAAGTCCGAGCCGACTGACGTATGGGTGAGCAGCTCGGTCGACGCGATGTAGCCAGCGGCGACGTTACCGCGGAGCACGTAGTCGATCTCGCAGTGCCGGTCGGCGTGCGGAGGAAGGGCTGCCATCGTGTTCACCCGCCTGCCACGAATGATCTCTTGATGGGTCTCGGGCTCCACCAGGTGATCATCCAGGGACGGGAAGGGCTCATAGGGTGGGAGACGAGCCGCACGTACATCGGAACCTCCTGGTGCCAGTAGCATGTCGTAGGAAGGTTTCGGATCCATGGGCTTCGTTCGCCTAACGTGCCCCTGGAATCATGTGCTGCGCGGCCCGAACGATCACATCGCGCGGGATCTCGCCGGTCTCGTCGAGGGGCTCGTCGTTCTTGTCGAGTGCAAGCGCACGACTGGCCGTGATGTTGACCACACCTGTCACCCGGTATTGCACCGTGCTCGAACCAGCCGTCTCGGAAAGCAGTCCCGGCACGACGTTCCACGGGATGATGACGGGTACTGAAACGGTCGTGCCCGTGGCGGCGTTGAGCCACAACTCGTTTGGGCTCATCACGATGGGGGGAAGGTCAAACTTGTCCGCCACCTTCGCCATCGCTCGGATGTTGCGGATCTGGATGGCAAAGCTGTTCTTGTTGTTGACCTGGATCACCATGTCCACGGCGAGGCCGCCTGGCGCAGGCCCCGTGACCCGGAGGTCTTTGAGAGCCACCGTGGGTTTCGAGACGCACGCAAACAAGGGGAGCGCAAAGACAAGGCCCCACGTGCAGAGCTGCCGTCGCGAGAAGGACAACTGGTTTCTCATCCCCTGATCGTCATCCACGCGAGGCGGCCCGGCAAGAGACTTCGCAATTTGTTGGTGCCAGTCGATGCCGCTCCGATTTTCAGAGCACGCGCCCTCAAATTGTGATGCCCTGGCTCGCATGGAGCTCAAGATTCTGCTCGATGACTTGATGAGGGAGCTCGTAAAAGTTGCCCAAACCGGCGCCCTCGTTGGCAAACCCCTAACCCTCGGCGACACCCACATGGTGCCGTTATGCAAAATCTCCCTCGGCTTCGGCTCCACCACCTCCGATGCCCAAGGCAAATACGTCGGACGTGAAGGCGCTCTCGATGGTGCCGCCGCCGGTGGTGCCCTCTCCGTCGAACCCCGCGCCTTCGTCGTCGTGGGCCCCGACGGTGTCCCCCAAATGCTCAGCATGCGACGCGGTAAGCGCGTGGTCCTCCAACACGCCGTCGAAGTCCGCGGCAATACCGAGCATCCCCAGCCTCACGCTCTCGCCGTGCTCCCCGAGCGAACCGACCTTCCGTGACCCATGCCCTACGCCCTCGCGGCGCTCGCGATCCTCGTTGTCGCCCTCGTGGTCCCCGCGTTCGTGCGGCACCATCTGCATGTCTCTGTGCAGGGACGCGTCGACGACGACTCCTGGGCACTTGCGGGCGGAAGCTCCCTCGGTCCCTTCGCCCTCGTCGCTGCCTGGAAAGACCACTCCAACCTCGCCTGGGACATCACCGTCTTTGGACGCTCGATCAAAGGCAAGGGGAAGAAACGCAAAGAGCCCTCCAAGCCAAGTCCCTCACGCGACAGGCTTCGAAAGTGGGCCCGTTCTCTCGACCCCATCGAGGTCGCCTCCCTCGCCGTCGAGGCACTGGCCCGCGTACGGATCGACCGCGCTCATGTGCGTCTTCGTGTCGCCTGCCTCGACCCCACCACCACAGGAACCGTGGCCGCAGTGGTCTCGGTCCTCGAAGCCGCTCTCAGTCCGGTCCTCGAGCTCGACTCGACCCTCGACTGGGCGGCCGACGAAGACCGCATCGAGCTCGACGCCGACTTGAAATTCAGCGTCGTCCCCATCGTGTTGCTCGTGGACCTCGCCCGCTATGCGAAGCGTCAGTCCCGTGTGTTTCTCGAAGACTTCAAAGATAGGAAAGCGTCATGTCCACCCAAATTGCCGACGTCGTAAGACAGCTTCTCGATGGCATGCACACCATCTCGAAAAGCGAAACCATCATCGGCGAGCCCCTCGTGGCGAAGGATGCCACCATCATTCCGGTCCATCGTATCCGCGTCGGCTTCGCCGCAGGCACAGGACGCGGCAACGCACAGGCCCAGGCCCGCGAAGGCCAAGGCGGCTATCGCGGGGTCGGCGGTACCGTGCAGATCGACCCGGTCGCCGTCATCGCCGTGGGACGCGACGGGATCCCTCGGGTCCTTGCCGTCGACGGTGAAGCCGAAGGGGGGATCCAAAGGCTCTGGGACCAGCTCCCTGAGTTGGTCCTCAAGACCGCCAAAGGCCTCAGTGAACGCCTGTCGCCGCCCGTGCCCGCCCGCGACGAAAAAGAGCTTCCACCTATCCGTTGACGCCTCTTCCGACCAAGTTTCCTCGTGGCCGTGACCCATTGTCTGACGGTGGGGCGAATCAATTCAGCCCAGGACTACGGTCCTGGGTACGATGCGGTCGTTCCTATTGCCAGCGGCGCCACTCATGTTCGTAATAGCGGACTAGGCTTTGGTTATCGAGTCGGTTCACGTCGACAGGAACGCGGGCCAGGTCATTGGGGAAGCGAAACAGAGTTGCAAGCACGTCGTGGTTGAGAAACGACAACGGTACCTGCGGTGCGTGGTCGGGGGGACTGAAAGGACTGGTCCTAGCAAGGACAAACCCCCAGATCCCGAAGGAGGGGACAGCCACATGATAGGGTTGTGTCCAGAACCCAACTTCTTCGAGGGTGCGCACGACGCACCAGAACGAGCTTCGTGCAAACAGCGGGGATGTTGCTTGGATCGCAACGGTGGCATGGTCGGCAAGGTGACGTTTGAGGAGGCGATAGAAGCGGGTTGTGTAGAGTTTGCCTAAAGCAAAGGAGTTGGGATCGGGGAAATCCACGATGGCAACGTCAAAGGGGGCGCTTGGTTGTTCGAGCCAGATCATGGCATCCATGTGGATCACACGGACGCGTGGGTCCTCGAAAGAGTGGTTTCCAAGTGCTCCCAGTGGAGGGAACGCTTTGGGAAGGGCCGTCATTGCGGGATCGAGGTCGACGAGCAGCACCTCGCGCACGGCTCCATGTTTCAGGATTTCGCGCATGGCAAGTCCATCGCCACCGCCAAGTACGAGCACACGCTCGGGACTATCGACCAAGGTCATGGCAGGATGGACCAAGGCCTCGTGATAGCGGTACTCGTCCACGGAGGAAAACTGTAGATTCCCGTTCAAGAAGAGCTGGAACCCAGCGCGGTTTCGCGTGATCACGATGCGCTGGTAGGGGGTTGTCTTGGAGTAGACGATGTCGTCGGCAAAGAGCTGGTCTTCTGTAAGAGCGGTGATTCGATCGGCCTGCAGGAGTCCAAGTGCAAGAAGCGCCATGACGGCCACGGCTCGGATCCGCAGGGAGAGCACACCGCTGGAAAGCAGATCGCGAAGGAGCCAAGTCCCCCAGAGAGCAACGCTGGCATTGACCATTCCAAAGACCAGCGAGGTGCGCACGAGGCCGAGCCTTGGGACAAAAAACAGTGGAAACAGCAGGGAGGCTACCAGAGCGCCGACATAGTCGAAGGTGAAGATGCGCGAAACAAGGTCTTTGAAGGAGACGTTGTCTTTGAGGATGCGCATGAGGAGCGGAAGCTCGAGTCCCACCAGAGCCCCGATGGTGAACACGTCGCCGTAGAGCACCAGTTTGAACCAACCTAGACGGGAGAAGCTCAGGAAAAGAAGCGGTGCCGACAAGCCTCCGACAAGGGCGACGCCAAGCTCGACGTCGATGAAGCGCCTGGCAAGCTCGTGGTCGAAGAGCCTCGAGGCCCAGGCGCCAACCCCCATGGCCGAAAGGTAAAGGCCAATGATAAAGGAGAACTGTGTGATGGAGTCGCCAAGGACGTAGGAAGCTAGGGTTCCGGCAAGAAGCTCGTAGATGAGCCCGCAGGTAGCGACTAGGAACACATTGAGGAAAAGGAGCGGCGTACGCACGGCTACTTGGGACCGCGCACGACAAGAAATCCCTCACGCCAGTAGATGGCCTTGTCGTCGATGCGCAGGAAACCAATGTCGGACTGGGTCAACACGTCGGTCGCAGGAGTGGGGGCCTCGCCGCCGGTCACACGGACCCGAAGGACTCGGGAACCCCGATCGCCAGGGACACTGAAGTACACATTGGCGCCGTCACTGGCAACGTAGCGCAAGCCGGTCTGACCGGTGACGATTTGCACGGGACGCATGGTGGCGTGAGGGACTCGCCAGAGGGTCCCTTCGGTGGGCGATGCGACGAACACTGCGGACCCGTCGACCGTGAAGGTTTTGGCGTCGATCTTTTCGTTGATTGTGACCGCCTGCGGGTCTGTGGGGCCAGGGACCGTCTTGGTAAGCCGATAGAGGCTGCGTCCCACGACCCAATAGAGGTAGGCGTCGTCGACCACCAGACGGAGGCTTTGGTCGTTGAAGGGGGACATGGCAATGGTGGTCACGTCGGTGGGGCCAATTTTGGGGGCGCGACGCAGTTTATCGACTTCGGCCCAGTACAACATGGTGGCGTCGACGGTGGCAGCGTAGAGGTAGAAGGGCGAGGTGACCACGACAGTAAACGGACCGCCGGCTTTGGGAACGCGTACGACGCGGGAGACGGTCCCCTCGTTGCGAAGGAGGTAGACGTCGGTTTGGTCGAGGGTGAGGCTTGCACGGGAGTCGCAGCCCCCCACAGCGGGCTCGAAGGCAAGGAGCTTACGTTCTCCCCCGGTGACAGGGACCCGCCAGACCGAACGGCAATCGGAGAAGAACACATAGGTGCCGTCGGTGGCGAGCGCTTGGACATCGGCGCTGTCGGTGGCTGCAAGGAGGCAGCGGGCGATAGGGTCGCAGGTTCCCGCGTCGCTGTTGGTCCCCGCGTCGGGAGGATTGGGAACAGGTTTGTCTTGGGAGCAGCGAAACTGCCCTTGGACCTGCCAGGACGCGGCGCAGGCAGCGGTGTCGTCGCAGACTTCGTAGGCAACGCGATAGCGGTCGACGCAGGTGGCAATGATGCCATCCTGGCAAGCGTTGACGAGGCCCTGCTGGAGCGCGTCGCAGGAGGTCCTGGGACCGAGGCGATTGAGCAGGGAGCACCCGGTGAGAAAGGCGATGACAGTTAGCGCTCGACGGGTCATTTGCAGCCTCGTTGGGTACAGGAGGAGACGCATTTGATGACGTCACTTTGCCAACTGCCGCACTGAATCTGGCACCAAGCGAGGCATTTGGCGCGGCTCGATTCGACATTGCGGCGGTCGCGGTCGGTGATGGGCCCACCGACAGGACCCTCGCGCGGTCCTTCCCCAGGCTGAGGGGCTCGTCGCTCGCCGTGCGACTTATGGAGAATGAGCTCGGCTTCCACGCGGTGACGTCCATCGGGAAAGGTTTTGAGGTACTTGCGGACTCCATCGCAGGACTCGGACCCGTCCTTGCGAGGTTTTCCGTTGACGCAGGCGCTGACATCGGCCGTGCGCCAGGTTTCTTCGTCGGCGAGGCGTCGCAGTCGTGGTTCGGCGGAAGCGAGCAGCTCGCGCGCTTCGCCGGCGTGGGGGCCTTCGCCGTAGGCGCTGAGGAACGCCTTGACGGGGTCGCAGTCGGATGCTTTTTGCGGGTCCCGGCAGGCGGCGCGTGGAAGCGTGGTCCACGTTCGTTCTTCGCGATGGGCAACCACAGCGAGCACCTCGATGCGCGCAAGCTCGACCCCTTCAACGTCAAGAAAGAGGAATGGCTCGCCGCGGACGAGCCCCGCGTCCTGGGGAAGAGCGGCGTCGAGGTCGAGCTCTAGACGGCCACGGGGATCGGTGGTGCCAAGATCGAAGCTCCTTCCTTGATAGCGGGCGGTGATGGCGGCGGAGGGGAAGGGAGACTCAGGGCAGGCGACACCGCGGTCGATTTTGCCGTCGACGGTGACGGTTTTGGTGTCGGCGACTCGGGTGTTGGCACGAACGATGTCGACGGTGGCAATGGAGGCGAGCGCGGCGCCGACCGCGAGGAGGCCGATGCCGACGGTACGAGGGAGTGCGGGACCGACGGGGTTGTAGTCCATGGATGCGCGGTCTTGGGCGGCAACATTGCCGGAGTCGATGAAGAAGACGCCTCCTGCGACGAGGAGTGCGCCTCCGGAGATGCCGAAGATCCAGTCACGGGCTGGGGTCTCGTTGACGAAGCGCTGCTCGGTGGTTCGTCGTACAGTGCGCTTTTCGGTGATGTCGCAGCGATGGGAGATGGCGAGGGTGACCTGGAATCCGTGTTGTTCGACGGTGCCGAGGGCGCCAGGGACACGGACCGGGTCGGGGACGGCTTGGAGCAGGGCGTCGGCCACTGTGACGGGGCCTGGGGCGATGCGAGCGCAGGCGGAGAGGAGCGCGAACAGGGCTAAAGAAGGGGAGCGTTTCATGGGGAATCGGCAATACCGGCATCGGGGGTATGGGCAAACGAGGCGGTCCATGCGGAGATCTTGGGGACCGACCCGAGGGCGTCTTCCCAGGTGTACACCACGTTGCCATGGCGCGAGGCGGCGGGCACACGAGGGCGCATGCCGAGCTCACCGATGATCTGCATTTCTTTGTGTCGAGGGGAGAGGACGGCGACGAGGCACGAGAAGGCCGTACGGAAGACGAACTGGGACTCGTCGTCGCCCGGACGGGTGTTGACGAGCTCGAGGTGCTCGACGAGCGCGTCTTCGGGGGTAATCTCACCGTTGAGGAGGATGCCTGCGCCGAGGTCATGGACAAACTGCCCAGAAATACGGAGTCGGACTCCATCGAAGCGCTTGGGAGCTCCAGAAACAAAGGGGAGCGCGTCGATGCGACGGTTCCAACGGTCGCGGAACTCACCGAGGGTGATGTCCATTTCTGGCAAGTCCTCGGAGGCATCCATGGACACGTCAAGCGCCGCATCGCGCGCCGCATCGGACGCACTGCGTGGTGGAGCCGCGTCGTCGGCGCCATGGTCCGCCGGAGCATGCGAGAGGCTTGGGCCAGGTACATGAATGAGGTTGGGGAAGTATTTTTCACGCAACATGGGTCCGACCCAGGTTCCGACACCCATGCCGAAGGCAACGACGACGGCTACTTTACCCCAAGACAAGTTTGCCATCGGCGAGGGGGAGCCTAGCAATGGGAGGGCCAGGGCGTCATGGTCATTCCGAGGGGAGCCCGGTCGTCGACGCTCAGAGTGGCATGTAACATGCTAAAGCCATGGCAGGCGATGGGTGCTCGAGGGCCTCTCAAGGTTCGGTGAACTTGGTCCGTAGAGTTTTATGAGGTCAACCGATGCGGCATGTACGAGATTCCTTTTGGGCGGCTCTGACGGTGGCAGGCATCGTGGTGTCGTGCACGAGCGGAAACAGCGCGGGGCCGTGCAATGCCGGCGAATTTCGGTGCGCGGGGGATGAATTACAGCTTTGCGAGAGCGGGAGCGGCTTTCGGAAGGTTTCGGCGTGTGGCACGGGCCTGTGCGACTTCGCAAACCACCGGTGCCTGGTGTGTACGCCGAGCAGCAACACGTGCGGAACAGCGACGCAGAAGCGTGCCTGCTCGCCCGACGGCATGAGTTACACCGAGGAACCTTGCTCGGGAGACACGCCCTATTGCGACAACGGCGGCTGCGTCGAGTGCTCGGACGGGACGCAATGTTCGAGCGTTGGGGTAGCCTGCAAAGTCAATCAGTGTCTTGCGAACAAGTGCGAGCTTGCCAACGCGTCGCGAGGGAGTCCCTGCGGTAGCGGGGGGGTTTGCAGCGGTGACGGAGTCTGCTGGGACTGCCTTCCAAACACGAACACCTGCTTTGGAAACGCGCCACGAGCATGCGATGCCAACGGCAAAGCCACGGTGCTTCCCACCTGTACCGGAGTCAAGCCGTACTGCAAGGACGGTGTTTGCTCGGGATGTTCCGATGACGCTCAATGTGCTCCATCTGCTGAGGCTTGCCAGAAGCCAAAGTGCCTTACGAGCGGCGTTTGCGGTTTTGCAGCCGTGGCCAACGGAACTTTGTGCGGTTCTTCAGGGCAATGCAGCAATGGTCAATGCACTTCGTGCACGCCGGGCAACCGCGCGTGCAACGGCGATACGCCGCAAGTTTGCCTCGAAAATGGCACCTACCTGCTCCAGACCTCGTGTACGACGCCCTTGCCCTATTGTACGGGCCAGGGAGTCTGCGTGCAGTGCAACGCAACGACGCAGTGTGCGTCCCCCACCGACCTTTGCCGCGTCGCCCAGTGCTCGCTCAATACCTGCGTTGCCGCGCTCGCTGACGACGGTGCGGCCTGTGGTTCTGGCATCGACGGGGTCTGCTCGCAAGGAAAGTGCGTACAATGCGGTCCCGGCGCTACGCGGTGCCGCCCCGACGTCCTCGAAGTCCCCCAATACTGCACCGGATATGGCCAATGGGTGGACCAAAATAGCTGCCGTTCCCCGACTCCGTACTGCAGAGCCGGCACATGTGCGTCCACCGTGTGTGGCAATGGGATTGTCGAAAGTGGCGAAGAGTGCGACAACGGTATCGCACCGCCCGCCCTTTGCACGGGATGCGAAAGCTGCTACAACCGCCACATGGCCGTGCTTCCCACAGGCACACGGGGTCTCGTCAGCTCCATTGCGCTCCCCTCGAGCAACCGGGACGCCTGCTACGAGGCCTGGTTCATGCTTTTAGCCGGTTCCGATCGTTTGATCCTTTCGTCAAAAGGCGCTGCAGCCTATCAAACGCACTTCGCCATCGGATGCACCATCGACGCCGTCAGCAACGTTTCCTACCCCTACTTCTTCGGCTCCAATCAGTTTGGCACCGACAGCGGTGCAGGACAGACCGTGCAAGTATCGATTCCCTCCGCCCCCCGTTGTGCCGACGGCAAATGGCACCATATCGCAGGCTGTCGCCAGTACACCGCGAGCGATGCAAGGGTTGTCCTCACGCTTTTTTACGACGGGGCGCTGATCGGGTCGAGCCAACCGCTGCCGGCCTCATGGATCTACGCGCCGCAGACCCTTGTCATTGGCGAAAGTGGGTCGGCGCAGCTCTATATCGACGAAATCCGCATCTCGCGCAAGGTCCGCTACATTGGCGACTACGTAGTCCAGCGCCGCTTCACCCGCGATTTCGATACGGTCGCTCTGTATCACTTCGATGAGGTGGGTGGGCTCGTCTTCAACGACGATGGCTATGTGGCGCCCACCCCCGTTGCGGATGCAGGGGCTGATAGCGGCCGCGATGGGGGCGATGCAGCCGTGCCGACCCCTGCAAACCAGGGGGTGCTGACACAAGGCGTTAACTGGCCTATCGACAAGGGCTACGGTCGTACGGAATTCTGCCGTTGAGAGGTTTCTAAATGAACACAACATGGGCTCGTTGGCCTCTTCTCGCAGCGTGGTTCCGCGCTCCCTCACTGCTCCTCGTCTTCTTCTTTGCCGTCCTCGCAGGCTGTTCGTCAGGAAACACCTCGACGCTCCCCTCGGATGCCGGAGTGGATGGGACCGTTGGGGATGCTGGAGCCGATGCCAGCGATGCCCAGCGTGAGACGGTCGTAAAGCTCCTTATCAGCGCCGACCCTCAGCTCGTGACCCAGGTCGGAGCCGCATCAACTGGACTTACCGCCACCGCGATCCTCGGAAATGCGAGTATTGTTGACGTAACTGCAAAGGCCACCTGGATTTCGGGAAGCCCTGGGGTTGCGTCGGTGGTCGGTGGCCTCGTAACTCCGTTGGCTGCAGGAACAGTTGTCGTCACCGCCAGCTACGGAGGACAGTCGGCGCAGCGCGTGGTCCTCGTGCAGGCAGCTTCGGTAACGGCCCAATCGGTGGTGCTCAACCCCTCGGCAGTTCAGATCCCCATTGGCCTAGTCCAGCGTTTCACCGTGATCGCATACTACTCGGACCAGACCCCACACGAGGTGACGTCGCAAGCAACTGAATGGGCATCCTCAGATGTAAACGTAGTCCGGGTGGATGCTCTAGGGCGTGCCACCGCAGTTGGGGCTGGAAACGCAACAGTAACGTGTGATTACAGCTTTGGAGGGATCACCCGCCAGGGAAGTGCACAGCTCACCGTCCTCGCCGATACGATTCAATCGCTTCAAATCTTCCCTCAGACCAACACCGTGGCTACCGGGTTTACCGTATCATTTGCGGCCCGGGGCAGCTACGGCACCGGCGAGCGCGATATCACGTCAAATGTCACCAAGTGGACCGCCGATCCTCCCATCTTGGTCTTTGGAGACAACAGCATCGGTCGTCCTGCCCACGTCGCCACGGCCGTTGGCCTTGGCGTCACTAAGGTGACGGCGTCCGTTGGAACCTTGACGAGTAACACCGTGGAGATCACCGTCAGCCCCGGTGGAGCCGTGCTCGCGGACCTGATTATCACGGATGAGAGCCAGCCCCTTCGGCTCCAGAAAACTGGCCCATCTTCCGGGCTCACCGCGATGGCGGTGTACAGCGACGGACGTCGCGAGGACGTCACCGGAAAGGTTGCATGGATCTGCGACTGCGCCCTTCCCGATGACGGGACGGGACGCGGCAAAGTGATTGTCGACGTGTCGACGACAGGGGTGGTGGTACCGCTCGAACTTGGCTCCGGACTCATCAGCGTCCGCTACTATGGTCATGTGGCCGCGCGCAGCGTCATCGTGAGTCCCCCGTCTCTACAAATGAGCCACAGCCTCATGATGGGGCTGGTCATGCCGCTTCAAATCACACGTTCCCCGCGCCAGCTCGCGCTTACAGCCTCGTTTTTCGACGGCACCAGTCAAGACATCGCCGTCAATGCTGGGACAACCTGGAGCATTCAGGATCCCACCATCGCTACCGTGTACGCGGGGCTCCTGGCTCCGGTCAAGGTGGGTGAAACCACCGTATTTGCCGAGTATGCAGGGGCCACGATCAACCGGACCGTGCGTGTGACCGCGCCGATGCTAAGCATAAGCAACGGTCCCGAACTCGTGGTGATCATGACCAGGCCCCCGCAAAAGCTTGCACTCCTTGCAACCTTCGACGACGGCACCACGCAAGATGTCTCGACTCTCGCCACATGGAATTCGAGCGACACAACGTTCGCTTCGGTGATCGCTGGCCCGTCGCTGACCGGCGGTACGGTCAGCCCAGTTAGTCCAGGAACGCCAACAATCACGGCAAACTATGGGACCGCCTCCGCAGTCCGCTCGGTTCGTGTCGCAGCGCCGAGCCTGACCCTAGTCGAGGTATGCCCGCTATCGATGGATCTGGTGCAGCCAGTTCCACAGACCCGGCAGCTTACTCTGCTCGCAACCTACCCCGACGGGAGCTCGTCGGAATACGTGACCAGTCGGGCCATTTGGCTGTCCAGTGCTCCCGAGAACGCGCGTGTCGTCTCCGGCCCGTCCCCCAGTGGCGGAACGGTAACTGCGCTAAACCGCGGAACTGCTACCCTTTCCGTGTCCTTCGGTGGCTCTACCATTGCCTGCGACATCAACGTGGGCTCGCCTACGTTGGCACTGAGCGACGCCCCCCAGCTCAATATCCAGGTCAATCGTCCCGCGCGCAAGCTGACGCTCTTTGCAACCATCGGAGGAGTACAGCAAGACGTGTCCGCACAAGCCTCTTGGACCTCGGACAGTCCCAACGTTGCTATGGTCGCCGCCGGTCCATCTGCCGATGGCGGTACCGTTTCCGCAGTTGCCCCAGGTTCCACCATCGTTCGTGCTTCCTACAGTGGGGCTACGGTGACACGGAATGTCGCCGTGAGCGGTCCAAACCTCACCATCAGTCTTGGCCCGAAGCTTTATCTGCAAACCACCCGTGCAGGTGTGATCCTCTCCGCGCAAGCCGTGTACCTGGATGGCTTTGTCGAAACTGTCACAACATCAGGAAAGTGGCTGAGCGACAACGGCACCGTCACCGTCACCTCCACATCCTCAGGGATCTTGGTGTCTCCCTATGCCATCGGGTCCGCTAACGTGAAGCTCGAATACGCTGGGGCCACCGCTACATTGCCCGTTTCCGTGACTGCCCCACGCATCGTCATCAGCAACAACCCAAAGCTCGTACTCCCGCTCATTGTAGGTAGCTCTCAGCCGCTTACGCTCAACGCGTACTACAGTGACGGGGCAACGGCCGACGTAACCCAAGACGCCTTGACGTCTTGGGCAAGCAACAACAACACCATTGCAACCGTTGGAGCGTCTGGTATCGGAGGAGGTATCGTGAGCCCCGTAAACGTGGGCACAACGTACGTTACGGCCGCGTTCGGTGGAGCCACGGCCCGTCTCGACGTACAGGTCATTGCGTACAACGTAACCCTCCTTGGGTTGGCGATCGCCCCCACATCCGTAAACTTGGGAGAAGGCCTCACCGTGGCATTTGCGGCCACTGCAACGTTCTCCGACCAGAGCACCCAAGATGTAACCTCCGCTGTAAGCCCATGGGTGTCGACCAATACGAACGTCGTCAGCATCGATAGCAAAGGAGTGGCCACTGGACTGGCAGGTGGCGGTGGGCTCATCTCAAACATCACGGCGAGCTACACGCTGGGAGGAGTGACCAAGCAGGCAACCGCTATCGTATCCGTCCTCAAACTGAATTCCATCGCCGTGATTCCTTCCGCCACCACCGTGCCTAAAGGGCTCACCGTCTACTTTACTGCGATGGGATACTACACCACCTTGGGAGCAAAGGATCTCACCGCTTCGGTCGCATGGACCCCTACCGGCAATTATCTGAGCTTCGGAGTCACCGGCTCCACTCGAAATATTGCAACTGCGATCGCGCCAGGCGCTGCTACCGTAACTGCTGCGTTCGCGAACGTGTCCAGCCCCGCAGTAACCATCACCGTTGCCCCAGCCGCCATCGTTACCCTCGCCATCCGTGCAAGTACTCCTCTCACTGCCATATGCAGTACCCCAATCCCCGTTGGCTTAGTTTGCCTCTGGGAAGTCTGGGGGACCTTCACCGATAACACTTCGCTAAACGTCTCAGGAGATGTAACCTGGATCAGTACAAACGCCGCAGCAGCCAGCTTTCTCGGGAAAACAACAGCTGGTAATCTCCTCAAGGCCAATGCTCAAGGAACCACCGCGGTCAGTGCGATCAATGGAGTCATCAGCTCAAATCCCGTTACAGTCACAGTGAACACTGCTACGCTCGGGTCGAACCTGATCACCGTAAACGCCGTCAGCGAGGTAATTCACTTCCCCATCGGTCAGTCGCAGCAGTATACCGCCTCCGCAATCTACTCAGACAGTGTCACCTACGACCTCTCGCGCACCGTCACCTGGGACGTCGTGCACACCCCAACAAACACCATTTCTGTGGTCCCAGCCATCGCCTCCGTGACCACTGGGCTCGTCACGGGAAATGCTACAACGTGGGGTCTCAATCCCACTGGCACGCTTTACACCGACTGCGCCCAAACCATGGCCACGTTGCCAAGTGCGACCTCCGCATTCCAGTTCGCGTGCATCCCCTAACCGCTCCACTTTCCGCCGCGCTGCTCGTCGCATGCAGCCCCGCAACGTCAACTCCCCCCTCTCCCCCACCTGCACTCAGTTCCCATCCGCTTAGCCCGGCTCCCTCGCCCCGCTTGTTCCCCGTCGGACTCCCCATCCACGCCCCCCTTCCTATCGAGCTCCTTCCCCTTGTCAACGACGTCGTCGCTGTCTCCCAAGCCGCTGGCCAGCCTGTCGCTTGGGTAAGACGCATCGACGCCTCGAATGGCACACAAGGACCGCTCCTCCAGTTGGTCGGCGAGTTCGTCGTTGGCGCCTTCGACCGTCCCTCTAGTGGAACCGCCATCGTGACCTCCAACGGCAAACAACTCTGTACCACAGCTTTCGACGCTGGCGCTTCCCTGCCCGTCCATCGCGGTTGCGCCAATGTGTCCCCTATCCTCGTCGCTCCCCTCGCTGGCAAACTCGCCCTCGTCGAGCTCACTAAACATGGACACTCCAGCGCCGTCTCCATTCGTTGGGCCTCGCTGGACGGAGCGTTCGACCCCGAGTCCCATCCCACCGGCCTCCACATCAACGGTGCAACCCTCATCGACGCTGCTTCACGCAAGGACACCCTCGACTTGCTCTTCTACGAAGCCCAGCTCCACACCAAAGCCCGTCTGGGCCTTGCAACGCTGACCGCCTCTGGAGCCTTCGACCCCTCCACCCGCAGAACCCTCGCTGTAGGCCCGCATCTTGGACCTCGTCTTCTCAGTGGAAGCGCCGGTTCCGTGGTCGTCGTGCAACGTGGACGTGGTCGCTCCTGCGAGGCGATCCAGGTCACTCCTCGACTGGGAACCGCTGCCTCCTCTCCCGCGCTCTGTGCACTCGATCCGTTCGCCCTGGCCATGCACCCAGCAGCCTCGGTCAGCGAAGATACCGCACAGAGACTCCTTTCGCTCGAGCCGCGACGTGCACCAGGACAACGCGCTCACGACGGGCCGCTCATTGCCTGGACCCAATCGCGTGGCTTCTTCGTTTCTCATGGTGTACTCAGATCCGTGCTCCGTAACGGACAAGACCTCCGCAATGAAACCGCGCCATTTCCAGCACAACGTCCCCGTCTTCGCGGTGGCGACTTCGCTGCCGACGGCGAAGGACTCGCCTTCCTGGCCAATCAGACCGTCGTCGTGCATGAGGACGGCAGTACCCATGCAATCTCGTCGACCCTTCGCACGCTTCCAGGAACACCACGAGCTGCCCGCATCGGTTCCAGCTGGTGGGCCCTCTTGGGAGACCTCGTTCGCGTGTTTCCCGAGCCAAAGGTGCAACTGGCAGGACATGGCAATCCCGACACGTCCGCCCTCGTCGAGGGGCCAACCCATGGGTTCTTCCTGGAGGTCTCTGGGGAAGTTCTCCGCGTCACAACGGTCCATGCCTCTGGGCTCGGGACAACCACCTGGGTCCACTCACCTGTGCGAGCAGGCTTTGCAGCGGTGCGACGTGGCCTTGGAGGGGCACTTGTTGCAGGAGTGTCGACCTCCGACCCCACGCGCACTGTCGCCTTTGCCCTCGACAACCGCGGGCAATTGGGCGCTGTAGAAACCACTCCCTTGGAGCCAAACCAGGGGCGGGTGCTGCTTGGAGCGTTTCCTGGAGGCGGGGCGTGGCTCTCCTCGACGGACAAACTGCGCGTCGTGTGGCTCGACAACCAGGGACACGTGGAAGGCCACGCCGTGTGGACCGAGGAACGGGTCCCCTTGCCAGCCATCGGCCAGTTCGTGCCCCTTGCGTCGCGTACAGTTGGAGAGCCCGTGTGGACCGACGATGGAGCGTTGCGTTGGTTTGCAAGCCGCTCGTTGGGGCTCGATCTGACGGCCGAGGTAGGCATCGCTCGAGGACTTGCCTCTGTGCGGAGTGTTGCAACAGTCGCTGGCTTTGAGTCCACATTGGTGGGACCGCCAGCGTGTCCTTCCGAGATGGTCTCGGTGGGGGGACACTTCTGCATCGATCGCTACGAGGCAGTGTTGATGGACCAGGCAACCGGAGTCGGCCTTTCTCCTGATCTGCCGTCGGTGTTTTTCGAGCAGGCCGTCGGTGACTGGGCTACCGCAAGGACACGCTGGGGCGATGTTCATGCGCGGGCCATGCCGCTTCCGCTTCTCACGCCTGATCCGCGGCGTATGTCTCCTGTTGCATTGGTGCGGGCTGGGGTTCGTCCAAGCGCCTTTGTACAGGGCCACGTTGCCGAAGCGGCGTGTGGGCGGGCGGGAAAAAGGCTATGCAGCCCAAAGGAGTTTCGGACCTCCTGTCAGGGCGAGCAAGGGACTCGGTTCCCCTATGGCGACCACTTCATTGCAGGCGCATGCAATGTCGATCGGGAGGAGCATCCCGCTGCCTTTCTCCATGGCAACGCGTCCATCGGGCATCTCGACGTGCGCCTTGGTTTCGTGCGAGGAGCACGTGGACCGCTCTTGCGACCCACCGGTGCAACGTCCACTTGTCGCAGCGTCTGGGGGAGTGACGCAGTCTACGATCTGGTGGGCAATCTCGACGAGTGGGTGGCCCATCCCCGTGGAGCCTTTGCGGGAGGCTTTTACTCGCGCACAACCCATGCTGGGTGCGACGCGTTGATCCAGGCGCATCCCAAGGGCTACGTCGACTACTCGCTCGGAGTGCGTTGCTGTTTGGACCCGCTACAGAAGGTCCCGGAGTCATCTCCCGAGTGAGAGGATTGACCGCCGCGGGTCGAGGATTGACCGCCGCGGGTCGAGGATTGACCGCCGCGGGTCGAGGATTGACCGCCGCGGGTCGAAAATCGACCGCCGCGGGTCGAAAATCGACCGCCGCGGGTCGAAAATCGACCGCCGCGGGTCGAAAATCGACCGCCGCGGGTCGAAAATTGACCGCCGCGGGTCGAAAATCGACCGCCGCGGGTCGAAAATCGACCGCCGCGGGTCGGGATGGCTGTTATCTCCAGCCTGCCAAGATCCCCAGCGCTGCATCAAGCGCCTTCGCTGCAGCTTCTTCTGTCGCTGCTTCCGTATAGCATCGCAGCTCCGGTGCGTTCCCCGACGGCCGAACATGGACCACTGTAGGTCCAGCAAAGGTCATTCGAAGCCCGTCCACCCGATCGACCTCCAGCAGCCCCCCAAACGCCTTGCCAAACACCCCCTCGATCGCCTCCGGTCCAGACAACTCTCCCAGCCGCGCAGTGCTGATGGCCGTCGGAAACTCCGCCAGTCGGTCACTCGCCGTGCAACGCGCTGGAATCTCTCGGAGCAGTGCGGATACAGGCACGTTGCGCCTCCGCGCTCGTCTCAACACGGCAAGAGCCACCACCACAGCGTCGCGTGTTGGAAGCGCCCCTAACACCCGTCCATCTACCTCGAGGGGCGACATCGTAAGAAATCCCCCGTTGGCCTCGTAACCTACCACCGCCGACGCTCCCGATCGCACCGCATCTTGCATCGCAGCGATCACATAAGGGGAACCTATCCGCGTTCGCACAACCCGCTCGAAAAAGCCTGAACGCTCCACCGCCGTATTGCAGCTCACCGGCACCGCCACGACCCGAGCCCCAAGCTCCAAAGCACACAATACCCCTGCTACGTCCCCGCGAAGCCACTTGCCACACTCATCGGACACAAGCGGACGGTCGCTGTCACCATCGGTCGACACCAATGCGTCGAACTCCCCCCCCGCAGCCCACTTGGCACCAAGCTCGATGTCTATCGCTCGGACTGCTTCCGTATCGACCGGAACGAACGTGTCCGACCAGCCTAGACGGGAAACTTGTGCCCCAAAAGCCTCCAGGATCTCCACAATAAGATCCCGTCCCACCGCCGAGTGGCCGTACACACCAATGCGTTGTCCCTCGAGGGAGTTGGAGGCAAACACGTCGGTGTAGCGGCGCACATAGCGCTCGGAAGCGTCAGAGCACACAGGGGGCAGGTGAGGAGAACAGAGAAAAGCCCCTGTGTTGTCGAAAATGTCCGGGACTTGCACCTCCTGTGCGCCAATACGCTCTTCGTCAGCCTTGAGGATCTCTCCCTTGGACGTGTTGAACTTGATGCCGTTTCGATCGTCGGGAATGTGGCTTCCTGTCACCATGATCGCTGGCATCGACTTGTCGAGGCCGTAGAGTGCAACCGCGGGACTCGGGATCGTTCCGCACACCAATGGGACCAAGCCGCGCCATTCGATGGCATGGGCAACGGCCCGGAGGATTCGGTCGGTGCTGGGGCGAAGATCTCCTGCCAAGGCAACGGGCTGCTGAGGACACAGGTCGAGTTGCTGCAAGAAAGCTGTGGTGTAGGTCCATGCGATGCGGTCGGTCAGATCGCGAACGAGACCGCGTGCGCCACTGGTGCCGAACTTGACTCCAGATGATTCCATGAGCTGGGTGATGTGGACAGGCAAAGGCATAAGGCGAGCATGCCACGATTAGGTCCCACTTGATCAACACCTTTTTCACGTGGTAGGCCCATCGGGTGCGCTGGCCCGTTGCGTTCCGCTTGTTTTGCTGTATCCCCCTGTGGCTCGGAATGGCGTGTCGACGCCAGTCGCCAGCCCCGGCTCCCGCCCCCGCCCCCGCCCACGAGGAGGGCGAGGAACCGGTCGTCGCGCCCACCGCCGCACCACAGGAGCCGCCGCTTCGCCCCTACTGGACTGGTACCTCGCGTCTGAAGGAGCCACCGGTCCCCCTACCGGCCGATGTCGTTGGGATGGTGGCGCATGTTCCAGAGGGATTTGCCGCGCATCGACCGCTGCATCTGGTGATTTTCCTACACGGCTCAGAAATGTGTGTGCTGCAGCTAGCGCTCAACGGCGACGTGCGCTGCCGTCCTGGGCTTCCCCCCTGGATAGGCGGAGGGCTGATCGCAAGACACGACGATGCAGGAACCTTGTCGCTCTTTGCATTGCCGCAGTTCTCCTTCTTGAGCGGTGGCACCCCAGGAAGGATGGCGCAACCGGGGTACTTCAAACGCTTCGTGCAGGAGCTTTTGCAAGACAGTTTTGCCGCGGGACTGGGAGGTCCCAAGACCCTCGACGACCTGGAGAGCATCACCTTGATGGCCCACAGCGCAGGATATCTTCCACTTGTCCAGATCCTCGAGAAGCGCGATCTGGAGGACAAGGTCCGCAACGTGGTGTTGCTCGATTCCCTTTATGCGGGTTATGCCGACGTGTACTCCCGCTGGCTAGAGCGGGGGACACCAGAGGACAAGCAACGACGCAAACTGGTTTCGATGCATGGAACCTGGGGCGACAGCGTAAACCAAGCAAACGCGCTGCTGCAACGCTTGCGCAGCAAGGCGCCTTGGGTACGGGTGGCTGTGGATCCTCCAGGAGCCTTGGCTCGGGCCATCGTTGAACACGATGTGGTGCTTCGAAAGAGCGACGTGGAGCACTCGTGGATGGTGCTTTTGTATCCCACGAAGATCTTGCAGGGACTGCAGCTGCCGTCAAGACCGGTGAGCCCAGCGCGCCGTTCCATGGAACAACGTAGGACTCCCGAGCCATTGGCTGTGGGGGAAACGCGCAAAGGGACCCTCACCTGGGGGGACATGCGGCTTGAAAACGGGTCTCTTGGACACGACTACGGACTTTCGCTGGCCGAGGGACAATCGGTTCAAGTGACCGTGTCAGGAGAGCGCTCTTGGACCGAACCCTGCTGCTCGCTTGATACGGTCTTGCAGCTGTTGGTGCGCAAGGGCGACGAGGAGTCGCTGATCGCCGAGGACGACGACAGCGGGGGCGGGTTCGACCCGCAGCTTTTCTTTACGGCGCCGTCCGCAGGGAAGTACGTACTGCGTGTGTCGACCCATGCGCAGGGGGAAAAGCGGGGTCCCTATCGGATTGCCGTGCGGGGCCCTTGAAACTCGCTACCCAGGACCCAGTCCTGGGCTGAATTGTATCGCCCCTTCGGGGCTGCCGATCAACGCATGTCGTCCTTTCCAGCAAGCAGCAGGTCCCCCCTTACGCACAGATGATGATGACGACGAGCGTTGATTGGCAGCCCCGAAGGGGCGATACAATTCAGCCCAGGACTGGGTCCTGGGTAGCACCGTCCGCCTGCTCCGCCGAGAGCACATAAAGCGCTTTTGTCGCCCCTTCCAGCGTGATGTCCCGCGCCTCCACAATCATCTGCGCCACCCGTTCCACCAACCCTCCCGTAGCCCCAGCCGCCACCGCTACTGCACGCGCATGGAGCGCCATATGCCCGCGCTGTATCCCCACCGTCGCAAGCGCACGTACCGCCGCAAGGTTGGACGCTAGTCCCACCGCACACGCGATCGCCCCCAGCTCCGACGCGTCCGTCACCCCCAACATGCGAAGCGATAACCGCGCCGCTGGATGGACCCGCAAGGTCCCCCCCACAGTCCCCAGCGACATCGGCACTTCGAGCCTTCCTGCAAGCCCGCCCGCCTCTTTTCGCCAGGTTGCCAGCGGCGAGTAGTGTCCACTGCGCGCCGCAAATGCATGGGCCCCCGCTTCCACTGCTCGCCAATCGTTCCCGGTTGCAATAACCACCGCGTCGATGCCGTTCATAATCCCCTTGTTGTGCGTCGCCGCGCGATAGGGATCGAGCTCGGCAAAACGGGACGCGTTCACAATTCCCTCCACCACATCCTCTCCTGCCATCTCCTCGGTCGCAAGCACCCGCGCTGGAACGTTGCAGGTCACCCGAATGCAACGCTTGTCGCACAGATTGGACAGAATGCGCAGCCCAACCCGCCCGCAGGTCAACTCCGCCAGCCTGTCAGCCACCGCCTCGGCCACCGTGTTGACGAGGTTCGCCCCCATCGCGTCGCGGCAATCGACCAGCACGTGCACCACCACCATGCGCTCCTCGAGCCCACCCAAGGTGCGTACCTCCACATCACGAGCCCCCCCTCCCCTCGCAACAAGTCCTGGAATGGACCTGTTCGCAAGCTCCAGGATCTCCGCCTTGGCCTCCAGCACACGGCGAAGCGCCACCTCGCGCTGGTCAACCTGGATAAGCTGGATCTGGGCGATCATGATGGGTTGGTCCCACTCCGCCACGAACCCCCCGCCCGCACGCACCATCTTGGATGCGTTGGACGCCGCCGCTACCACACTGGGTTCCTCGACCACCATCGGTACCACATAGTCGTGCCCATTCACACGCACGTTGAGCGCCACGCCATAGGGGAGCGCGTAGGTCCCCAGCACGTTTTCGACAAACTTGTCAGCAGTCTCCGCGTCGAGCCCGCCCCCGTCGAGAGCTTGCGCGATCTCGTCGACCTCGGCGCCCGTGGCTTCGCTCACGAGCGAGCGACGCTCGTCAACCGTAACCTTGTAAAACCCTGGAAGTCTCGAAGAGCGCACCATCACTACCTCTTTTGCCATCACGCGGAAACTCGTACTCCCACCATGTCCATGCCCACGGGAACAGGACGGAATCCCAAACGGTGAGCATGGCTCAAGAACGCTTGCGACACTGGACCCATGCCCACAAACACAGCGACATCGCCGCCACCAGCCCCGGAAGGGAAAAATGCCCCGTCCTCGGCCCTCGCATGCTCCGTCAGTTCCTTCATTGGCGCCGATACAATGCCAACCTCCGCAGCCAAACCAAGCGCAGCAAGCGCGTCGTAGGTGGCCCGCGCCGCAGGAACAAAAGCCTCGGCGTCCCCCTTCACCATCGCGTCCGCCCCACCGTGGGCCGCTTGGACCAGTGCCCCCATGCGCGCTCTATAGATTGCAGGGTCCCGAACCCGAAGTGCATCGACACGGCCACGTAACTCGCTCGTTCTTGCACTCGCGCCGGTCCAGAACACCGCCAGCGACAGCTCCTCAGGGAAACCCAACGGAGTCACCTCGCCATGCCCTTGGTTCAGGGTGTAGCGAAGAAGCCCGCCGTACACGCTCGCCGCAATGTCAACACCGCTCCCACCTCCCTGCACCTGCGCATGCGCCTTGCGGGCAGTATCGAATATCAGCCGACGCGTGTCCGGCGAGGCCAAATCGGCCCCGCGCCTTGCCTCACGAAGACCAAGCGACGACACCAATACAGCCGCACTCGACCCAAGTCCAAGCTTGTGCCCCTCCAGGTACAACCCGGAAGCATCCACAGAAGGGGCCTGTCCGTCGCCAAAGGCTACCCGAACCTCGCGCGCTGGAGGCGACGCCCCACGGACATCATCGGCGATCGCATAGCGATCGACCGCCACGACCATCGCCGGAGCCCCCTCGAGCACCGCATAGGCCCCCGTCAGAAGCAGCTTGCCCGGAGCTATAACCCTCACAAGGCCTCCTCAATTAGTTGTGCCCCGTCTCCTGGCGCCGTCTCCAGCACCCGAAGAACTCCAGGGACCCCTCGTAGCGTTTTTACCAGCAACCCCGCCTCCCGACCGCTCGTCAGGACCTTGACATGCGGACCTGCATCCATCGTTGCATACGCAACCCGTCCATCCCGACGTAGCGCTCGCACCGCAGCAAGCACATCTAGGGTCGCTCCTGTCACATAGACCACCCCCGCCGCCAGTGCCGACGCGTGCATCGCCAACGCACTCCTTTCCGTCAAGAACCCGACTTTTGCCAGGTCCCCCGCTAGAAGCGCGGTCCGCAGCTCTCCGTAGAGAACCGGTGCCGTCTCGAGCCAGGCCCCATAGTACGGACTATCGGCCGCCGTACGCTGCATCCCCCCCGTAGAACCCAACGCCTTTTCC
>CAITRH010000276.1 GCA_903894755.1 uncultured delta proteobacterium
CATCTCAGTTTCCGTTTGGCGTCGTGCGAGCTCGTCGAGGCGGGCAGTCACATCCCGCAACTCGCTGCGCATCCCTCGCATTTCGTCCCGAATTTGAATTAGGATCTGTGTGGTCAGGTCTTCAGCCATGCGTGTGGCATAACACACGGCTCGCCTCCCGCCACCTACCCAGGGAAGTTCAGCTCTTGGCAGTTCCAATACCAATGGTTTGCTCGAGACGGTCCACACGGGTCCGAAGGACTGCAAGCTCTTTCCGCTCGGCTCGTCGTTCTCTGAGCTCCGTTCCCAGTGCGCGTACCGTATCTGCAACGGCAATCAGTTCCGTCGCCAAACGCATCTCAGTTTCCGTTTGGCGTCGTGCGAGCTCGTCGAGGCGCGCGTTGGTCTGGTCGAGGCGGGTGTTGGTCTGGTCGAGGCGGGCAGTCACATCCCGCAACTCGCCGCGCATCCCTCGCATTTCGTCCCGAATTTGAATTAGGATCTGTGTGGTCAGGTCTTCAGCCATGCGTACGGCATAACACACGGCTCGCCTCCCGCCACCTATGAGGAAAGGGCGATGCGCGTTGAACTTGTGCTCCGCGCGCCAAAGGCGTAAACGCTGCGACGGAGGACGTTTTGAACACGCGGCATTTCCCCTCACCGATCGTTGCCAGCCTGCTAGCGGGGGCCCTTGCCTTTGGCTCCTTGGCCCATGCGCAAACGAAGCCTCCCGCCAAACCGAGGCCTCGAGCCCCCGCTGTTGCACCACGTCCTATCGCCCCCACCACGGAAATAGGTGAGGCCAAACGCCTCTTTTCCCAGGGGGAAAAGAAGCACAAGGACGGCGACTACGAGGCCGCTCTCAAGGACTTCCAGGCCGCCGATGCCATCAAAGGCACCCCCCAAACCGCGCGCTTCATTGGGATCTGCCTCGACGAGCTCCATCGTTACCCCGACGCAGTCCAGGCCTACGAGCGCTTTCTCGCCAACGTCCCCGCCCCTCTCGCCAAAGAGGCCGAGCGCATCCGAGACCGCATTGCAAAAATCAAGGACCTTCCAGGCAAGCTCCGCCTCGAGGTCCCCCCAGGAGCCAAGGTTTCGGTGGATGGCAAAGACGTATCGACCGGCGATATCGAGCTTGCCCCAGGCAAACACACGCTGGCCGTACGCGCTGCAGGCTTCGAGCCTTACAACACCGAGCTCCTAATCACGTTTGCCTCGGTGGTCCCTCTCAAACCGGAGCTCAAACCCGTAGCCGCAGTTGTCCCGCCGCCGCCTCCTCCTGTTCCGCCGCCTCTTCCCCCTCCCGAGGCGCCCAAACCCGAGCCCCGCAGTCTTGTTCCCGCCTATGTCACCGGTGGGATTGCTCTCGCTGCCGCTGGCGTTGGGACTGTCTATGGCATCATGGCCCTCAACGACAAGAGCAAGTACAACCAGGCCCCGTCCACGTCGCGCGCCGACGATGGCGAGAACCACGCGCTCATTGCCGATATGTCCTTGTTCTTGGCGATCACCTTGGGCGTCACCAGCGCGGTCCTGTACTTTACGAAGGACGAGCCAGCGACCACGACGGGCAGCGCGCAAGGTCGCACGGTTGCAAAGAGGAGCACGTTCACCGTGTTCCCAACGCCAATTGTGACGACGCAGGGGGGCGGGGCCGGAGCGTTGGTGCGGTTCTGAGCGCATAGGTCCTCTTTCACAAGGAGTTTGGTGACGTCATGAAGAAGCAACCTGGAGCCTCCTGGGTACTCGCGTCCGTTTTGGTTCTGCTGGCCACCGGTTGCGAGATCCTCGTGGACTTCGATCGATCGAAGATCGACGCGGGCTCAGGGCCCGTCGATGCCTCCGCCAGCGACGTCGAAGCGGCAGATTCCACCGGTGGGCAGGACGCTGCCGGGGATTTGCCCGACGGTGCTGATCAATAGCGTGGCTGCGACGTCGGGGCGGCTGGACCATGTGGACGGGCTTCGGGCCCTCGCGGCGTTGTGGGTGGTGTTTTACCACGGCTACGTGTTCTTTTTCGAGCAGCACATGGGCCAGTCCAACGCGCTTTTACGGGTGATGAGTCGGGGGCATCTAGGGGTCCCGATGTTTCTGCTGCTGTCGGGGTTCTGCCTGGGGCTTCCCTATCTTCAGAGGGGCGTATTGGTGCCAGCACTGCGTCCTTTTGTGATCCGGCGCATTTGGAGGATTCTTCCCCCCTACTATCTCGTGATGGCAGGGTTGGTGCTGCTCGTGCAGCTTCCTGGGTTACGTCGTTTCAGCGTACAGCAGCCCACGGACATGGTCGACGTGGTATTGCATTTACTTTTGCTGCACAACTTGTCGGGAGACCATGTGTTTCGCATTTCCGGGCCCTTCTGGAGCATCGCCTTGGAGTGCCAGCTTTACGTAGTGTTTCCACTGCTACTGCGATGGATGCGTCATCCGGGCTGGGTACTGGTTGCCTCGTTGGTCCTTGGGGCGACCTTGTGGGGGCTTGCGCCGCCGCTCGAATGGATGGCGGAGTTCGTATACTGGCACTCACTACCATCGCTACTGTGTTTCTTCGTGGCAGGGATGGTGGCAGCGGCGATGGTGGCGAAGGGGCGCTTTTTGAGCGCATGGACAGCGCTGGTTGCGTTGGGGTTCTTTGTCATGGCCTGTTTTATCCCGGGCCAGCCGGCGTTTTCGAGGCTGCTGCAGCAGTTGTGCATCGGGGGAGGGACTGGCCTTTTCTTAGTGCAACGACCAGGGTCTATAACGGCGAGGCTGCTTGGTGCGAAACCGTTGGTGGCTGTTGGGGTGGTGTCGTACACGCTGTACCTGACGCACAACCCGGTGGTGAGCCTTGGAGGCAAGCTGACGTTAGCGCGGCTGGGAGTAGGGTGGGCACCGGTGTGTTGTGCGATTTCGGCAGCGGTGGCGGTGGGGGTTGCTTTTGCGGCCTTTCCGGTGATCGAGAGGCCGTTTCATGCGATTGCCAGGAGGCTCGCGCAGCCTCGCCAATCCTAGCTAACTAAACCAAGCCTATTTTGAAAACCGCAGATCCGAGCCGCGGACCTCACCCCCCCAGCCCCCCTCTCCCTCGACATTTTCCTTGCCCATGCGGGCAAGTAAAATCGTCTTCGAGCGTGGGGGGAGGAGAGCCACTTGTACCGCGGTTCCGAGCCCCCTCGCTCGAAGAC
>CAITRH010000277.1 GCA_903894755.1 uncultured delta proteobacterium
CAGCGAGTGCTTCAGAGCAGCGCGCATGCTCTGCTGACACCAAGAAATCGATTCCCTACCACGTTGCGTTCCACGGCATCTTCTGCCCTGCACATAGATGCTATACTGTCGCTGTCGTTTTTCAGTCTGCTTGACTGGACGCTAATCAATTACGTTGAGACGCTTGATGGCGACGAATCCGTTCGCATCGGGCATGAAAGTCCGTCGGGCGACGTAGACGGTCCCCATGCCTCCGCTCGCAGTCGGGCAGGTGCCGCACGCGATGTGTGGACTGCGGGGGTATCGTCGGGACTAAGCATGCCGTTGAGAAGGCGAGCACGGCGTGGGACTCAGCGCGTATAGGTGACGTTCACGGTGCTGCTCGCCAGTGTCAGCGTGTCCATGGAGCTCGTGAGGATCGCTCCGGAAACCTGCTCGGCGGGGACCGATAGTGTGGATGCGCCGGACAACGCAACCAGTGTAAACGAATACAGTTTGGCTCCAGGTCCCTGCGAACAGGGGGCGTAGTACTTCAGCAGCAGTCCATCGCTTGTCAGTCCCGCGGTACCGATGCCCGTCGCGCCCTCGGGAATCTCGGTCACGGTAGGCGGGATGTGATAGAGGACCCAGTTTCATTTCATCCCGTCCGGAGCGGCTGTGGTCATCAACACGGCAAGTTCGGCCGTGTTTTCCGGGGCTCCTGTCCAGGCGAGCGGAGGACTGTTGCCAACTCCGTCGCAGGTGTATTGAGCCGGGAGGGTTCCGTTGTCTTGAAATGCGTTGCTCACGAGGGACAGCGTAGCCGCGCTCCCATCGGCCACGTCCCCGCTGTCTTTCCCTGCGTCCGAGCTGTCTTCACCGGCATCTTGGGCTGTCGCAGCGTCGCTCGCCTCGGGGAGACCGCTGGCGTTGACGACACACGCTGTCGTCAGTGCCATGGAAACCAAGAAGCAGAAACGTAACGTCGTGCAACCTTGAAGGGGCTCTTTGAAGTTGTGTTCCATGGTCGCAATGTACTATCAAGATGTGTGCCCACAAGGGATCGGATGGATCTGGCGGCGTGAAGGGAGTCACCCCGCAGAATTTTGCCGAATGGGATGAGGGGGGACGGATTGGAGGGAGGGGGGCGGGCTAAGGGAGGACGGTCAGTTTTGGCAGGAGCCGCTGACGCACGAGAAGGAGCAGCAGTTCCAGTTGGTGGTGCATGAAGTGCCTGCTGCCGAGCAGACGCCGAACATGAAGTCCGTATCGATGACCGTGGCAGAAGTGGAGTCGTACGCGGAGTAGTGCCAGTGCCCACTGCCGCACTTTGAGACATCGTAATCCGGTGTGCCGCCGGTTTCTGCCGTGGCAAGTTTGCGCTCAGTCATCAGGCTTGCTTTCTGTGTGGTGGTCAGCCCTAACGTGGAGAACGCTGTTGCGTAGTAGTAGGAGATCTCGCTATCGTACTCACCATATTTGCTCGAAAGTGTGATGACTTGCGCCTGATCGACGGTCTTGCCCGACAGGAGGCCGCGCAGCAACGCGGAGATTTGAGTCCGTACCCCTGTGATCCCCTTGGTGGCGCCGATGTCACCCAGCGCGTCCCTTTGCGTATCCACGAGGCTTGTGACCTTAGTTCGCTGGGTGGTGTCCAACGGATTGAGAAAGTAGTTTCCCATATCTGCGGTCATGTTCGAATCGATGGTGGTGCCGGGGTTTGCCATCGCCTTGACATCTTTCATGAAGAAAGAGCCTAAGTATGTCCCTTGGCGCTCGGGGCACCAGTACACGTCCGGGTCAATTCCTCCCACGTACCACGCGAGCAACTCTCCGGCATAGGTGCGCAAGTCTCCACCGTTGGTTGCATACTTTGCCATGATGGTATTGGCGGCGCTGTCAGTCGGCTGAAGTGCCATCCACCCCGTAGAGGTTGCGCCGGCTTTCACGAGGTCGAACTTTGCCTTTTGTTCCGAAGTCATGGAGTTGAGCACATCGGCATAGGCCTTCGCACGCAAGTAACTCATCTGGCCGTCGATGATAAAGAGATATGCGGAAAAGGCCTTCACCGCGTTGAGATCCAGGGCTGTCTTACCCGAGGGGACGGTACCGTCATTCAAGCGTCGGAACGCCATCGCAAGCGGGAAGCGTGCTGTTCCGTATTGTGCGCCTAGCGTCGTGTCTTCCTTGCCGATAGCGGCCAGCATCTGCAGTTGGGCGTCGGTCAAGATGGTCAGGACCGGGTTTGCCGTCAGCGTCGTGAACTCAACATTGTGCCCCATGTTGGTCGGGTCGTTGTCGCGAAGGTACTGGAATCCAAAAAAGTCCGCGACCTTGCCCGGGGGATAGAACGTCTGCGCGCAGAAGCTTCCCGTCACGAACGCCAGGCCGTCGAAGGCAATGGTCATGGCCTGCGCGTTGTCGGAAATGGTGTTTGCAGTGTTCATGGCCGGGCCGCCGCCCCCGCCGCCACCGCCGCCATCACCATTGGGAGGAGCTCCGTCGCGGTCGTTGAGAGGTGTCCCTGCGTCACTGCCCGGGACGCATACGCCGGCCGAGCCGCAGGTCTGCGACGCATTGGGACAGTCGCTGTCGGAGCTGCATTTGGGAACGCACTTCAGGCCGCTCGGGGTCTGAGCGCAGCCGCACCCCTTCGTTGCATCGGAGGGGCATGCACCTGCGACGAGGCAGTTCGAATCCGTTTGGCAGGACGTTGGAGCGGCTCCATCGGTCGTGGGAAGGCTGCCGTCAACCTGGTAGTTTGCAGAGGCATCGGTCTTTGTGGCTGCGTCCGTACTGCTTGTAGTACTGTTGTCCGCCAAGCCCGCGTCCGCAGTGACCGCATCACTGTTGGTCGTGTTGGCGCTTCCAGCGAAACATGCTGGGTAGATGAGGAGCGAGGCTACAGCAACAGCAACGGTCTAATTCATTTGTTTCATGTTCATTCCTTCCATTCGATGGCAATCGGAGGCACACCTCGATCACCGTGTTCAGTTCCTTGTTTTGGGCACCCTTGCCGTGATGAAAAGAGTTTTCGCAGCAACACCGCCGAACTCGCAATTGGTGGGCCCGTCAGTTATCGGCACGACGGCTACGGAGGCACCCGTGGAGTCCAGCACCACGAGGGCCCCGGCACAGTTGTTCTTGGCGGCAACATAGAGTCGTCCTAATGGTGCAACGCAGATGCCATCGGGCTCCTGCACCGACGCGAACGACCGCGGGTTGCGGGTTGCACCGTCGTAATTGATTAGCGTCCAGTCCGAAGTGTTGTCGACCTGAGCGGAGGGACACGCAGAAAAAAAAAGACCGGAGCGTGAAACCCTTTCTGCGTTGGCCGCATCTAATTTGGCATGCAGACGTTTCAACTACCGCCAGCGTTGGACGCATTCAGCCGGGAGCAGTTTATGG
>CAITRH010000278.1 GCA_903894755.1 uncultured delta proteobacterium
ATTGCGCCGCACTTGGTGATGATGGCGTTCCTGCATCGCGTAGCCAACGGCGGTGGGACCCTCGAGCGCGACTACGCCATTGGCATGGGGCGCATGGATGTGTGTCTGCGTTATGGGCCCGACGTGCTGGCCATCGAGCTGAAGGTGTGGCGTCAGAAGCGCAAGGATCCGCTTGTACAGGGACTTGCGCAGCTTGATGCGTACCTTGCAGGTTTCGGTCAGGCCAACGCCAACTTGACGGGCTGGCTGGTGATCTTCGATCGACGCGACGGGCTCGAGCCCATCGAGGACCGCACCACGACCGAGCAGGCACGGACGCCTTCAGGACGCGAGGTGGTGGTGATCCGGGGGTAGCGCCGACGCGCCACGCGGTTCGACCCGATCGGCCGCCGACACGGACTTTTGTCCGGCGCAGTAACAGGTGCGCTTCGCACGCGGCACTTTTTCCCCGCGTCCGTTTCTGCGGGGGCTCGCGCACATCGTCTTCCTGCCCAGCGCGGTGAGGCCTGTGGCTCGCCGACATGGACTTTTGTCCGGCGCGGTAAGCCGCGCGTTTGACCGACACGGGTTTCTGCGCGGGGAAGAAGTCCATGTTGGCCGAACGCGCGGGTTTGTTGCTCGGCAAAATGTTCCCGTAGGCCAGGCCCCGCTATAACTTGCGCGGACCTGAGAAGCCTGCGTGCGGGACACAGCCCCGTTTGCTCGGACAGGTGGGGCCTGCGGTCGAAGCCCCGCAGGTTTTGTTCCGGTTTGCGCGCGTTGTGTCCCGCCGCGGGGCGCTCCCGGCGGCGTTGGCGGGCGCCTGCTGCGGCGAAACGCGGGGATCGGTCTGCCCAGGCGCTTGAAAACCTGCTATGCAGCTCGTCTCCTCTCCCCTGTGTTCCCATGACCCGACCGAGGCCTCATCTTACTGCTGCACTTCTGCTCGCCGCCTCCGCTGTCGTCTTCACGGCTCGCGCGCAGGAGGAAATCGAGGTCCGCGGATCCCAAGCTGGCGGCTTCTCCTCGCGAGCCGACGAGCGCAAAGCCTTGCGTGAAGTCACCGACGCTGCCAGTCTCGTCGAGCCTCTCGCAGGGGTCCATGTCCGACGTATGGGCGGGGACGACAGCTTTGCAACGCTTTCCATCCGGGGGTCGTCCTCCAGCCAAGTCGCCGTGTACCTGGCAGGAGTCCCACTGAGCGGAGGCGCCGATCCAACCCTCGACCTGGCAACCCTTCCTTTGTGGCCCGGCTCGCAGGCCAAGGTTCATCGCTCCTTTTCCCCTGCCACCTTGGGCCCAGGCTCGCTGGGAGGGACCCTGGTCCTTGACCCGCCCCGTCCATCTTCCGCCCCTGGCACCGACATCTGGTGGGGCGTAGGTTCCTACGGTGTGCTCCGTACCCGTGTTGGCGATGTCCACCCCGTGGGCCAGGGACTCCTTGTGACAGGATTGAGCGCCTCGCGTTCCACCGACGACTTCACCTATTTCGACCCGCTTGCGTCCACACCGGGCCACGACGTGTTCACAACGCGCGACAACGCAGGGCATGCGGCGGTCAGCGGGCTGGTGGGCTGGACCCGTCCATTTCGCTTTGGCGACCGCGCCGGTGTGCTGTCTGTGACGACACTGGCGCAGGCGCGAAAGCAGGGGCTTGCAGGAAGCATCAAGGCGCCCACTCCCGAGTCGACCCTCGAGACCACGCGCCTCCTTGGAGCCCTGGAAGTCAACCTGGACTCTGGTATGGGGACCTGGCTTGCACGCATGTGGGGACGGCGCGAGCTCACTCATTTCCGCACCGACGCCCGCGGCGCGAGGCTTACGCTCGATGCAATGGAACACGGCGACGTTGTCGTTGCAGCCGGGGGGGCGCTGGGACATCGTTGGCGCTGGGACAGTCTGCGCGTCGATGCTAGTCTGGATGGCAGTGAGGAGCGTTATGCTCCGGGTCTTTACGTTGGAGGGGTTGCTCCACCAGCTGCAACAAGGGCCAGCGTGGGCTTGGGGGTGGATGCCGAATGGCGCATGTCGACGGCGCCTGCCTGCGTCGTGGGGCTGTCGGGACGGCTCGATCGATGGCGCGATGTTGCGGCGGACACACGGGACGATAACCGAGGGACTGGGCATGTGGGGGTCGAGCTTTCGCAAGGTCCATGGACCGTGGCGATGCACGGCGGCGCAGTGGCCCGTCCGCCGAGCTTTGTGGAACGCTTTGGCAATCGAGGGATTTTTCTAGGAGACCCAGCGCTTCGTCCAGAGTCGGCGTGGGTCATCGATGGCGGGGGGCGACTGCGAGGACAGGTAGGACCGCTACGTGTGGAGTTGGAGCTGACGGGGTTTGCCACATGGGCAGAGGACCTTATCGTATTTCAGTACGTTGGGGCGTATGGAAGGGCCAAAGCGACGAACATCGGGAGGGCACGGCTGCTGGGAGTGGAGGGGGAGCTTCGGCTGCGCGGCGGAAACTTCGAAGGGCGCGTGTCGTATACGGGGCTTGCAACGGCGAACTTCGACGTGTGCGGGTCAACGTCGCTGTCGACCTGCGTACGGCCTGCGCTCCCGGGACGTCCTGCGCACGACTTGGTGTTGGACTTGGCGTATGCAGTTGGGCCGGTTCGCGTGCGCTACGGGCTGGACCTGTTGAGCGGGATGTTTGCGGACGCTTCCGAGTCGGTGCCAGTACCGGCGCGGGTACTTCAGGGGATGGGAGTGCGATGGGAGGTTGCAAAGGGGCTGCGGTTGGCGCTCGACGTACGAAACCTGTTTGATGTGCGGGTGGCGACGTACGACGGGGTTCTTGGGCCGGTGCGGGCGCCGATTGGGGATGCGTTCGAGTATCCGCTTCCAGGGCGCACTGTACTGGGGAGTGTTCGGTTTTCGACGGTGCGATAGGGCGATGGAAGCGTTGCCTGAGCGAGCGTGGACCACGAAATACGCTTGGCGCTCGATGAGTGGGCAGCGTAGGCAAGCGCGGGCCGATGGGGATCATGAAGTGATCGCCGGAGCGGCAGGGACCAGAAACGTTGAACCAGCAGGGCATGGGAAGAAGGAGGCTACACGCCACGGGAAAGGTCAAGGCCAATGTGGTCTTCACCGATCCCCGGGACTCGAAACGTGGCTGGCTAGTGCACAGTGCTTCCGCATCGACGCCACCAGAACAGAGCAAACCCCAGGAGTAGCGCCAACGGAGCCCCCGGCGCCTTCGCCGAAGTCCGCCCCGCCTCGCACTGACACGATGTCACTGTCGCCACCTCCCCCACCTCCAACGTGGTCGAACTCACCTGCAACGTCGTGGTCGTCGGACGCGCCACGTTGGACAACGCAAACAGCGCAGGAGCAGCCACCCCTGCGACGCTAGCCGTTGTCGTATAAACCACGTCCAGATCGAGACCCGCCATTTCTGCCAGAC
>CAITRH010000279.1 GCA_903894755.1 uncultured delta proteobacterium
GGGACGACGTGCGTTGATTGGCAGCCCCGAAGGGGCGAATCAGAACAGCCCAGGGTAGGTAACCCTGGGTCGTGGGTGGCGTGGGCTCGACTGCCCCTCGACTGCCCCGGAGTGTCCAAGGACTTCCGCCGCGAGCTACTAGAGAAGGGGACTGGGGCTGTGAGTCTCGACGTCGAGTGCGTCGTCTTCGCATTCCGCTTGACGTGGTGGCGTCCACGGCTCCGGATGCTCGAAACTTCTGTGGAGGTACCATGGGCTGGCTGGGTGCAGTGGTAGGTGGCGTAGTGGGTGGTGTGTTTGGTGGCCCGTGGGGGGCCGCAGCAGGCGCAGCATTGGGCGGTGCGATCGGTGGAAGCGAGGAGGGCGCAAGCACCACGACGACAGGGACTTCGCCGCCGCCGGCAGCTTCGGAGTCCTCGGACCTGCCTGCCAACGCGAGCTGGCGGGATGACGCGGTAGGTCGGGCTGTCACAGTGGAGTTTAGCGAGTTCGGCGTGGAGATTCCAGTGGACACGGTGGCAGTGATGCACATGCGCGAGCCATCGGGCCCCTTCCTCAAGGCCCAGGCCTCGTCGTACGGCGACAGTGACGGCGACTATAGGAAGACTGTCAACGTAGAGGGAAAAACTGCTTGCTTTTATGTCCCCTTGGCAGGCGACCGCGGGAGAAATCCAGACGGCGTTTCGGGGTCTTTCGAAGCAGTACCATCCAGACCTCTTGGCCAGCTTTCCGCGGGAGTTTCAGGAACTGGCGCATCGCAAGATGTCCGAGATCAACGCAGCGCGCGAGTGGGCGCTGGCGCGGGTGCGGCAGTAGGGGTGGATTTCGGAACGAAGGATTACGGAGAAGAGAATATGGGAGACGATTGGGAGCAGGTGAAGAGTCGCAACCTTGGCCCCCTCAAGGCCCTTACGGCGCTAACGTTGCGTCTGCAGGGCCTGGTGGACCTGGAGCCGGAAGCGCTTTCGCAGGACGAACGGCGCGAATTGCAGGCGCTCGGCGGTCGAGCCCGTCGTCAGAGGGAAAAGCTCGAAAAAGGCGAGTTTCACATCGCCGTCGTGGGCTGCTGACGAACCCCTCATCCTTGAGCCGATCGATCAGCTCTCCGCCTACTCCACCGTGACCGTCTTCGCGAGATTGCGCGGCTGGTCTACGTCGGTCCCTTTCAGGTCCGCCATGTAATACGCAAGGAGCTGAAGAGGCAGCACCGTCAGCAGTGGAAGCACCTCGGGCTGCGCATCGGGAACCTCCATGATATCCGCAACCACTTCAGCCCCCCCTCCCCCTCCGCGCCACGACATGCTGCGCGGTGCCGCATCGGCCGTCAGTAGACGCAACACATCGCGATCGCCTTCCGTCGCTACCGCGATGAGCAGTCCTTCGCGGGCCTTGACCTCCTGCATGTTCGAAAAGGTCTTCTCGTAGTGATGGTCTTTGGGGCAGACGACCACCACCGGCATGGCATCGTCGATGAGCGCAATGGGACCGTGTTTCATCTCGCCCGCCGCGTAGCCCTCGGCGTGGATATACGAGATCTCTTTGAGCTTCAGGGCCCCTTCGAGAGCCACCGGATACCCCGTGCCACGTCCCAGGAACAACATGTCGCGCGCCTTCACATGGCGTTTGGCGATCCACTTCACCTCTTCGCTCTTGGCCAGGACTTGACGCATCAAGTGAGGCGCATGTGCAAGCGCGTCAAGCACCCGACGTGCCTCGGTTTCCGAAAGGCTCCCACGAGTTCGCCCCAGGTAGACGGCGAGCATCAGAAGCGCCACGAGCTGCGTCGTGAAGCACTTGGTCGATGCCACGCCGATCTCGGGACCTGCGTGCGTGTAGAAGGCCCCGTCGCTTGCCCTCGGGATCGCGCTGTCGATCACATTGGCCACCGCAAGGATATGCGCCCCCATCGACTTGGCCGACTTGACCGCCGCAAGCGTATCGGCCGTCTCGCCGCTCTGGCTGACCGCAACCACCAGGTCGGACGGGCCGAAGACCGGCTCGCGGTAACGCACCTCGCTCCCGATCTCGACGGACGCTGGAAGGCGCGCGAGTTGTTCCACCCAGTAACGTCCAGCCATCGCGGCGTGGGCGCTCGTGCCGCACGCGACGAAGTACACGCGTCGGATCGAGCTGGCGAGCGCGTCGGTCATGCCGATGGCTTCGCCAAAGACGCTGGCGGTGGCGAGATCGATCCTTCCCCGCAGCGTGTCTTCGACGGCGCGAGGTTGCTCGTGGATCTCCTTGAGCATGAAGTGTTTGTAGCCCCCCTTTTCGGCCTGCGTGGGGGACCAGTCGATACGCTTGGAAGGCCGCCCAACGGCGGAACCATCGAGGCGCGTGATCACCGGACCGTCCTTGCGAAGCACCGCTACGTCGCCGTCCTGCAAGAAGATCACGTCGCGTGTGTGCGACAGGAGAGCGGGGACATCGCTGGCCGCGAGCGTCTCGCCGTCGCCGACCCCGAGGACCAGCGGCGAAGCCTCTTTGGCGACCACGATTTCGTGGGGAGCATCCCCGCTGACGACGGCGATGGCGTAGGCGCCACGGACTTGTCGGAGAGCGGCACGTACGGCGTCGACCAGTTGTGGGACACCGCCGCGGAGCGCCTCGTCGACGAGATGGGCGATGATCTCGGTGTCGGTGTCGCTGGCGAAGCGGACTCCTTTTGCTTCGAGGGCGCGTCGGAGGGCGATGTGGTTTTCGATGATGCCGTTGTGGACCACCGCGACTTTACCGGCGACATGGGGATGGGCGTTGGCTTCGCTGGGACGTCCGTGGGTGGCCCAGCGTGTGTGACCGATGCCTGTGGTGCCTGAGAGCGGCGTTTTCTTGAGCGCCGCGTCGAGGTTGGAGAGTTTGCCGACGGCCCGAACGATGGCGAGGCCTTGGCCCGTGTGGACTGCAAGACCTGCCGAGTCGTAGCCGCGGTATTCAAGACGTCTCAGACCGTCGACGAGGATGGGGGTACAGTCCTGCGAGCCGACGTACGCAACGATTCCGCACATGACGAGCCTCCGTGGCGGGCGAGCCTAGGAGACGGATGGGGAAAGGGGAAGCGTCGCGGACCTCACCCCCACACGATCCGGAGCGTTCACATCGGCCCCCTCCCCATCGTTGGGGAGGGGGAATTTGTAGAAGCGCGAAGTCGCGGGGGGGTGAGGTCCGCGGGAGGAGATCGTGGGAGTCCCTTATCCCCGCAGGCGTTTGGCGATGCTTGCCACGTGGCGTCCTTGGAACGTCGCGATGGCGAGCTCGTTGTCACTGGGTTGGCGTGAGCCGTCGCCGCCCGTGATGGTGCTTGCGCCGTAGGGCGAGCCGCCCGAGATCTCCGCGAGGGTCATTTGCCTCTGTTCCGAATACGGCACCCCGACGACGACCATGCCGTGATGGAGCAGGGTCGTATGAAAACTCAGGAGCGTCGATTCCTGGCCCCCGTGCTGCGTGGCGGTCGACGTAAACACGCTTCCCACCTTGCCGATGAGCGCCCCTTTGAACCAGAGGCCCCCGGTTTGGTCGAGGAAGTTTCGCATTTGAGCGCACGCGTTCCCGAAGCGGGTGGGGGCACCGAAGATGATCGCATCGGCGTCCGCAAGCCCCTCGACGCTGGCCAGGGGGACATGCGCGAACGCACCTTGTGCCGCTTTTGCGCCGCTCTTCTCGAGCACGGCGTCGGCGATCAACTCGGGGACCTGGAGAACCGTCACCTCGGTCCCCTCCACCTCGCGAGCCCCCGCCGCGACGGCTTCGGCCATGCGGTAAAGGTGCCCGTACATGCTGTAAAAGATGACCTGAACTTTCGTCTTCATTGGTCCTGTCTCCTTCCCCACGTCAAGGGTCGCTCCTTTGGCGTGGCTCCGCTACGATGCGCGAGGAGCTGAGAATGTCGCAGGCATCACCCCAAGACGAGCAAAGACTTCGACGACGCGTTAAAGCGGAGCTTCGAAAACGCATGCGTGCGCTTCGATCGATCGCCCCTGCCGAGGCTTGTGCGATGCGCTCGGTCCACATCGTAACGCGCCTCGCGGAGCATCCAGTGCTTCTTGCCGCAAAGTCCGTGGCGCTATTTTGGCCGCTACAAGAGCGCCACGAAGTGGACTTGCGGCCGCTCGATCGGATGCTTCGCGCCCGGAACGTTCGCGTGGCCTACCCAACGCTCGTCGACAACACGCCGGTCATGCGCTTTGCCGAGGTCAAGAACACCAACGACCTCTGTGAACGTGGCCACAGGTTTTTCGAGCCCCCGCCGGAGGCTCCCGATTCGGGCCCCCTCGACGTCATCGTCGTGCCGGCCGTGGCCGCCGATCCCTCGGGATACCGGATCGGGTACGGCATCGGTTCGTACGACCGGACCCTTCCCCGCTATGCGCCACCGGCGATCACGCTGACGGTTCTTTACGACTACCAGATCGTGCCGGAGATCCCTTGGGCGCCTCATGACATCGCGGTGAGCTGGGTGGTGACGGATCAACGCGTGTTCTGCGTCGCGGGAGACCGATGCCCTTCGTCGTCGTCGCCGCAATCGTAGTAGGCGTCGTCGTCGGGTACGTAGTGGGTCGAGCGCTCTGGGTCCCCCGGAACGAGCGTGCGATGCGGGATCTGGCCGAAGCGCGCATCGAGCTCGCCCAGGGGCAACGGGAAATCGAAACGGTACGCATCGAGGCGTCTTTGGCAGCAAAAGCGGCCATCGTCGAGGCCGGCGAAGCGGCACGTGCCGAGGCGCGAAGCTTGGTACTCGAAGCGCAGCGCGGGCTCGCCACCCGTGAGGACCGCGTGAACCGACGCGAACAACTTGTAGTCGAACGCGAAGGGCTCCTCGCCGCCCGCGACGTGGAGCTCGGACGACGCGACGCGAGCATGCGCCAAGAAACCGCTCTCCTTGCCGCTCAGCGCGCCGACGCTGGAAAACTCGTCAGCCAACACCGCGCCCGACTCGAATCCCTCGCCGGTCTCAGCGGCGACGAGGCCCGACGTACGCTCCTCGAGCACTTCTACGACGACGCACGTCGCTTCGCCGCACACGAGGCAAAGCTCATCGAAGACACCGCCCGCGAGGAGACCGACCGACGCGCCAAGCGCATCATCGGCATCGCCATCCAGCGCTTCGCAAGCGAGGCCGCCCAAGAACGCGCCGTGACCTCGGTGCACCTTCCCAGCGACGAGCTCAAAGGACGTATCATCGGGCGCGAGGGGCGAAATATCCGCGCTCTGCAGGACCTCTGCGGGGTCGATTTCATCGTTGACGACACCCCCGAGACCATCGTGATCTCCTGCTTCGACCCGGTACGGCGCGAGGTCGCGCGATTGGCGCTGGAGCGTCTCATCGTCGATGGGCGGATCCATCCAACCCGCATCGAAGAGGTCGTGCACAAGGCCCAAGAAGACATCGCCACCGCGTCGACCGAAGCTGCCGATGGAGCGCTCGCCGAGCTAGGTCTCACGCGGGTCCATCCAGAGCTCGTCAAGCTCCTGGGACGTCTCCGTTACCGCTACTCGTACGCGCAGAATGTCCTGACGCATTCGATCGAAGCGGGGTTTCTTGCCGGGCTGATGGCGGCCGAACTGGGGCAAGACGTGTTGGCAGCACGGCGGGCGGGGCTCCTGCACGACATCGGGAAGGCGGTCAGTCACGAGCAGGAAGGGGGGCATGCGTCGGTTGGGGCCGAGCAGGCGCGCAAATGCGGCGAAGACGCGGTCATCGTCAACGCCATCGCCTGCCACCATGGCGACGAGCCCGTGCTCAGCGTCGTTGCAAGCCTCGTGATGGCGGCCGATGCGCTCTCGGGAGCCCGTCCCGGTGCTCGACGCGAGGCGCTTGAAAGCTACATTCGACGGCTCCACGAGCTCGAGGTCATCTCGCGAAAGTTCCCAGGGGTCGAGCGCGCTTTCGCCATTCAGGCGGGACGCGAGGTGCGGGTCATCGTCGAGCCCGCCGAGGTGAGCGACGCCGAAGCGGCCATGCTTGCTCGGGAGATCTCGAAGAAGATCGAAGAAGAGCTCACCTATCCGGGACAAATCCGAGTGACGGTCATTCGCGAGACCCGCGCTATCGACTACGCCAAGTAGTAGAGGTCATCTGAAAGACCCCACAAGGACCGCCGGTGCTACGCACGTACGATCACACTTTTGGCCGCGATCGATTCCTCCTAAACCCAGGCGAATTCGCCACGTCGGCAGACCGGGTCATTCTCACGACCATCCTCGGCTCGTGTGTCGGAGTCTGCCTACGCGACCCCATCGCGGGCCTGGCCGGCATGAACCACTTCATGCTCCCCGAGCCTCTGCCGACGTCGCAGTTTTTCTCGACGGACGCGGGACGGTTCGGGATCCACGCGATGGAGCTCCTCATCAACGAGCTGCTCGCCCGGGGGGCCAATCGAACGCACCTCATCGCCAAAGTGTTCGGCGGCGCCCACGTGCTCAACTCGGGAGGAGACATGGATCGAATCCCGGCGTCGAACATCGCCTTTGCCCTGGCGTTTCTAAGCGAGGAGGGGATCAACGTGGCTGCACGCGACGTCGGAGGGCGCATCGGACGCCGCATCGTATTTTTCACCGAAACCGGCGAGGTGCGTGTCTACAAGATCGCCAAGACCCGTGACATCGCGCGCGACGATCAGGCGTACCAAACGCGGATCGCTAGGCCCAGCACAGTCGACAGCTTCACCCTCTTCGCCTCCGAGCCCCACAAACCCTGACGCTCTCAAGACCCAGGCGCCGCAGAAGCACTCGGGCAACACGCCTCAGACAGCACGTTTCTTGATGCGTCGCCGCGGTCCATCCCCTGGAAGCACCCCTGCGGATCTCAATAGCGCGTCATCGACCCCCACGAACCGGTACGCCTCGGGGCGAAACCCGTAGGCCTTGTGAAGCCGTCCCACAATCTCCACTAGGTTGTCGGGGTCGATGATCGCTCGACGCACCTTTGCGACCTTCCGGATCGTGCCCAGCGGCTCACCGAGCTCGAGAAGCTCCTGGACACGAAGAAGCACATCGATCGGTTTGAGCTCCCTCGCACTGCGGGTCGCGCCCGCTTCGAGCTCACCAAGCAGACGCTGCCGACGCTTTTCCGTGCGTCCATCGAGTGGTCCTCGGCTCCCGCCCCCCCCGAGCACTTCGTTGAACAGCCGCGCCGCTCGACGCTTCTCGACCGCCTCCGGGCTTCCACGACGGTTCGGTGCTTTTGTCCCTCTCGCCCCCTTCGTCGTGCCCCTCACCACGGCCACCTCATGGCTGCAGCTTGCACCTGCTCAATGCGCAAAGCCAGCGACTCAACGCGTCGAGCTCATGACAACAAGAGACCGCACCAGAAGGACCCGCCAAATGCCCCAACGACACGCCGCACCTCGTCGTCGATCTCCTCCCGCTCTTGATCGTCCACGGGGTCGACGCCGCGCTCCGCTGCCCGGTGATGGGCGAGCTCGCCTCCGTTGTCGCACGCCGCGATTCCTCCCTCGACGACGAACAGCAGGCTCTCTTCTCCGGCTTCGAACAGGCCGTCGGAGATGCCCTTGGCGGCTTCATCGAACTGGTCGAACTTAGAAAAGTCTTCCGCGTTTGAGAGGTCGTTTACCGCAGCCTCCTCGCGTGTTTGTTCGTCCCAACCGACGTCGAATTCACGCTCGTACGGAGCGTCCAAGTCGTTTCGAGCCCCGCATCGCTCACCACGGGCGAGATGGGATGGCAACTGTGAGATCGTGGCCCCTAAGGCCTTCACTGCCCGATCAGCGCGAGCACGGTCTGCCGGGCGAGCTGGGTCGATCGCCTGCCGCAATTTCCCCGTCACCGTGCGGGTGCCCACGCCTCCAAAGTTCGTCACGTTCAGCGCCTCCTGCGAGAGGGAGAGGGAAAAGTCAGCTTCGCTGTCCGACATGAGCGTCGATTGCCGCCCCCCTCGTCCCCGTCCTGAGGAGCCCTCGTTGAATGACTGGACGTCCCTTCGAGATACGGCCGTCTTGTGACCAGTGATGGTCGAAACGGCACGAGTGAGCGAATCCTTAAGCCGGTAATGCTCACCCTCGCTTTCGCCTGGGAGAGGGGGCTGGGGGGAGGTCTGCGCGAGCGGCAACCTGCGGTTCTCAAAGTAGGCGACTCAACGCATCGAGCTCATGACAACAAGAGACAGCACCAGAAGGACCAGCCAAATGGGCCAGGTCGTGCGGACAAAGGCCACAAGGTCCGCTCCAAGGGCCCGAGGCAAAGCTCGGAGGTTCTCGCGAGCCCCAACGACACGCCGCACCTCGTCGTCGATCTCCTCCCGCTCTTGGTCGTCCACCGGGTCGCCCCCGCGCTCCCCCGCCCGGTGATGAGCAAGCTCGTGGCAAAGGGTTTCCTCGAGCTCCTTGCGCCAGTCGTAAGGCCCCTCCTCGCGCCAGATAGCCCGGAACGTGCGGAAATAGACCGTGATCTCTCCTGGATTGGCCGTTCGGTCGCTGCCGAGGCAAGCGGGCAGGTAGGACCCAAGAAGTGGCTCGCCCCCGTCGTCGCACGCCGCGACTCCTCCCTCGACGACGAACAGCAGGCTCTCTTCTCCGGCCTCGAACAGGCCGTCGGCGATGCCCTTGGCGGCTTCATCGAACTGGTCGAAACTAGGAAAATCTTCCGCGTTCGAGAGGTCGTCTGCCGCTGTCTCCTCGCCTGTTTGTTCGTCCCAACCGACGTCGAATTCACGCTCGTAGGGAGCGTCCACGTCGTTTCGAGCCCCGCACCCCTCGCATACGAAGGCCGCCATCAGACGGGGCGGGTAATGCGCTTGAAGAAACCACTCGGTCACGTCGGTCCAAGCGCGCTCCGATGCCCGCTCGAGAGCCCCCGCGATGACGCGCACGTCGCGTTCTTCCCCAAGCGCCACAACCCCCATCGCGGCGACCACACGCGGAGAAAGCACCAGACGACGCCGACGAAGGGCGCGATGAAGCGGCATCGCCTCGCGCGCTGTCAATCTCCCAAGCGTCACCGTCGTGACCACCTGCCCAGCGATCACCACGGGCGAGATGCGATGGGCAACTGTGAGATCGAGCCGCGCATCGAGCTCCGGATCGTGCAGCTCGCCGTCCATGAACGGCCCCAGGGCGAGTCCGCTGCAAGGAGCCACGTGCAGGTTCTGGTCGCAGTTGCGGCAGGCGAAGTCGACCGGGTCTTCGGCGAGCCATCCGAGACGCGTCAAGATGGCCCGAAGCGCGTGAAAGTCGCAGAGCTCGAGGTCCCCCACGTCGAGCGGCGCGTTGGCGTCGAACAGACCAACGTCACCGGAGCCAAGCAGCTCGGCAAGCTCGGAAAAACGCGTGGCACCGCGCCTTCGCCGTCGAGCCACCGGCTCCATGCGAGACTCGAGAAGCACCACGCGGCCGGTCGGGAGCTGCACCTGCCGCGTCGTTCAAGGGCCGAACAGCTCGATAGAGCCCGTAACGTCGTCGGCTTCCCCAATGCCGCTTCCTGCTCCAGTGACCACGGTCATGCGCCCACGTTACAACTAAACCTGCGTCATTGAGGTACAGTCCCGTGCCATGGCGCGGAGCTCGTACGAGCCGGGAGAGCTCATTCGCGGAACTGTCTACCGAGTCGTACGAAAGCTCGGCGCAGGCGGCATGGGCACAGTCTACGAAGCCGAGGACACCAGCATCGGCAAACGCTACGTCGTCAAGACGCTCCACTCGGACCTCGGCGACCGACGCGACTTGACACGACGCATGCAAAACGAGGCGCGCGCCTTAGCTCGTCTTCGCCACCCGAACATCGTCGACGTCATCACGGCGGGCGTGACCGGCGACGCGTTGCACCTTCCGTTTTACGTCATGGAGCGTTTGAGCGGCGAAAGCCTACGGGCTGTCCTCAAGAGGCACGGGCCCATCGAGCTTCGGTTGGCTCTCGGCATCACCATCGATCTGCTCCAAGCGCTCGAACACGCACACGAGCACGGGGTCATCCATCGCGACGTCAAACCTGACAACGTGTTTCTCCATCGGGTTTCGGACGGGCTCACGGTCACCAAGCTCCTCGACTTCGGGATCGTGAGCCTCATCGACGCCACCCGGAGCGAATCGGCGGGGCACTTCGTGGGGACGCTCCGCTATGCCGCACCGGAGCAGCTTCGAGGAGACGCGCCGTCGCCAAAAATGGACCTCTATGCGGTCGGTCTCATTCTCTTCGAGATGGTCGCGGGAAGGGGGCCGCTTGACCATGTGGGCGACTCTCAACAGATCGCCGCGGCCCGTCTCACCCAAGACGCTCCGCTGCTGTCCACACTGATCGCGGTCCCCACCGAGCTCGACGAGCTTCTGGTCCGAGCCCTCGACAGGCAACCCGAAGGACGACCACGGGACGCGTTCGCCTTCGCTTCCGAGCTGCGGAACCTTCGGCGTGTGTGCGACGAGCAACGGCCGACTTCGGCAACGACGGCCGTGGCGCTTCTTGCTCCTGCGCATCCAAGCGAGGGGGAGCTAGTCCCGACGATCGTGGACCCACCGGGAGGTCCAGACGCGACCACGGCATCGGCAGTGCCGGTTGAAAACGTGACGGTCCCTTCGTCGCCCATGGCTCGGACTCGTGCAGCTCGCGGCGCTGATGCCTCCCTGGACACGCGACACACGGTGGAAGGCCGAGGAGCGATGAGTCCTGTGGGCTGGCTGGCAGCGGGGGCGATTTTGTCTACCGTGGCAACCATGGTGGTGCTCATTGTGGTGCCTCGTCCCGAGCGTACGAACATGCCCATTGTCCCGTCCGCTGCGGCACCGACAACGAGCGTGCTTCGAGGGCCCGAGCCGCTGACTGCACCAAGAGCAACGGAGGATGCCGGAGCGGACCTCTTGGTTCCTTCCGCGGCGAAGCGATCGCTGGTAGCACCGGTTGGCAAGACGTTGCCTGGGCCACGTTCAGCTCCTTCGGTCAGCAGTGTTGCGCCGCCCGCCCCCAGCGTCGTGCCAAGTGCTTCGGCGGCTGCTGGGGATCGCCCGGGGCCTGGGTTTTGATTGAGGAGCCGGGGAGAGTCAGAAACTCCCCTGGAGGCCCCCCGCACCAAGGCCGACCCACGCGTGCGGCAAGGTGCCGGCGGCGGCGGCCGCATCGGGCATGGTCGGAAACACCACGAGCCCCGTGACGCCCAGCGCGCAGAGGACTCCCCCCACCACGAGCGTCACCGAGGACACCGTCCGGAACGTGTTGTACGCGTTCACGTCGGAGGTCATGCTCGATGGACACCGGTCGCCGTCGCAATGTCCCGAGAACGCGCTCCTGCGACTCAACGCCGCGACGCCAGTCAGCGCCCCCGTGAGCACGCTTGCCCCTCCGACCGCGAGGGAGATCCACGACGTAGTTCGCAGCCCCGATCCCTTCTTAGGACGCATCTCCTCGCCGGGGCCAAGCTCGATCCGCGCATGCTCCCCTTCGACAAGACGAAGCCGCTGGACAACCGACCTGCGACCGGGGACGTTCACCGTCAACGTCACCTCCCCCGGGTCGACGGGCAGCTCGACGCCCAGGCTCGACGCGCCAAATGGCTGCCCGCCAAGGACAATGGACGTTCCCACGGGCGAGCCCCCCTTCACGCGCACCGCTAGCCACGCAAGACGTACCCCGATCTCGTCGCGCTTCTTGCGCGCGTAGGCGAGGCGTTGGTCGGTTGCGGCAAGCAGACGAAGCGCTTGGGTGTAGTTGTCCCAGGCAACGACGAGCTTGCCCTGGCGCTCGGAACAGTCGGCGATGTTGAGCAACGTGCCGACGGCGGGATCGATGCGCTGGCTCTCGCCGAACTTCGCGCAGGCCTCCCGGTAATCTCCCCGTCCTGCCGCAGCTCGGCCCGCCTCGAAGAGGATCTCGGCGGCTGTCATCGTGCTCTGTGCGCGTGCCTCGCCCCCGGCAACCGCGATTGCGAGGGTCAAGCCGAACGCGGTGAGTCTTGTCTTCATTGTCGGCTTTGCAGGGGATCGAAGGGGACCGAAGGGGGAGGTGCAACAGACGAGGCGCGCGTAGGAACAGGAACGGCAGGAGTGACCTCCACCTTCGGGGGTAAGGACGGACGGGGCACGGGACGGATTCCACCGGTCACTGGCCGAAAGCCCGCATCGACAGCGCGGGTCGACGTCGAGGTCTCGCTCGGCGCGACAACCGACGGAACAGGCGGAACGAGCGGAGCTGAGGTCGCCGGGACCAACGGAGCTGAGGTCGCTTCCGGAACGCGCGGGCTCGAGGACAGTGTGGACGAGATGGCGCCGCGGGTCGGGGTCGTGGGGGTTGACGACGCCGAGCGAAGGGCGAGCACGAGTAGGGTGAGTCCCGCCCCAAGGGCGAGCAGGACAAGGGGTTGCCAGACACGACCACGACGTGCGCGGGCGCTCGGGACCTCCGTACCCGGCGGCGTCGCGGCAAGTCGATCGCTACGCTCGCTGGTCTCCGCCCCTTTCACGACCACGCGGTCGCTTACCTCCGCAGCCGAAACCGACCGGAACCCGCTTGCGTCGCTCAACGTGCCGATCATGCGAAAGGACCTGGACATGTCCTGCGCAGTCTGAAACCGCTGCGCCACGTCCCGGTGAACGCCCCGCGCAAACCAGGCGTCGAACCCATCTGGCACGACGCCAACCGCGGACGGCACGGGCAACGGCTGCGCGCAGACCTTGAGAATGAGATCCCCGAGCGCGTCGCTGTCGAAGGCCTTCCTTCCCACGAGGCACTCGAAGGCAATCACAGCGATCGCCCAGAGGTCACTTCGTCCGTCCACTGCCTTGGTCCCCTGCGCCTGCTCCGGGCTCATGTACTGCGGAGTGCCAATGAGCATCCCGGTCTTCGTCTTGGGGGGCCCTGGCGACGACGTGCTCACCCTGAGCGGGTCCGCGAGCTTCGCGATGCCGAAGTCGAGCACCTTCACGTGGTCCTCGTCGTCGTTCTTCACGATAAATATGTTCGAGGGCTTCAGATCGCGGTGCACGACGCCGGAGTCGTGGGCTTTGGCGATGGCTCGGCACACGTGTGTGACAATGCGTTTGGTCTCGTCGAGAGAGATCTTCCCCTGGCTGGCCAGACGCTCTGCGAGGCTCTCTCCCTCGAGAAGCTCCATGGCGATGTAGGGAACCCCGTCGTCGACCCCATGGTCGAAGATCTGGACTACGTGGGGGCTCTGGAGCGAGGAGGCGACCTGGGCCTCGAACATGAACCTGCTCACGGCTTGGGGACTTCCGCTGATCTGGGGCGAGAGCAGCTTGATGGCGACCCGTGACTGGAGCACGACGTGGACAGCGACCCAAACGGAGCCCATTCCGCCGGCGGCGAGCTCCCGTTCGAGAAGGTACTTGCCGGCAACGAGGCGCCCGGGTCCCCAGCCGGGAAGTAGCGGTGGCTCCCCTCCGAAGTCGGCCGGTATCGTACTGTTATGCGCCAGAGTCACTGGACCGCAGCATACACTCGGAGGCAGGGGAGGCAACGTGGCGGAGCGGCCACGTTTGCGGCCTCCAGGCTCCCTTCAAGTCTCAAGGCCAGGTTTGGTTTAGACTGCCCAAACAATGGCAAGACAACCGCTGAAAGCAGCCGTGTGGCTCGCGCCATCACTGATAATCGGCGCGTGCGTGCTCCCGGAAGCGACCATCGACGTCTCCCTCGACGGGCCTTCCACTACGTGCGGATTCCGCTTCGCCGACGCCACCTGCGGCTCCTGCCTTGGAGACTCCTGCTGCGACGAGCTGTCCGCGTGCCGGGCGAGCCAGACATGCGCACCTCTCTACGACTGCATCGCCGCCTGTCCTGTCGCCAACGCCGCGGTGACCCTCGGGACAACCACCCCCGCCGACGACTGCCACACCGCCTGCTTCGAGAAGGAACGGAGCCGCGTCGACTACCGGACCAATCCCAAGGGGGTCGACAACGCGGAGTACGCTCTCGCCCGCTGCCGCGCCTCCAAGTGCTCTGCGTGCGGCAACGGGCTCGGGCTCGTCGAGGGCTACCCCTCCGTCTGCGCCGCCTGCATTCGAAGCCGATGCCGAACCGACCTCACAGGATGCGGCGACGACGCCGACTGCACCGACCGCGTCTACTGCCGCTCTCGCTGCCTAAACCCAGTCTGCATGACCGGTTGTTCCGTCCCCCCCGAACCCTCGGTCATGACACTCCTCGTGCAGAAGGCGAACGACGAGTGCGGAAGCGTCTGCTTCGGCAGCACCTGGGCGTGCGCTGGACGTTACCAGACGCCGCGCAGCGCAACCTTCACGACGACCGTCGCCATCCGCCCCGTCGACGTGCTGGACGACACGGTGGCCATCGCGGGGGCTACGCTGAAGGTCTGCAACAAGCTCGATCTCGACTGCGCCAATCCCCTGGACATGCAGAAGGCCGATGACACGGCGATGGCAACGGTCACCGTGCCGCTCGGCGAGTTCCTGGATGGCTTCACGGGTTTCTTTCAGATCGAGGCTCCCGGCATGAGCCCCACGATGCTCGTCTGGAACTACCCGATCTACGCCCCGCTTCGCCGCACCGCCTACACGATCCCGACGCCGACCGTCGTGAGCATCATGCAGAACCTGCTGGGCGTGAAGGGCGATCCAACGCGCGGCAACGTTGTCCTCGATATCTCGGATTGCACTGAAAACAAGGCGCCGGGGGTGGTGGTCTCGCTGTCTCGAGAGGCGACGATCTCGTATTTCGACGCGGGTTTCCCCTCGCCAACGGCCACGGCCACGACGCGCGACGGCCTCGTGCTCATTGTCAACATCCCCGAGGGCTCGGTGACGGTCACGCTGACCCACCAGGCATCGGGCCAGCAGGTGGCACGCTTCAACGCGTACGTCCGTGCCGGCTGGATCACCATGTACGAAGTGTGGCCGTCGACAGGTTAAACCAACCCCATCTTGAAAACCGCAGGTTCGGACCTGCGGTTCTCAAAATAGGTTTGGTTAGGACGCCGTGCGGAGTTTCACCGCTCCCTCACGGTCGCGGTACCAATTCGACGGGCTTGGGTTCGAGCTCGGGCCGTTGGAGCACTGCGATGAGCTCCTTGGAAAGGCGTTGCAGGTGGCCGGCATTGTCGACGCAAGCGTGGCGTGTCCCCCCCTCGGCAATGAGCACATCGCTTCGAAAAATGCGGTATTCGAGGCGAAGAGACGCGGGGCGAAGCTCCGTGAGGGTCACTTCGACAGTGAGCAGGTCGTCGAAGCGCGCGGGACTTCGGTACTTGGCGTTGGCCTCTACGACGGCGAAGTGCAGGCCCCGATCGGACCATTCGCGGTAGCTAAGGCCGCGCCGACGTAGCCATTCGACGCGTCCCATCTCAAAGTAGGCGAAGGTATTCGCGTGATGGACTACCCCCATGAGATCGGTGTCGCAGAAGCGCACACGCAGCTCCGTGGTGGATCGAGCGTGTTCGGGGACGAGAGGAAGGAGCAAGGCCATGGGCGGCGCCGCTCTATCACGAGGTCGTTCCCCTTTGCGAGCGCGTTATCACGCTATCGCTACCCCCACCCCGTACGCAACCAGCGCCCCACACCACACCCCAACGCGTACAGTCATTCCGTGGCGCAGTCCGCAATACACAGCCAGCGGCGGCACCAACAACATCAGTGCTCCGTCGAACCACCGCAATCGTCCAACCGATACCACCAAGACTCCATGAGCTGCCCCCCATGTCAGAAGCGCCGTCGCAAGATACCACCCGCTCACGCGACCCGTGCCCCCTGCAGATGTCCCATCAGCCCCATCCAACGCCACCCAATCAACGCTGCGGTTTCCCAGCGAGCCCCAGTCACACTACCTCGAAGTCTGCAAAGTACGCACGTGCCCGCGCCCGCTCCTCCGGCGTAAGCCAGCTGCTGCGCGCAAAACATGGTGTCCCCCCAAGCTTGACTGCCTTCGCGTGCCATAACGGGTTGTAGTCAAGTAGCGCCACCCGGCTCGCCCCGCAGTCGCGTAGAAAACGTGCGGCGGCCTCCAGGTTCTCTGCGGTCGCCGTGCGCTCCGGGATCAACGCGATCCTCGCTAGAACCGGCGTTCCCCCAGCCACTGAGCGCACATGAAGCGCACGGAAATTCGCCAGTGTCCGCGCATTGGAGCTCCCGCAGTGGCGCCGATGGGCCTCGTCATCCAGAATCTTGATGTCGAAGTACACCTGGTCCACGTAGGGGTCCACCCTGGCTAAATACGACTCCAGACTAAACTGCCCACAGGTCTCCAGCAACGTGTGTACTCCAAGCGCCTTCAACGCACTAAGAAGCTCGCCAAGGAACTCCATGTGCAACGTTGGCTCTCCCCCAGATACCGTCACCCCACCCCCTGACGTCCTGTAGAACGGCTTGTAGCGCTCCGCCACACGCAGGATCTCAGCGAGCGTCGCCTGACGGCCCACCGTGCGTAGCGCCCCCGATGGACACACCTCCACGCAGAGCATGCAGCGCGTGCACCGCTCGCGATCCACACGTCCAGCATCAAGCGCCCCAGCCTCGCAGGCCTTGACGCAAGCCCCCGCATGAACGCATGCTCCCGCGTCGAACGCTAGCTCGACATGCAACTCCTTGCCTTCTGGATTGTGGCACCAGTCGCACGACAGTGGACAGCCCTTGAAAAACACGACGGAGCGTATCCCAGGACCGTCGTCGAGGGAGTTCCCCTTGATCTCCACAATCAGCGGTGCGATGGCCACGAGCTACTGGTACTCCGCCCGCTCGATCAGCTCGATCTGCATCTCGGGATTGAGTGTCACAAAGTAGGCGTTGTAGCCCGAGATGCGCACAAGCAGATCGCGGTAGCACTCTGGATGTGCCATGGCATCGCGCAACATCGCCGAGCTCACCACGTTGAGCTGCATCTGCATCCCCCCAAGCTCGAAGTAGGTCTTCACGTAGGCGTGCATCTGATCGACAGCTCGCGCGTGCCCGTCATCGTCAGGTGTGCTCGCCGCCGGCATGAACTTGATGTTGAACGCTATGTTGTTGTCCATGCTCGTCGGATCGAGCGAGGCTACGTCGCGCAGGTTGTCGAGGAGGTTGTCTGTCGCGCGCGGCGACGGAGTCAGCCCTGGTGTGAACGCCTTGCCCGCGCGACGTCCAGAGGGCAACGCCCCGGTGAGCCCACCGAAGGCAACGTGGTTCGACATGGACCAAAACCCAGTGGTGTACTTCCCACCACGGAAGTTCGCGCGCGCTGCGAAGCCGTCATGGACCCGCCGCGCTACCCGGTTTGCAAGGTCGAGCGCCGCCTGGTCGCCAGAGCCGAACTTCGCCACCCGACGCTCGATGTGGGCTAGCAGTACGTCATGCCCCACGAAGTCGTCGCGCAACGCCGCCTTGAGCTCTGCAAAGTCACATATCCGCTGCTCGTAGACAAGAATCCGGATCGCCTGCAGCGAGTCGACTACATCCGCAAGGCCGATGCAGGCCACGCCGGACGTATTGTGCTCCGCCCCGCCTCGGGTCACATCACGCCCCTTGCGCAACGGGCCTCGAAGGAGCGACGACAGAAGCGGCGTTGGCCGTAGCTGCGCATGCGCCTCGCCAAGTAGGTTGTTGTAGGTCACCGCCTGGTGGGTCAGGAACGCAAGCTGCGCCTCGTAAGCTGCATAGAAATCCTCGAAGGTCGGCAGCACCCCGCGCTCCGGAGCCCCCGTGCGCGGCCCAACGCTCCAGCGCATCAGCGGATGACGCCCGTCGTCGAGCGCCATCTCCAGCGGTGCAACCAGATTGAACATCGTCGAGCCCGTGTGTCCCATGTGGCTCCCCGACAGCGTAGGTTCGACACAGCCCGTCGCCGACCAGTCTCGTACCTCTGAAGCCGCGTAGCCGTGCTGGCCCAGTGACCGCATCACGCTCTCGTCGCCGTGCATGGATGGCGTCGCCGCAGTCACGAGGTTCACCTCGCACAAACGACGTAGGTAGTCGTCGCTGTTGTGCGCAAGGTTGTGACGAGCGTTGACATTGGGGTCGCGCAGACGGAGCAGCTCGGTCACCTTGAGCAGCACGTAGGTCATGTCGTTGACCCCGTTCTTGCCATCAGGCGTCACGCCCCCCAAGGTGATCGCTTGATCCGAGGAGCTCCCCCCAAACAGGTAGTTGCCGATGTCGGGCACCAACGGCAGATGGTCCGCGCAACGCAGGTAGAAACATCCCACAAGCTCGATGGCCCGCTGTACATACGCGGTACGCTCGGCAGGCGTCGCAAGGAGGGCCATGTCGGCGTCGAAGTACGGCTGCAGCCATTGATCGAGCCGTCCAAGCGACAACCCCGCGTTGGTGTTCTCCATGTGCAGCGCTATCCAGCCAAGCCAGATCGACTGGAGCGCCTCGTGCAAGGTGCGCGCAGGATACTGAGGGACCTGCTCACATAGGCGGGCGATATCCACAAGCTCGGCGCTGCGCTCAGGACTTGCCACCTTGACTGCCTCGCGTCGCGCCTGCGCAGCCAGGTTGCGAGCGTAGGCGACGAGCCCCTCGAGGCTCAAACGCATTGCGGTCAGGGTGTGACGTTTCTCGTCGTCGCCCTTCAGTCGCGCAAGCTCCTCATCGATCTCGGCAGTGAGCCCTGTCGTTCCCAGGCGCAGAAGGCGTGGGAAGTCCGGCACCGTGTGCGACAGGGCTACGGTCTTCCACGAGAAGTACACTGCAAAGCGCTCGTCCAGCTGCTGGCACAAGGGCTGACCGTGACGATGACGTACCCACTCGCGAAACGAGCGGTGCAGCCAGAAGGGGAATACCTCGTGGTGCAGCAGCTCCGCGGTCTCTTGCGTCACACGATAGGGGTTCAGCGCCCGTCCGCTCACGGACCCAAGCTCACCCCAGATCATCAAGGCGTGCGCGTCTGGATAGAGCACCACACCCACTGGACATGCCGTGGTGGTACCGGCAAGGAGATCCCCGTCGCGGATGATCGGAACCTTGTGCGCCAGCAGGTGCGCGACAGCCTGCGCCTGGCGCAACACGGGCACGTGGGGATGTCCCTGGCTGTCGTGCTCGAAGCCGTGCTGGCGGAAGTAGCGGGTCAGCAGCAGCGGACGCTCCGAACATAGCTCGGGGACCGTGTCGAAATGTTCCGCGAGGAACCTGGCAAGTCTTGGGAAGTCGGCCAGCGTATAGCGGGCAAGGAACGGCTCGTCGAGCCAGCGCACGTCATCGACGCGACCTGTGGTGAGGCGCGCGACCCGCTGCGATGGAGGTCGGTGGGCGACAGACTTCGGTGTTGGCTCGTTGGGAACGGGACGCGCCTGGCTGCTCGCGCCGTTCTTGGGCGGTACGGGCAAGGGACGCAGTCGCGTCTTGTCGATCAGCACGGACAGAAGGTAATTGAACAGGGAGAGGTGGCCAAGGTTGCCCTCCATTCGCATACGTCCCTTGAGCAGGAGCAGCAGGAGCTCACTCGGAGGGGCGGTGAGCATCTGGCGGATCACGGAGTTGTCCTGGAAAACAAGGGTGGCGTCGGTGTCGTTGTGGGAGGCGCCTAGCACGCGCGCCTTGCCGTCACGGAACCGGATCTTCTGGGCGACGGAGCCTGTTTCGGTGCGGACACCGATGGTGAGGTCGAGGGGGCCATCGACGCCATAGAGGTAGCGCCGCAGCGAGGGACGGTGGTTATAACTGAGGGCCATGAACCGGAGGAGCAGCGTGGCGCCTATGTTTGCACCGTAGGATTCCATGATGCGGATACGCTAGCGCAGCCAGGCCGGGGACACCTAGACCAAACGCTCGCGCAGACCTTAGCCCCACGCCTTTGAGTCGGGGTCGTCTACCGGGGCTTCCACCGCCAAGCTGCTGCGCGCGGCAAATTGTCGCGAGGCCTCTCCGTAGGCAATCTAGACCTCGGTAGGATCGGTTGCCTCCTCGGCCTAAGTGACTATTCCATCGGTCTGCGAGAATGTCTCCTCGGTCTGCGAGAATGTCTCCTCGGTCTGCGTACGTGCCTCCTCGGTCTGCGTACGTGCCTCCTCGGTCCGCGTACGTGCCTCCTCGGTCCGCTCACATGCCTCCTCGGTCTAGTCAGCACATCGCCTAGGAGGGAACACCTACCTCCTCGGCCTGAACGGGTCTCTGCTCGGTGCGTATACTTTCCTCTTCGTCCCGATCGAAGCCATCCTCGGTATGATCGCGTCGCTCTTCGGATGGATCAGTAACCACCTCGGTGCACTTATTTCTTGACTGGGGCCGCTGTAGCGGTACCAATCATGCCTTATGACAAAGGTTCATCGACTTCGTGTTATTCTAGGTCTCGACAGGGAGGATTTCCCCGGGCTGCTCGCCGGCTCGAAGGCTATCCACAGCAAGATGTCCGAGAACGCAGCGCTCTTCCCCGCCCCCAACCCGAGCATGGCTGTCCTGGGGGCTCAGATCGCAGAGCTCAATCAAAGCCATCAGGCGGTGACCATCGCCAAGGTGAAAGGGATGACCGGCGCGCGTGGGGTCAAGCGTGATGTCGTGTGGAGTAGCCTGGAAATGGAGCGCGCTTACGTTCAGTCACTGGTCGATGCGTCGCCGGAGCTTGCGGCATCGTATGCCGAGGCTGCAGGCATGAAGATCGCGGCCGCCCCATCGCACGACAAGCCTATTCTCCAGGGCAAGGTCACCGCGAAGCCGGGGACGGTGGCTTTAATAGCCAATGCGTCGATGCTCGTGGGCCCAGGAGGGGGGACTGCGAAGCATCGGACGTACCTCTGGAGGTGGACTGCGGACGGTGGCAAGACAGTTGTCAATGCAGAAGCGTCACCGATTGCGCGTACCGAGATCGATGACCTGCCGCTGAATACGAATATCGGCTTTGAGGTCGCGGTGAAGGACTCGGAGGGGACGGGTGAGTGGAGCCAGATGATTACCCTCTTTGTGCACTGAGTTTCGCTCGCGCAGACCTCACCCCCCCAGCCCCCCTCTCCCTCGACATCATCCTTGCCCAAATGGGCAAGGACAATCGTCTTCGAGCGAGGGGGGAGGAGAGCCCCTTGGACCGCAGTTCCGAGCCCCCCTCTCTCGAAGAC
>CAITRH010000280.1 GCA_903894755.1 uncultured delta proteobacterium
AGGATCTTTCAGCAACAAAAGGTTGTAGACGTGCTCCTTGCGGTCCTTGGTGGCGGTGGCGGCTCTATCAAGCGACGCTTTGCGCTCCAAGGCTCCTACCCCACGCTTGAAATCTGCGTGCAGTACAGGGAATCCGACTGGACCTTTGCCTGCCGCCTCATGGAAGAAAACGGTATCGCCTACTTCTTCGAGCACAGCGACGATGCCACTACCCTGGTGCTATCGGATCGTCCCCCGTCGGCGTCGGCCGCCATCGAGCTCCGGTACCGTCCAGCCCACGCCACCGTGCGCGAGTCCGACTACGGGTTGACCATCTGCGCGCTTGTCCTGTCGCAGCAGCTTCGCCCAGGCAAAGTCACGCTCCACGACTGGGATTTCCAAAAGCCATCGGTCCCTCTCCAGGGGGAAAAAACCTCCGGTAGGGCGTCCGCAGACAGCGTCGAGGTGTACGAGCACCCCGCCGCGCAAGTGACCCACGAAGGCGCTGCGGACCGCCTGGCCATCACAACCCTTGCGGTACGCCACGAAGGGCTGCGGACAGCAGGGAGCCAGGGACGGGCCACGAGCCGTTCGGTAAGCCTGGTTCCTGGGATTGCACTCCGCATTTTGGAGCATCCGCACGACGCGCTCAACGACGTTTACCTGGTGACCTCCCTTGACCACAGTGGGGCGCAACCCTTCGAGACCGGCGAAGCGAGCCAAAAAGACGCCTACGAAAACGTCGTGACGATGATCCCTCTTGGGGTCATGTTCCGTCCGCTGCACCAAACCCACCGTCCAGTCATCCATGGGGTTCAAACCGCCATTGTCGTGGGACCGCCCGGAGAGGAGATCCATGTGGATGAACATGGACGGGTCAAGGTGCAGTTTCACTGGGATCGCCAGGGAAAGGGGGACGCAAGCAGTTCGTGCTGGGTCCGAGTCAGCCAGGGGTGGGCGGGAGCAGGATGGGGCACGGTGTTCCTTCCGCGCGTGGGGCATGAAGTCGTGGTGGCGTTTCTAGAGGGCGACCCGGACCGTCCCATGATCGTGGGGCGCGTTTATCATGGAGCCAATGTTGCGCCGTACAAGCTTCCCGACGACAAGACCAAGAGCACGATCAAGTCGAATTCGAGTCCCGGGGGAGAGGGCTCGAACGAGCTACGCTTCGAGGACAAGAAGGGGGCTGAGGAAATCTACCAGCACGCCCAAAAGGATCTGCGCGTTGCGGTGGAACACGATGCGGTCCACACGGTGGGCCACGACGAGACCCGGATCATCACCCACGATCGGGTCGAAGAGATCCAGCATGACCACACCGAGACGGTCAAAAACGACGCTACGCTGACTGTGGAGCACAATCGCAGCGTGTCGGTTACGGAGAACGAGACGCACACGGTGACCAAGGATCGGACGGTCCATGTGGTGGCCAACCATGTGGAGACGGTGGACGGCAACCAGACGGTGACGTCGAAGGGGGATCAAACGCTGTCGGTACAGGCAAACCAGACGGTGACAGTGGACAAGAGCCAGACTGTGACGGTTCATGGCGATGCCAGTGTGACGGTGGATGGTGGCCAGACGGTATTGGTGAAGGGGGCCGGCTCAGTGGAGTGGCAAGGGGACGGCAAGGAGACGTTTGGGGGGGCACTGACACGGACGGTGAAGTCGGATCAGAGGGACACGGTACAGGGCAAGTGGGCGATCAAGGTACAGGCGGGGGTGACGCTCGAGTGTGGAGCGAGCAAGGTTAGCGTCGAGCCGGGAGGCAAGATTGTGATTGAGGGGATGCAGATCGAGGTGAAGTGTGCGGGGCCGCTGAAGGTTCAGGGGACTGTGGTGAGCGTGAAGGCCGATGGAGTTGTCCAGGTACAAGCGCCGGTGGTGGAGCTGAAGGCCGAGGCGGGTGTGAAGGTGAAGGGGGCGATGATTGCGCTTGATGGCTCGGTAGTTACGCTGGGGTGAGCTGCTAAACCAAACCCATTTTGAAAACCGCAGGTTTCCGCTCGCGCAGACCTCACCCCCCCAGCCCCCCTCTCCCTCGACATCTTCCTTGC
>CAITRH010000281.1 GCA_903894755.1 uncultured delta proteobacterium
AGGCCTCTGTCCCTTGAGCTCGGCATTTTCTTTGCACAACCGCGTGTTTTCCTCACGCAGTCTTTGCAATTCCGTCGTTAGGGCCTGGATGATGTTCAACAACTCGACGATGCAATGACGTACGCCGTCCTGGAGCCCATCGAGCGAAATCGGCAATTATAGCGGAGACACAGCAGTTGTTATGTGTAGTACCCACGTGCCAACCTAGGGCCAATGGGTGGCAGGTCAAGCCCCCAAATTTTCCGCCGTCGCATGTTGGCATCCCCGCGACTCGATGGGACCCCAAGGACATCGTCGTTCAGTCGTCCCCGTCCGCATCCCCGGTGTCCTCGTCGGTCTTCGGCGTCGCCAAGAGCTCGCCGTTCGGACCGTCCCGACGCACCACGAATGTCCTGCGCGAGATGGTCTCAGGGTTCTCTCGCGCTATCACCGTAACTAGATTGACTCCAGGACGGAGCGAGAGCTCGGCTTCAAAAACCATCTTGTGCGGGTCCGTCCCGTTGCGGTTCGACCGGTAAAAGACCTTTCTCGAGCCCACAAAGATGTACGCGTCGAGCAGGCGTTGGACATCACTTGCCACCCCTCGTACCGTGGTCCTGGCTTCGCGCGTTGCCAAGAGCGGCTGGATTAGTTCCAACAACGGCGGCTGATGCACAATCCCTTCCTCGAATTCGACCGGCACCGTGGGAGTCCCACCTGGCTCCATCTCTTGCTCCCGCACGAAGCCAAACCGCGTCTGTCCCAGGGAAACCTTCACCAGGGAACCCAATGTACCAAGCACCGTAACAGCGCGTCCTGGAGGAAGACGTCCAAACACCCGTCCATTGGCCTCCGGGGTTTGCAATAGGTCGGCTCCTGTCGCCTTGGCGCGCAGGACTCCGGTGCTCCGCGTGATGGCAAGCGGAGCTGCGATGGGCATGCGGACCTTTTCAACCACGTTCTCGCGTAGGTCGCGGTCCGCAATGGAGAACTCGATCTTGGCCTCCGAGTCGCTCAGTTGCGGCTCGACGTCGAAGGTGAACACCATCTTGCGGGTCTCCCCTGGAAGCATGTTCGACAGGTCGAACCGCCCCTCCCGCAAGAGCAGCCCGTCGCCCGATAGATTCCGCAAGTTTGCCTGCGTGTCGAAAGACCGTCCCTTTCCCAGGTTCTTCACGGTCATGTGCAACGTAAGGCCCTCGCCACGCTGGACTCGCCCATCGCCGTTCCCCTTGCGGTCGTCGGCAATCTGGTACGAATAGGCAAACACCGGGCGCTCGAGAGAACGGATAGCCACACGGATTTCCGCATCGCTCGGAGCCCGTCCCCGCGCCTCCTCGAACTTGAGCGTGAGCCCGTCGGAGCGCATCAGGGCGTCTTTGGGAATGCTGCACACACGCTGGATGTCCTTAGGGAGCGGCGCTGTGGTTCCAACCTTGTAGCCCTTGATCTCACACCAGCCTAGAGGAACCGTCACCGTGCGGCTTCTGCCCGGCTCGAGCTTTCCAATCACCAGCTCCTTGTTGTCGAACATCGGATTGTCGCTCTTGGACCTCGCCAGTAAGCGGTACAACGTGAGCGGTCCTTTGTTGGTCACCGTGAGCTTCAACTGCATGGACTCGCCAGCAGTCACTGTCGAAAGCCGTGTGCTCGAATCGGTCCGGTCGGTCTCTAGATGCACCTCGACTCCTGCAGGAGGCTGGGAAGGCGAAAGAGACGCTATCTCGGCAGGGGCATCACTCCAGTCCACACCGATGGTCTTCAGTTCTTCAGCAACCCTGTCGAGCTCCAGTCGGCGCGTATCGGCGATCAGAGGACGAGCCTGGCGAAGCTGATCGAGACGCTTTCCCGAGGCGACCTTCAGGGCCAGCTCCCTTCCGAAGCGGATTGGGAAATCGAGCTGAAAAGTGTCATCTGGATCGCCCCCGCGCTCACGCAGGTCGAGGCGATCCTTGAAGGGAAGCGCGTAGCGGACCACTTCGAGGGGACGTTGCCCGCCCTGGGCCCTGGCGTTGGAGAGGCTGCGCGACAGGTCGCGTTCTTTGATCCCACCGTGGTCTAGGAACAGATCCATTTCTTGGATATCCACAGTCATCGGGTCGAGTTGGATGTCGGGCGTGACCCCGACTCCTTGAATGGAGACGTCGCCAGGTTCGGTCAGGTACTGGGCGATGGTGAGCTTGAGTGCGGCTCGGTCGGGAAGATCGGTGAAGACCAGCTGGACACTTCCTTTGCCAAAGGTGGTGTCGCCGATCAAGATGGCGCGGTCGTGGTTTTTCATGGCACCGGCGACGATTTCGCTGGCGCTGGCCGAAGAGCCGTTGACAAGGAGCACAATCGGGTAGTCGGGCTCGGTCCCTTCGAGACGCGCGACTTTTTCGTCGCGTCCCTCGCTCGGGTTTCCTACGGTTGCAACGATAGCGCCACGGGCGATGAACTTGTCGGCAATGCGTACCGCCTGATCGAGCAGTCCGCCGGGGTTGCCGCGCAGGTCGAGGACCAGACCGCGCAGTCCACCGGTTCGTTGGGTCAGAGCGGCGAGGGCAGCGTCGAGGTCGGCGCTCGTGTTGGCCTGAAACTGCTTGATGCGGACATACCCGACGCCCCCCTCGAGGAGACGATGTTCGAGGCTTGCGACACGAATGACCTCCCTTGTCAATTCAAAGGGACGGGTGCCGGTCCAGCCGTCGGGACCGTCGCGGTGAAGGAACACGGTAACGCGGGTTCCTGGGACACCACGCAGATGTTGCACGGCCTCGTTGAGGCCCATGTTGAGGGTGGACTCACCATTGATCTTGACAATGCGGTCGTATTTTTTGAGCCCAGCGCGGGCAGCGGGGGTGCCTGGCATGGGGTTGATGACGGTAAGTTGCTGGTCGCGAATGGCGATGACGATGCCGAGGCCTCCGAATTGGCCGCTCGTCATGAGGTTCATTTCTTTGTAGGCGTCTGGGGAGAGCAGGACGCTATGCGGGTCGAGGGTGTGGAGCATGCCGTTGCAGGCGGCGTATTCGACCTCGCGAAGATCGACCTCGGTGCCTCGGAGTCCCTCTTGAAGGAACGCGAAGATCTCGCGAAGACGCGCACTTATGTCCCAGGGCCCGAGGACATTGTCGACGCGGAATTCGCGCTCTTGGGTGTCGACGCGGACGCGGACAGTGGGGGCTCCTTCCTCGTGGAGCACGATGACCTGGGCGACCTCGCGTTGGACCTGGTTGAGGGCGGCGAGGAGCATTTCCTTGGGTTTGATTCGGCGGGGGTCGACATAGCGTTCGTGAACGGTTTTCAGGACCTCGTTGACCACCTTGAGCTGAGTGAGGTCGTAGGTAGCGGGTTGTCCCGAGCCTGGAGGGGCGGCGATGGCGAACCGCAGCCCGTCCCAAAGGCCGCCTCCGTGCATACGGGCGGCGAGGAGAATCGAGAGGCCTAGGGCGCCTAAGACCGAGGTGCCCTTTGCGAGAAGCTGCTTGTGCATCGGCGCGAGTATAGGCGGGGTTGGTCTCGATGCGAGCGGCCTCTTTGAATCGCTTCCAATCGCTGTCTACAAGGGGCGCTCAAGGGGTGAAGAACTCGCGCAACGTCGTGTTCGTGAGGTTTCCAAAGTTGCGGTTGTTGTAGACGCTCACATGGGAACCACTCACCCGCAAGTAGAGCTGCCGGTACACAGCGTCGAGCGACACATCGAGCCCGCTCGCGGCGGTCGACACCAACTGAAAGGCAAATTGATCCGCAAGCCACACCCGCAACGTGGGATCGTAGTTCGCCCCAAGCGAATTTTCAAATAAGTTCGCCCCAGCAAACAGCAAGGTCCTGGGGGCCGCCAACTGTGGACCAAGCCCCCCCCCCTCGCAAGCCTCCACAACGACCAGCGCTCGACGATAGCGCCGCGCCGCGTACAACTGATCGAACACCCCCGCCAACATCGCTGGCTCGAGAAGCTCTGCGCCGTTTATCCCGTCCCACAACACCCCGCTCCTGGACCCGTGACTCGCCAAGAACACCACCAGTTGGTCGCCAGGTCCACTCGTCACCACCGTCGGCACACGCGCTGAACTGGTACCAAGAAGCACAGACAACAGGTCTGCAACACTCAGGTCGGAAGGACGGTAGTCGATCCGCACGTCTCGCATGACGTTGGGACCGTTGGGCACGTTGCGGACCACCCCTGGCTCGCTGTTCTGAGGCGCTTGCGCAAGATCGTCTTGCACAATAAGCACAATGCGATCGTCGCTGAGCCCCTGCCCCCTCAGGAACTGATACTGCGCTAGCACGTCGGCCTGATGGCGATAGTTCTCCCACCCCCTCGACCCTGAGATCAACACCGCCCAAAGCCCCGTTCGAGCCGCAAGGACAACATCCTCGCCCCCGGAGAGATCCTGCTGCCTCGCGACCGACGCTTGCTGCCGAAACGCTGCAACGCTCGAAATCGCTCGCGCTCCCCCGCGGCTCGAAAGAAACCTGCTCGTAAAAAAGTCGCCGTACTCCACACGCCAAAGACCAAAGGTCGACGCAATAGGATCCATGTGAACGTCAAGGTCGTAATCGAGCGGACCAGACGCCCCTGCAATGTTGGGAAGACTTCCGCTGCGAATGGCTGCCTTGGCCCTGCCAATACCGTCCATGTCCCAGCTCGTCGGCTCCCCGCGAGCGTCCACTACCTCGGCTACCGCATCGGCAAGACGACTGCCCCCTTCCCCTCCTGACCGCTCCAGACCGTACACGATGATCGACAGAGCATCGTAGACATTCGCAGAAAATGGTGGGGGCGGAGCAGCAAACCTTACCCGATAGGCTATCTCGAAGCCCGAGGACGGGTCCGGGGCTAGGCTGGTCCCCTCGAGCCCCTCGGCTTGCACACCAAGCTGCTCCATGAGACTGGGAACCCCACCGCTGCTGCTCAACAAAACTTGCGTGGAAGGCGACAACCGCTTGACCGCTCGTACCACACAGCCGCTTACCTCGGAGCTCGTCGGAACCACGAAAAGAACTTCGGGACTGGCAGACACAGCCTCCCGAACCCCGTCCTCGCACTCCGTCGACGTTGCAACGTAGCGCACAAGGGACGTAGGGACCAAACCTAGCTCCGTCGCGTAGAAGCCAAACCCGTCGAAAAACCCTGTCCCTTCGCTCGAGTCGGGGGTGTACAACGCAACGGTCTTCTTTCCTCGCTCGCTGGCCACGAGCAGTAAGACCTGCATCTGCGCAAGATCGGGCTCCACTGTGCGCCAGATGTACCTTCTCCCAGCAAAGGCCCTTGAAAGATCGCTCGACTGGGCCGACGGCGATACAATGAGCTTGTTGGCCCTAAGGAAATAAGGCCCGATCTCGAAGAGTCCGGTCGACGTCTCCGGACCCACCACTGCTACTATGGTGGGGTCCTCGGCAAAGCGCTTTGCCGCTACTGCAACCGGTTCTTGCGCCGTGTCGGCGTACACCAACTCGAGCCGGTGTCCTGCCACTCCACCGGTGACCTCGACGTTCTCTCGAACCCACTCCAGTGTCTGCCGCGCTTTGAGGTCTTGTGGGCCCGACAGCGGCAAAAGGATCCCTACACGCAAAACCCCTGCATCGTCGTTCGAGCTTGAACAGGTAGTCACAAGCACTGGAACCAGGAGCGCAGCAAGCGCACGAAG
>CAITRH010000282.1 GCA_903894755.1 uncultured delta proteobacterium
CAAATCAACGCGTGGGGTCCGTTCCATCGAAGGGAAAAACTCGGGCCCCACACTGCAACGGCGCACGAGGCACCAGACGATGACGACATGAGTTGATTGGCAGCCCCGAAGGGGCGAGTCAAAACAGCCCAGGGTGGGTAACCCTGGGTGGAGGGGGTCGCGGCTCGGACCCGGTTCGGACCTGCGGTTCTCAAAGTAGGTTTGGTTTAGCAAACGCCAGGACGCAGGCTCACTGTGCTCCGCATGGAGCGCGTGCGACGACCTGCACGACGCTGCTCTTGCCATGATGAAAAACCCCCTCGTGGACCTCTCGTTCGATCTCCACGCCATGGACCCATTCGAGCCCTTGGAGCTCGCCGCGCAGTTCGTCGAGGCTCATAAGCAGGCCAAGGTCCCTTGGACCACCTGTCTGAAACGCTAGCTGCGCGGGCGTGTAGGCCTCAAGCACAAACGCCCCACCAGGGCAAAGGCCACGGACACAGGCGCTATGCACCGAGGCGCGAAGCGAACCGGGAAGATGGCACCAGATCGAGACAATGAGGGCAAAGTGCCCAGGGGCGACGACGAATTCGGCAAGGTCTGCAACCACCGTGTGAAGCGACAGTCCACGCTCCTTTGCAAGGGAATTGGCCTTTGCAAGGCCCACTGAGGAGGAGTCGACGGCAGTCACCTCGAATCCGAGGGAAGCCAAAAACAGCGCATTGCGCCCTTCCCCCTCGGCCAGGCACAGGGCGGCACCGCGGCGCTGGCCAAGGCCAATGATGTGGCTCACGGCGTGTACCAGGAACTCGTTGGGCTCGCGACCGTAGGCAAAGCCGGGTTCCGCGTAGCGTTGGTCCCATAAGCTCATTTTACTTTCCTTCCACGGGGTTCGAGGACTTTGCCTTGCGAGCGATCGCAGAGGGCCCTTTGTCGCGGAGCGCGTTCATCTTGGTGACGTATTTCTTCGTTGGAAAAAGGTCGCCGCGCTCCCAGGCGAGCACCGTGGCCTGTTCGAGGTCGAGGGCCGTGGCAAGCTCACGGGCCGTACAAGCAAGCGTTTTGCGAAGCTCTTTGATGTCGTCGGGGGTCACTGGCCACGACGCTATCGGGGAGTCGAGCCGACGACAAGCGGATGCATGCTTTATCTCGGCAACTCCACCGTGACCCAGACATCCACGCCGTCACGCCCGATCCGATGCGCCCCGAGCAGCCGTACCACTAAGCAATTGCATGGATCGCGAAGTTCCACGGCTGCCATCGCGGCTAGAAATGTCCCCGTGGTCAGGTCGACATCGGCCCCCGCTCGCGTCACCAGCTGCCTCCGCTTCAACCAGGGAACCACCAAGGTCGCCCCACCAGACCATCCATGCTCTGCGGTGTAGGCGCCAGGTACCTCGGTGGGCCCGGTGGCAAGCAGACGCGCCGTTGTAGGATCGCTTCCGCTTCGCCCCGCAAGGCTCGTCAAGACATGCAACCCCTGGGTTTGTCCCAGACGCCCACGCAAGGTCGATGCGACTGCGCCGCTCGTGTCAACGGCAGCCTCCCCTGCCACACGAACCCAGGGGGCGCTCATCACCAGACGCCCACGTGCCAGCAGCGAGCCGTCTGCCGTGACGCCACCAAAGAGCTCTTTGTCTATCCCCGAGTTGCCGCCTTGGCGTCCCAACGTACTCTTTAGTCCTCCTTGTACGAGCGCCAATACTCCCGGGGGACCGGCCCCGCGTAACACGCTCTGCCCCTCCGTCGCCACGATCGATGCTGCCACCGAGGGTTCCAGCCCATGGACCCAGGGATCCGACTCCCACCGACGTACGAGAGGCCATGCCACGAGAAGCTGCCCGGTCCCTGTTGCCCACCGTGACGTCGCGGTGGTCTCCATGGCGCCGCGGACCTGTCCATCGAGCCGAAGGGCTCCAGCCCAGTGCACACCTAGAGCACCGGCTTCGGCCCGAAAGAACACGGCGGCAAGCTTTCCTGTTTCTACAGTGGCATCCATGGCCACAGGGCCAAGCGCGGACGATAGGCGAAGCAGCGCAAGGGGTCCTGCTGCGCCCCAATCCCACGCGCCACGCGGCGAGGTGCTCTGTCCTCCTGCAGCGAAGGTCCATCCCGAAGTACGCCACGCGGCAAAGGCCAACGCACGGTCGTACGGCTTGGAAGCTTCACCGAGGTCCGTAGTGGAGCGCACGGCGCGCGGCCCACGAAACAGGTCCAGGTCCCAAGCTGCAACCTTGGTGGCCCCGCGCGCGTCCACGACGAGCCCGCTTTCCTCGAGGTGGTCCCAGCGCACGGTGGTCACACTCGACGGGGTCTGGAGATCCGCTTGGGTGGCGACTCCTCCCTTTGTGTAGGCCCCGAGACGAAGGTCCAGACCGTGCGAGGTGCTGTCTTCGGTCCAAGGCAGATGGACTCCATCCCCCACCAACAGCCCGTCGATACCCCGCCAAGCAAGGTCGGGAGCAAGGAGGCCTGGACGGGCCGGACTGCGCAGCCATAAACGTGGCACGTAGGCGACGGGAACGCCAAAGACTTCAAGACGCGGCTGATGCAACACGAGGTCGTGAGGGGGCTGCAACCTAGCGGCATCGAAGGCGACGGCGAGTGGCTCGCCGAGGCAAGCGCAGAAACTGAGTCGGCCTTCTCCTTGGACCACCCAGCCAAGCGCAGTCTCACGCATGCGCAGACATGGGCTTGTCAATGCAAAAGGGGGGTTTCCGACCCGGACCTCGCCACGCAACACCAGTTCGTGGGTAGTGGGATCGTAGTCGAGCTTACGGGCTTCGAGCTGCACGGGCGGAGTCGCCATTGCGCGATATGAGGCTAGGAGCCAGGCGGCGAGGACGCACGCGCTGGGGGCACGCACGTTTTAGGGGGCGGGGGTCTCGGTGGGAAGCTTGAAAGGTGGGAAGAGCACTTCGAGGAGGGCCATGCCGTCGTGTTGCGGGGTGAGTTTCCAGGTGGGGACAACGGGACTTCGGACCTCGACAACGAAGTGGGCCTCGGCTCCATGGGGGACCAAGCGTGCACGTGTCACGGGGGTGTCGAAGTGGACGGTGACGAGGGCGTGCCGGTTGTTCGGATGCGGGATCTGCACGCCCTTGAGGACATAGGTGAAGGTCCCGAGGGTTCGGCGCTCTTCGACTCGAACCACTTTGCTAAGCTGTACGAATACGCGGGAAGAGCCGTCGGGAAGCATCTCGAAGCCTGGAAATAAAGCAACCGGCCCAACGAGACGATGAGGGGCCCCTCGAGAGGAGGCCGAGCCGGTCGCTGGGGGAGCTGGCGCTGTCGAAGCCGCGGGGGCCTGGGCGAGGGCAAGCGCTGGAACGATCGAAGTGAACAACGCGGCCGACCAGTACATTCGCATGTTCCGAGTAGACCACGTCGCCACTCTAGAGAGCCACCCGAAAGAGCTGCTGGCCCATCAACAAGATGTCGCCGGCTCGCAGCTCTGTCTCCTCGCGCAGGCGAACGAAGGTGCCGTTCGAACTTCCGAGATCTGTCAAGAGCACCCGTCCCCTCTCGCTCGCGATGCGGCAGTGGAGCCCCGATACGTAGCCGTCCTCGGGAAACAAGATGTCACCTCGCTCCCTACCGATGTGAATTCCTGCGTCGGTCACTGGAAACGCGTTGCCCGTCTCGTCGCGACCAATCACCAGCGCAATGCGTCCAACGTAGCCTTGGGCCGGAGAGCCGAGTCGCTCCACTCCATCGGCGGAAGGCGGCAGGGACACGAGCGGTTCGAAACGGATGATCTCCTGCCCGATGCGAAACACGTCGTTGGGTTTCAGCTCGGTCGGCGTGTCCCGAGCCAGCCGACGGTAGACGCCGTTGAGTGACCCCTCGTCTTTGACCGTCGCACGCCCGGGGCCAACCACACGGAACGTCGCGTGGCGCGGTGACAAGTAGCTGTCGCCCGCGAAGATCCCGCCGGTTTCGCGACCTAGCGTCGTCGGAGTCGAGGGGACCGCAAAGGTGCCCGCTTCGGTCCCGTCGGCTCGCAACGCGGTGAGCACCAAACTCGAAACGGCAGGTGTGGGGGCGGCGGGAGGTGGCTTGGGCAAGGACGGCCCTACGGCTCCCAGCCGAGCCCCACACGAGCCGCAAAACAGGTTCGCCCCCGCGTTGAGATGCCCACACTGGGGACACGGAGCCCCCGCACCGGCCGCAGATGGGGCAACGGCCGGCGCGGAGGGCGCGGGCGGCGGCACCAGGGGAGGAGGCGGAGGAGGCGGAAGAGGCGGAACGGGAGCCGCCGCGACCGGGGGCGGTGGCACCGGATGCGCGACCACCGGCGGCGGCGGTCCATACTTCGCCTCAGCAGGCGCAGCGGCCCTCGAGGGCGCATGCGATGACACCATCGGCGCGCTCGGACGGGGCACGGGGACCGCCGACGGCGCGTGCTGGATCGCCACCGCACGCTGCCCCTGAGGGGGCGTCTTGGGGGAAAACGGCTTTGGGGCCGCGTCGCGCGGAAGCTCCGCACCGCAGCCAAGGCAGAACTTGTAGTGGTCCTGATTCTCCTTGGAGCACTTCGGACAAATGATCACCTGGGGCCTCCCGAGCGACGTAAAAACGGCGCCTATTCGCAGCGAAACCAGTATCTACGCCCTACCCATGGGGTCAAGCGAAGTGCGCGAGTTCGATCCTTTTCGATCCCGTTGCCCCGTTGGCCCCCTCGTCGCGCTACCCTCGCCGCCCTCAAGAACCCAGGAGATCTATCCGTATGCCCACCGCTACTTTCCCCGCGATCGACGTCCCCGGAACCGGACAACTCTACGCCCGCTTCGTCACGTCCCTCGGAAACCTGGTGATCCGACTCGAAGAGCAACGCGCCCCAAACACCGTGCGTAACTTCGTCGGCCTCGCCCTCGGTACCCAAGAGTGGACCGACCCACGCACCCGCCAGCTCCAAAAGGGCGTGCCGCTCTACAACGGCACCATCTTCCATCGCGTCATCCCCAACTTCATGGTCCAGGGGGGCGATCCCCTCGGCTCCGGTACGGGCGGCCCTGGCTACCAGTTTGGCGACGAGTTCCATCCCGAGCTGCGTCATAGCGGCCCGGGAGTTCTCTCCATGGCCAACTCGGGCCCAGGCACCAACGGCTCGCAGTTCTTCATCACGGAGCGCGCTACCGCGCACCTCGATGGACGTCACTCGGTCTTCGGCTTCGCCATCGCCGGTGCGGACCTAGTCACTCAAATTACTCGCGTGCCCCGCAACCCCAAGGACCGACCCAACCAGGACGTGGTCCTCGAACGCGTCGAGGTGTTCCGCAGTCCGACCGTGCCTTAGTCGCATGTGGGGGGAGCGCCGCCGCTCCACCCCATTACCCCCCAGCCGAAAACTGGGGCGCCTCGTCCAAGTCAAGCTCGGACAAGAACGCCAGCGCCGGCGGGTACGTGACCGCAAAGCTCGCAAACCTCTGGGCCGGTAGCCGCAACACCAAGCACTCGCTTACCGTCACGAGAGTCCGCTCCGCCACGGTTCGTCCCAGTAGCGAGCGCTGTCCAAACACGGTCCCCACCGGCAGCGTCGTCCCCTCCCCGGGCCCGTCCACAATGGAAATCTTCCCCGCCAACACCAAGTAGAGCCCGTCGCTCCGCCGGCCTCTCTCGGTCAGATGGGTCCTCGACGGCGCACGACGTACCTCGAAGGTCCTCGCAATCTCGAGCCGCATCGATGGCTCGAACGGCTTGAAGAGCGGCGACGTCTGCATGTACGTCCCGATCAGCCGACGCAAAAAGAGCTGCAAGAGCACGGCCCCCACCCGCGGATCGGTCTCCACCAGCGACGTCAACGACGCCTTCGGAATGCGCAACGCCACCAGGTGACCATCCACCCGCACCGTCGCCGTCCGCACCGCACCGTCCAGGATGCACCCTTCGCCCACCAGCTCGCCCTTGCCGATGGTCGCGCCTTCCGGCACCTCGGACACCTCCACCCGCACGGCCCCCTCGATCACCGCATAGAGCGATTCCGCCGAATCCCCCTCTCGAAACAGCACCACCTGGCCTTCGAGCTCCACGAGCTCCGCGGCCTCCGTCATGGCCTTGAGCGCCTGCCGCGGCACGTCGGCGAAAAGCGTGCACGCTGCCATCATCGAGAGACGTTCCGCGTCGAGCACCGCCGGCGATGGAGCCACGTCGAGCTCGCTCACGTCGATGTCGAAAGACGTCGCTCGGTCGACCTCGGAGAACCGCACCTCGTCATCGGCCTCGTCGTCTGCAGGAGCAAGCACCGGAGTCTCGATCACGCGGGTCGCTCGCTGCGGCAACGATGCACGCGCGCCCACGGGGGACGGGGGAGGAAGCACGGCATCACGCGGCGGTGCGGGGTCCGAAAGCGGCAACCTCGCAGGCCCACGAAGCGCCCTTGCCTGATCCGGCTTCACCCGTTCGACCACGTCGGTCCTAGCCGGATTGAGCGCCAACACGAGCTTCGCCATCGCAACGGCCTGAGGAAGAAACCCCTCGGCCAGGTAACGTGTCAAAGCCCGCTCGTAGGCCGCTTCGGCTTCCTTGGCGCGTCCCAAACGACGGTACGTATCGGCGATACGGTGCGTCCAACGTGGCTCGCGCGGCTCGGCGGGTTCGAGCTTGAGAAGCACCTCGAGGGCGTCGTCGTGGCGCCCCTTGAGGACCGCCGTGTCCCAGCGCGCACGAAGCACGTTCACGTCGCTCGAGACCTGCTTGATGGCGCGATCCGAGGCCACGTCGGACCTACCGTTCATCCATGTCGCCGCCACCGCCACCGATGCGGATCGTACGAAACTGCGCCTGCGGCTTCGGTGCGCTCACCGGGCCCGGCTTCACTTCATCGCCCAGGAGCCCCATGTCGCCCTCGGTGCGTTCCTCGCCCACGAGCCGCCAGCCCCCCTTCGCCTCCCAGCGCTGACGGACCACCGTGTTCCGCAGCTCGTGCTCGTCGACGCGGTACCAGGCCACTCGGACGGTGACGTCGGCCTCCTGCTCGCCGCGCATACGAAGCCCTGCGACCTCGACGTCGGCGATGCGGATGGCTCCGCCCCAGGCTTTGTGACGCTTCGCGAACGCGTCGCGCTCCTTCACCGCGACCCCTTCGATCGCGATCTCCATGCGTCCAAAACGCGCGTTGACATTGAGCTCAGTCACGGCGTCTTGCGCCTTGGCCCCCGGGGATGCCCCTCCGCATGCGGCCACGAACATTCCAAAACACGCCGCTCGAAACACGCCCTTGCTCATGGCGCGACGTAAGCGGGCCGAGGATGAGAAGTCCAATTTGTGCCAACGCCGGGGCCACGATAAAGGCGACGCAGTGAATCCGTACGAACATGCGCATCGTCTGCCCGAGGGCGACGCGGTGGATGTCACCGCGCTTGTTCGTGGCGAGTGGCGCGAGCTTGAAGTGGGTCCTGGTCGCGGTGGCTTCGCGTTCGAGCGGCTCGAAGCGGCGCCGTCCATGGGGCTCTTGGGGCTCGAGATTCGGCGCAAGTGGGCGTCCATCGTGGACGCGCGCCTGCAGGCTTGCGGGTACGCGGAGCGGGCACGGGTGTTTGCCAACGACGCGCGCGAGGCGCTTGCACGGCTGGTCCCCGATGGCTGTTTTCGCGTTGTGTTTCTCCATTTCCCCGACCCGTGGTGGAAACGACGTCACCAGAAACGTCTCGTGGTGGGCGACGGGTTCCTCGATCAGGTGGCGCGTTTGCTCGAGCCGGGTGGCGATCTGTTCGTGCAGACCGACGTTCCAGAGCGCGCGCAGGCGTACGAAGCGCAGCTACTTGCCGATGGTCGATTCGAGACGGCGGGGGATGTTCCAGAATCGGCGCGACTGGCGGAGAATCCGTACGGCGCAAGGAGTCCCCGAGAGCGTCGCGCGCTGGCCGATGGGCTCCCTGTCTTTCGCCTTCGTGTGCGGCGGGTGGACGGCCCGACTGGCCTGGAACATCGCGACGGGGACGCTAAGACTCCCCCATGGCCGCTGTAAAATCTCCCTGGCGACGTGGTCTTCTCGTCGCACTTCCGTTCGCGCTCCTAGCTCTGTTCATCTCCTGGAAATGCACCCGTCTCGTGGTCTCTGGCGGACGCGTTGCCGAGCCCGTCGCCGCAGAACCTCCCCTCGGAGGGGGACCAGGAGGCCCCCTTGCTCCTGGTGCTCCCCTCGCTTCGGCCAAACAGGCACGTCCAGGACTCGAGCCGAACCCGCCAGAAGGCGCCGGTCCTTATCCAAGCCACCTTCCTATGATGCGTCCGCCCGGCGGGGGACAGCCCGTGGTCCCTCGAACCACCTGGGAGAAGCGTTTGGCCATGGCCCAGCGCACGCTCGACAGCTATCGGGAGTCCACTAAGTATCCTCCGCTGTCGCGTCCCATGAGCGACAAGCCCGACCTGGTGCGACCACACGCCGTGTCTCCCTCGACGTTGCCACTCTGGAATGCCGACGGCGGTGTGAGCATGTCCAAGGTAACGGTGACGCAGGACAGGTACTTTGTTGCGGGGTCGGAGAGCGTGTTGTTCAATCTCCGCTGCGAAGACAAAGAGGGCAAACCGCAAGCCTGCGATGTTGGTGTTGCAGTTGCTCGTCCAACGGTATCTGTTGACGCGGGGGTGGAGCCAAGAGCCGAGCTGACCTTCACCGACGATGGCAGGGGAGCGGATACTGCAGCGGGTGATCTTGTCTATTCTGCGAGCTTTGCTCCAGCGCGTTCCGCGTTTGCGTCCTACTTTGGAGCCATCAAGGTAGCGATACCGATGCGTACCGGGGGGGAGGACGGGTTCACGACGGCGCAGGTGACCTTTTCTCCGGATGTTCCGGCACTCTTCACCCGTCGGGTGCGGGAAGTTGTGGAAGGGGGGTCGCTGCAGTTTTACATACAGATCGAGGTGACCACACCGGGACGTTACATGCTTGCGGCTCGTGTTGACGATGCCAACGGGAAGAGTTTTGCCTATGTGCAGTTTGGCGACGAGCTCAAAGCGGGAGTGCAAGAGGCTAGGCTGACCCTCTTTGGGAAGCTGATCAAGGACTCGAACCCTGCGCAACCGGTCAAGCTGCGCGACCTAGAGGGTTATATGTTGCTCGAGAACGCCCATCCCGACCGAAAGCTGGTTCCCACTGTGGAGGGGGTGTTCTACACGGCGAAGACCTATCCCATGGGGTCCTTTTCCGATGACGAGTGGCAAAGTGACGAGCGACAGCGTCACTTGGACCGCTATGGGCAAGACGCAGCGGAAGCAGAACAGCGGGTGCTGCAGGAGCGCGCTCCGGCGGTGGCTGCGCCCTAGGGCGGCAGTCGAGCCCATCCTGGCCCCTCACCCCCATAGACTGCCCTGCACTGAAACTCCCGCTTCTCCAACGCTGGCAGTCCTGAAGGTCGAAACAACAAGCACGAAACAAAACAGCGGCGTGCCAGGCCCAACAAGGCATGGTGCAGGCTGTAGTGGGCCTCTTTCGGTCACCCATGAGCGGCTCCAGTTGAGCCCCCCTGGGCGGCCCCTTCTCGGGGCCTTTTCGGTCACCCATGAGCGGCTCCAGTTGAACCCCCCTGGGCGGCCCCTTCTCGGGGCCTTTTCGGTCACCCATGAGCGGCTCCAGTTGAGCCCTCCTGGGCGGCCCCTTCTCGGGGCCTCTTTCG
>CAITRH010000283.1 GCA_903894755.1 uncultured delta proteobacterium
TCGACCAATACGAAGAGCTTGTCTCCAGGCTCGCCGTAGCGAAAGAGAACGGTGCCTGCCCCGTGGGTTTCTTCCGTCGTCACCTCGGCGATCATCGTGAGCGCCTCGCGTGTGAGCCCGTCAAAAAAAGGAACCTTCGCGAGCTGCTCCTCGCGCGCGGCGAGTCCAGGCTCCCCGTCTTGAAACGTGCCGTCGTCGATCACGTGGTGGAGCCTAACGCCCTCCGTGGCCAAAGGTCCACTTCCTCTCAGCTATTCCAGACGCTCCGGGTGCAGGGGACGTCCTTCGGGCGAAAGCCCCATGGCACGCCACCGCGCAGCTTCGTCGGGCAAATCGGGCGCTGGCGGAACGGTTGCATCATGAAGCTCGAAGCGCGTTCCAGCTTCGTTACGCGTGAGACGAATGCGTAAGTAACGCGTTGGCTCGGTAGGAACCCGCACCTCCTCGAAGGTTGCAGCATCGTTGGCCACGAGCACCCTGCCGTCGCGAACGCGGGCTCGCACGTAGGCAGTGGCCTTGTCGAGCGGGACGGGCCCTTCGGCCCACGCCGTATTGCCAAACCAAAACCGCGTCTTGACCCCTCTTGGAAGGCGCAAGGCGTACACCGTGTCAGTCCCTTCCAGAAGCTCGTCGGGGGCCAAGCGATCCAAGCCACTGGAGACCGGCGCACTTGGCGCAGGAAGGACCGGGTCTTGAACGGGTTCCTTGTCGGGACTCCGACACGATGCGAGCAGCAGCCCAACGGCGATCCCGCCCCCCCACGACCGAGTCACTCGGTCACCGCAGCCCACGAGTCCACGATGGTCGGGGAATTGGGACTGGTCAGCGCATAGGTTTTGGTCTGGACCGCGTTAGGCGAAGTATTTGATTTGCTCCCGACCTGCATGAAGAGCGAGTAGCCGCCTCCACCGATGCTCGACACTTGCGTGTGCTGCGCACCGCTCACGTAGGTGTCCGCCCCCGTCTGTGAGGCGTCGGCGCACGACGCAGTCACGTTGATGGACACCCCCGGGATGATCTTTCCCGCAAGCGTAGAATCCGTGGCCGATGGGTTGAAATTCTTGGGGATAATTGTCCCCTCCGCCGCGCCAAGCCAGCGGAACGCTCCCCCCAGAGAAAGGTCCGTGTCCAACTGGGGGGTCACATAATCACGCGCCCAAAGGTAAGCCGTGCCGCCGCCGCAAACACTGCCCACAGTCGCAGGAGCGAAGCTCGCGAAGAACAGCTTGCTGTCGAACACGGCCATGGGACCCACCACGCGTTCCCCGCTGGTGAACGGAATGTACCAATTCACCTTGGCGCGCAGCTTGGCGCCTTGGACGCTTTCGCCAAGGGAGAAGACGTAGTTGAAGCCGCTTGCCGTATAGGTTTCCTGATCCCCTGTGGCGAAGTGCAACGCGAGGCCTCCACCTCGGTCGAGCGAAAGGAGTGGCGCAAGTTGCACCGGCTGTCCTGCTGTTCCTGCAGGCAACAACGTGGTTGCTGCATAGGTCGTTGCCCCATAGGGATCGAAGAAAAGCTCGGCTTTCCAGCTCGCTGGATTTCGAGAGCTGACGTCGAACCGCCAAATGGTCCCGTCCGCATCCCCGATGAAGAACTTCTGCCCTACCGAGCCTACGTCGCTGGGATACACCACAGGCACCCCGGTCATCGGCGAGTCGAGTGGCGAGTCGATGATCCGCACGCTTGGCATGGTAGCCGGTCTATCCGCACTCCTCATGAACGTTCGGATCACTTCCCCTGTCTCGAGACGCACAATGGTGACCGAGCGCCCTGGCACCACCGCCGGCGTCGTCGGAGTGCTCGCCCCCCAGCACCGCACCTTAGCCCGAGCTGGATAACCGGTGCTTGGAATAGCGTTGGTGTCGAGGGGGAGTGGACCATTGCGGGAATCCCTCGAGCACTCTGTGGTCTGCAAGCCGTCGTCGATGCCGCCGGGAAGAATTGCGACTCCAACCTCGCGCGGGATGCCGCTGAGGTCGCTTGGATCGATGAAATACAACGTGGTGATCGCGGCGGTAGCCGAGTTTGCTCCAAAGATCTGCGTATCGCCTGCCTTAACTTTATTGAGTTGCCAGCGGAACTGAGGCCCTTTAGTGGGAAGATCCTTCGGGTTCGGTTCCGTGACGTCCAAGGCGTAGTATCCCGCGGGCGTTGCCGAATCGACGGGCTTCCCGAACCCCGCGACGAGCATCGTGTGCCAAGCGGACTTGTCCGTCACCTGGTCCGCCGACCGGGTCCAGACAACGTCGCGTACAATGGGCGCCCCATCAAGCAATCGGGTACTGACGTTTGGGTAGGCCGACTGCGCCCCATAGAGGACTGCGGGCGGCATGAAAGCAAAATACTCGTTGTTTTTCTTCGAGGTGACGTCGGCCCAGAACGCATGCAGTAGCCCATCGTTTGTGGCGACATATACGATGGTAGGACGCAGCAGGCTGCCTTGGGCAAATGCCTCGTACGCTTCGTCCCGAATGAGAGCCGTGGGCCGAGAGATGACCGCAGGTGTCGAGTGAAACACCGGACCAAAAGCGCTGTTGCGTCGTCTTTGCAAGGAAGTATCCGTGGAAGACAGCCCTGTTGTGTAGTCTTGCGCAAAAACAAAGTTCAGTGCTAAGTTTTTGCAGGCTTCGGCGGCAAGGCGTGGATCGACGCAGGCATTGGGCTTGAGAGCCGCAGCGCTCACTGCTCCGATGACCGTCGACGCCGTGCCATAAATGTGCCTTTCCGCAGCATTCGGTGAACCGTAGGCTGGAATGCCATCGTCGACCGTGGATGGGAGGAACGGTCGGATCGTTGCACGCAGGTCGATGTTTGTGGTCCCTGCGATAACGGGCGGCTGGTAGGTGAGAAAGCGCCTAGGGATGTCGGTCTCCAAATGAGAGTTGAGATTTGCAGCAAAGTCGTCTCCCACTGCAGCATCAGATGACGGCGTCAGGACACTGGAACCCCCGCTTGCGAACTGACAGACCTGACGCTTTCGTTGGATATTGCCGGAATTCATTAGTGGACTCCGGACCATTAACGATAGGAACGTGGACGCTGCCGTGCTTGCAGCGGACGGATCAGAGCTAGCGGCGGTCACTATCGGAGAATACACCGGGGAGGTTCGTGTGGTGAGACTCGCAATCGACCCAACCAGGGAGTCAAGCATCGTGCGGAGCTCGGTCTGGCTGTCCGCGAAGTACGCTGTCGTTGTGCCGCCAAGCTTCGCAATACTTTGCAATTTGCAACACGGCTTGCGTTCCGCAGGGATGGTGCCAAGGCAGTCAACGGCTGGATCCAAGTTGCTGCATTTGACCGTCGCTCCGGGAGTCGACGTCGACGCCACCGTCGAGAGCGCGAATCCAATTACGTAGGTCTTGACCCCCCAGTTGCGTGCAAGATCATCCGCAATGTTCTCGGGCTCCTCCGTGTACGGACACTTGCCCGCTGGCGTCCCTGTCCCAACGCACTCGGGGCGCATGTCCATGTTGGGGATGCCGTCGGTGAGCAGAATGATGTACTGGTCGCGGCAGCTGCCCTTCACGTAAGCATCTCCGGGAGTCCCTTTCGGGCCGTCCCCGTCGGACCGGAAGTAATACCGCGCATCGTCCATCATCGCCGTAATAGGAGTAGACCCATAGGGACGCATCGCGTTGATCACGGTCTGAACATTGTTATTGTTTGCTGTCACCGCAGCCTGACCTGCCGCTGGATCAGGGAACTGAATAAAACGTCCCTCCCACGGCGGTGCTGCGGGATTGCGCGCGCCAAGCTCCCACACAGTAGGGGTTCCACAGTTGGGGGGATAGCCCGTAATGGGGGACGTGGGCACTCCCGTTTTCCAGCCGTCGTAGTAACTCCACGCGCCCAAAAAAGGATTCGGCGCAACCGCAAACGAGGTATCTACACCTGTCTTTGACGAGGGATCGTTATCAAACATCATGAGACCGAACCGAACCGCGCTGTCGTACAAGTCCAGAATCCCGTCGGTCTGCTGATTGAACGTACAACTTCCGCTGCCGCGACCTGACAGATACCGCATCACCACCGCTGCGGCGGGAAAGTCCGTGGCAACTCCATTGCCTACCGATCCAGGGAGTACGCCGGGGGCGTAGGCGCACGAGCCTCCACTGTCGCTGGTGAGCGGACGATGGAACGGAATGAGGTAATTGAGGTCGTACGGCGTGTACCAGGTGCTACCGACGGTGATGCCATATTCCCCAGTGAAGGTCGCTACAAGCGGGTAGGTCGCGAACGTCTGACTCGCTTCCCGTGCCATGCTCGCGCAGCGGTACCCGGGAAGACTCCCGGTTAGCACCTGCACTAGTGCCCCCCAACGGTTTGGCTCGGTCGCCGCGTTGGGATTGCACGCCTGCCCAGCCTCTTCCACAGTCCGACCATCGATCATCCGTTCCATAGAACCCGACGTGTCGACCAGAAGAAGCACATTGGGGAGCGCAGGATTGATGTCGCTTTGAGCGTGAACCCTTTGTGCGAGAGACCCCACAACCCCCGCGCAAACCAGGCCAACCCCCACGCGTCGCAACGTGCCCCTGGACCGGGAGACCAAACAAGTGGAAATGTCGCGCTTCTTCATTGGAATTCCTACTTCTTTTGGCACTGCGTCGGCCCCGCAACGATGCGTGCCCGCGTCGTCACGAGCCCCGTTGCTGCATACTTAGCTGCGTCATCAGTCGCCCCCGTGAGAACGGGTTGGGTCAGACCAATGGATGTCACGGTAAACTGATAAAAACAAAGCCCAAGATTGAAGTCTGTCCCGGGAGGCGTAAGGGCCGGGGAAGGATCGGTGATCTCAATGATAAAGTCGCCAAACATAGGCGCTGTCCCCAAGCTCCCAGGATCCCATCCCGCACTCTCTGCCAGTGGATTCGATGTCGCATTGAAGGGATCGAGCGCCGCAACCGGCCACTTGCTCACGGTCTTGAGCTCTGTTGAGGACCACCTCCTGCACGCTTTGGCCTGCAAACTCGCTGTACTTGGCAGGTATGGAAGCGATAGGCACACGGTCTCGCTCTGGTTCGGAGTCGGTGAGGTCATCATGCCCACGTAGGTTCCCACCTTGGGCCCGGTCAACTCCTGGGCGAGGCCCAAAATTCCATACTCCGAAAGGTAATAGGATTGCGCGCTCTGGCGTTCGTAGCCCGCAGTCCGGATCTCCGTGGACGCCGCTTGGAGCGCATAAAGTCCCATCGCCGCTAGCACCGATAAGGTCATCGCGACAATGAACACAACAGCACCACCGTCTTGCACCCGCCGCTTTGCACGACGCAATCGGGATTGCTTCGAAGGTTCCATGGAGCCACCCTGCGCTTTCAATAGGTCATCCTCAGTTGGTTCGGAAGTGCAAATTCCGCCGTCACCGTGCGAACTCTCGCCCACACTGGTTTGTCGCTGGTGCAGGCGCCTGCGGGATCGGTGCAGTAGCGGTACCGAAACCCACTCCCCGCATCCGGCAGATTCATCGTGCGGTCCGACGAACTGGACCGGGTCGACAAACGCACCAGCACCGAGCGAATCCGCTGAGGCATCGAGCCCCCCACGTTGATGTCAGCGCCAATGACAGGGATGTTCGAATTGCCAAAGGGGAGCGTTACCAGCGCCGGTGGCGTCACTGCAGTGTTCATATAGGTGAACGCCACCTTGAAGTCGACCGCGTACTCCGCAATCACCTCCGAGCCACCCGACACCGCATTTCCAGAAGCGTCCAGAAACGTCCGCACAAGATCGTACTTACCTGAATCCCCGGCATCGCTGTTGAGACCCGCAGCAGTCGAGGGCTGGATCGCCCAGCGCACCACCTGCACCGGATTGATAGACGCCTTGGGGCCAATCCCGCCAACCCCCCCCAGCCTGTCGGGACCCGGCCCCATAACCCCTACCCCCGTCGTGTTGACCGCTACGGAAACGTAGGGTTGGCTCACAGTTAGGAACATGGTTGACGAGCCCGTAGGACAGAGCGGTGCATACTGGAACCGCCCCGTGTCGTCCGAAATGCGTACTAAGTACTGTGCGGCCGCGGGCCCAGCCGGGTGAAACACAGTTTGCAGGGCCGAGGATGCGTTGTCCACACTCACCCCCGCGTCCCCAGCTCCCGCCGTCGCAAGAAGCCGGTACATCGCCGGAGTGTCCGATTGCAACCAAATCTTCTGGCAGCTGTTCTCTATCGCCCCAAGGCTCCGCACGGGAAAATCGTCGGTGCTGGTGAAGTTGCCCGCAACATCGAGTGTATCCGGACTGAGCCCGTTCTGCGTGCTCAGAGACAACGCGGTCGGAGAAGTCACACGGATTCCTGCAAGGCTGCGAAGCCCCACAAGCGTAGTGGGAATCGACGTGGTGTTTAGCTCACTGACGGCTCGGGCAATGGCAATATCCTTTACGATATTGCCTGTGCTCATATAGCTCGTTCGCTGCACATCACCGCGCAGACGGTCGATGGCAATGCGTAGGTTGGCCTCCGCAGAAGCCGTCCGAACCTCATCGTAAAACGTGTTCGTCGCATAACGCGATAGCGTGATCACCGAGACCGCTATGATCAGCCCCGCCGTGAGCGAGGTCAGAAGCTCGACAAGGGTAAAACCGGAAGACCGCTTCATTGCCATGACGGTGTCTTTCGCAGCGCAGTGACGACTTGGACAAACCGGAACGTCTGGAAACGCCCGGATACACTGCCTACATTGCCAGGATCGCAAAAGTTCGCCAATACCGACGGGTCGGGCGTGTTGTCAAAACCACGGGGGTAAGCCACCCTCACCTCCGCTCGCAGAAGCTCATTGGTCACAAGCCAGGTAAGCCTCACATGTGCACAGAATTGTGCGTCGCTGGCGAACAACCCAGAGGCCAGGTCGTGCCCAAATGCGTCAAACGCCGGACTCACCCCGTCCCCATTGCCCGTGAGGTAATCGGTCGGAACATACCAGCCTGCCCCCACATGGTTTCCCAAGTACCTCGCATTGCCAAGAGTGGCGTCCGAGGTCCAGTTGGCCGCATCGCGACGGAGCCTCTCGACCCAGGTCCGCGCCATCGAATTGGCCACGTCGAGCCGGCGCGCATCCGTGTTGGCCGAAATGGCCGTCCGCTGCATCGCCATCACCGCCGTTGTCCCACTGGCCAAAATGGTGATGGCCATCATCACCTCTATGGCCGTATAGGCCCGCTTCGCGCGAACTGACACCAACTTGTTCATGGGCATCCCGACGCGGAGCTGTCTGCAATTGCAAGCCTAGCCATCCCGCTCGGCGGCACTATAACGCTGCGCACTAGACCCAACCGCGTGGTCCCGCTGCAGCGACCTACCCGAACCTCCAACGCATCGAGCATCGGTGTCGCAACTGCAAACTGCGGCGCCGTCTCCGAATACAACGCTCGACCCAGCGGCGTGTAGCAAATGTACACCGCTGCCTTCGCTACCCCCGCAGCGACCGAAAAACTGCGTATCTGTGTCTGCATGCCCAGTGTCGAGTCGCTAAGATTGAGATCCACTTCTTCGATAAAATTCACGCTCGTGTTGCTAGCAGCGAGGGTCCAATTGGGCGTGCGACAACTGCTGACAGGCCACCTCGGCGCTCCAGAACCGCTCGGATTGAGCCCTACAGCCTCCCATATCTGAAACTTCCCCCGATCCGTAGTCCCGTTGGACGTCAGCGATACCACCGTCGCCGCTCCACGTGCCAGAGCCCTTGTCCGCGCTGTCCGAAGTAGTTGCATCACACTGCCCGCATCCTGGTACACCCGCCGCTCTGTCTTCGCCGCGCTCATCGACGGTATCGCTATCACCGCCAAAATCGCGATCAGGATGACCACCACCATAAGCTCGAGAAGCGTGAAACCTCCGTCCCGCCTGATCCGCCTGATTCCCCTCCGTCCCCTTGCGCCGTTCACCTGGTCCACTTCTCTTTCTCGCTTCGAGCTTTTCTTTGTACTAAGCAGGAGCCGTGCCGGAATGGATTGGATCGAAAGACAAGTGCCCGCCCAAAAGCCCTACTCTTCCCCCTTCTGGCCCCCCGTAAAGGGGCCCTGCCGACCACCGCATGCAGCAACGATTGCGGCACTATGCAAAAAGGTGCGATTGTCCCTCACCCACGATCTCAGCTAAGGAGTGACTTCATGAATCCGCGTTTCCCGTTCGCCGTCGCCCTCGTCTTCAGTGGCCTCCTGGCCGCCTGCAAAGAAGAAAAAGGAGGCGCTCCAGTGGGAAGTCCGCCTCCGCCTCCGCCTCCCACAGCCTCCGCCAATGCCACCCCCTGCGCCACTGGAGGCGCCGTCGTCAAAGACCCGCGTAGCGCAGCTTTCCTCCCAAGAACCGCCAGCAGCTACTGCTTGGACCCCGCCGAACCCGAAAAAACCTTCGGGGAAAACGCCGCCCAAAGCAAAGATAAAATCTGTACCACCGCAGTCGACGGTGAATGCGAAGTCTACTTCAAGTTCGGCCTCAAATGGATGGTCCTCGCCCGCTACATCGATGGAACTGGGAAAACCAACTCGGTCAATATCATGGTCTCCCAGTACACAGACCCCATCGGCGCCTATGCCATGTTCACAAAACGCGTGGTCGCGGACGCTGACCCCGCTGGAATGTCCGTCAAACCCCTCGCAGCAGGCGCCGCTGGAGCCCTTGGTGGAAGCAACGCCTACGTCTGGCGTGGCGATATGCTCGTCGAGCTCACCTTTGGAAGCGACGATCCCAGCATGACCCCTGCCGAAGTCTCTAAAGCCAGTCAGCAAGTCTGCAGTGCCCTCGCCAAGTCCATCGGTGACAAGCTCGCTGGAAGTCCCGACAAGCTCCCCGCAGTTCGACTGCTTCCCGACGCAAACCAGCTCCCTCTCGGGATCCAAGTGTTTCCTAAGGATCCCGTAGGCCTCGTTGGCCTTGGAGCCGCCGCCGTCGGGTTCTACAAAGACGGCGACAAACGTTACCGACTGGTTGCATTCCTCAAGACGGAAGGCGACGCTGCCAAAGACTCCCTCAAAGCCATCAGGGCCAAACCCGGCGCACTCCCTGTCAAGGACCTGGGGGATGAAGCCTGGATGATCACCGTCACCGAAGGGCCCGACAGTCCAAGAGCCGACTACATCTACGCTCGCAAAGGGCCGTTGCTGATCGGGATCGGTGACGAGGAGTTCGTGGCCAAACCGACCGGCCCGGACCCGTCTCGACTCAGTAAGGATGACAAGGTTGCAAAGCTCCGCGCATGGCTGCAGATCGCTAAGCTTTAGCGGAGGCCCTTCGAAAGTGCCCTTCCTAGGCTCCAAATCACCCCTCGGAAGACATTGATCTATCCTCGGGAGGTATTAATGTACCCTCGAGGGGGGATCCATCACCCCTCGGACGGCATTAATCCCCCTCGGGGGGGGATTAATCTACCCCTAGGGGGGGATTAATCACCCCCTAGGGGGGATCGATCACCCCTCATGCGGGATTGATCCCCCCTTTAGGACTAAGGATATGACCTTGTCTGCCCGCATATTCGAAAGCCCAATACCTTCGACCTCCTTGCACCGCGCTCCAAATAAGCCCACTGTCGTCCGCAATGCACCGTTCGGCAAAAGCCCTCCTCCTCTTCTTTTCATGGACTTCCATCGCGCACGCCACCGGCTCGGGAGCCCTCGTCAACCTCCTTGGACCTCACGCCCAAGCCGCCTTTGCCCCCACATCCGGCCAAATCGGCGCTTGTATTTCCCTGCCGCCAGGCGTGCGCGCCGAATCCCTCGGTCTCGACAGCCTAGCCCCTGGCATCGGACGCCTCCGTGCCTCTCCCTCACGGTTCACCGCCTTCGTGCACGCCCACCCCGAGCTCCACATGGAAGTCTCGCCCCCATTGCACCTCCTGCTCGACCGCCTTGGAACCGTCACCCGCGCCTCCGGTGCTCACGGCCTGGGCGTCGACGGTTCTGGAGTCCTCGTTGGCATCGCCGACACTGGCCTCGATGTCAGCCACCCCGACTTTCGTGACTCCTCTGGCAAAACCCGTGTTGCATGGATGCTCGACCTGTCCATGCGCCCCCGAGGAGTCCATGCTGACCTGGAAAAAACCTTCGGCGTCTTGGACGACCTAGGAAACGTCGTCTACGGCGCTGTCTTCGACTCCACAGACCTCAACACCCTCTTGAAGTCTGCAGGAGCCACACTCCCTGGAGACCAAGTGGGCCATGGCTCCCATGTGGCCTCCATCGCTGCGGGGGGCGGTGGAGGATCCCCCTACATCGGAGTCGCCCCTGCCGCCTCCCTTGTGATCGTTCGCATCACCCGGTCCGCAAGCGCAGGGATCGAAAACGATGACCTGCTCCGTGGCGTCGATTTTCTCTTCAATCGTGCCGACGCACTCAACAAACCCATCGCAGTCAACCTCTCCCTCGGCTCCGACTGGGGCCCCCACGATGGCACCACACTTTGGGAACAGGTCCTTGCCAATTACCTAGGCCCGACACACCCTGGGCATGCCCTTGTCGTGGCCGCTGGAAACAGCGGTTCCATTGCACTCGATCCAGTCCACCAGACCGTCTCCGTAAGCCGAGGACAACGGGCTCGTGTCCCCATCACGACCTACGGTGCGGCCGACGGTGGTGTGCAAGTCTGGATCACCCGCCGCGGTACAACGTCGCTCGACGTAGGCCTCGATGGTCCCGACGGCGAATGGATCGCCCCGGTGGCCGTGGGGACCGACGTTGGAGTTGCTCACGGAAATGCACAGGCGGGCATCATCAACGGTCGCCTCGGTAGCAGCGATCCCTCGAGTGAAATCCCTGCCGGTTCAAACAGTGCGATTGTCTTGTGGCAGGGGAGCTGGCCTGAAGGAACCTACTGGGTGACCTTCGAAGGAGAAGGGACTGTGGAGCTGTATGTCCAGGGGACCGGCGACTCGGCTTCAGACGTGGGCTTTCGGGCCGGCGTGCGTGAGGGGACCATCAACCTACCTGGTACCCACCCTTCCATCCTGGCCGTTGGATGCACGGTAAACAAGCCGTCGTGGACCAGTCAAGCTGGGGGCAAAGTGAAGGTCCAGGTGCCGGTGCTCGACGACGTTGGGGGGCTTCCGCTCGACCCGGCAGAACGTCGCTCTCTCGTCGAGGGGGAGATCTGCGCGTTTTCCAGCGCGGGTCCCAATGCAAAGGGGGTTGCAAAGCCCGAAATAGCCGCTCCAGGTTCGATGGTGGTGGCCGCTCTCTCCCAGCAGGCGCTTCCAGGATCGCCCTACAGTGACTTCACCACTTCCAATTGCCCTTCGGTGCAGACAGACGGTGGCTTGGTCAAGGACCCGAATTGTTTGCAAGTAGATCCAACCCATGCCGTGGCGCAGGGGACCTCTATGTCGTCACCGGCCGTGGCAGGAGCCGCAGCGCTTCTGTTCCAGCGAGACCCCACGCTGACCCAAGGGGAGATCGTAGCGCTCTTGCAAGCAGGGGCCCATCCCTTCCGCGGGCCAGCCCCGTTCCAAGACCAGTCTGGACCAGGTGAGCTCGATGTGGTGGGGGCCCTCGACGCTCTCGACCAAATGCGTAATCCAGTCTTGGCGCTCCCCAGTCGAGCCGCAAGCTGGCTGACCCTCAGCGCCGATATGATGCCAGGCGACGGTTCCAGGACCCTCACCGCCATTGTCGAACTGCGCACCGAAGGGGCCGTGCACCGCGCTGACCTCTTCGATCCCACCCGACTGAACGCCTGGCTGCGTATTGGAAACACCATGAGACCGGTCCCTCCCCTAGTTCGCAAAGCACCTGGGCTCTGGACCCTGGAGATCGCTGTCGAACCAGGCCTAGGGGGCTCGTCCCTCACCGTAGGTGCAACGTTCGACGGTCAGGACATCGTCGAGCCACGCACTGTTCCTATTGCCACCGATCCTTGGACCGCACGCTATCCCTCTCGCGCAACAGGAGGGAGCTGCCAAGTTGTCTCGGTGGGCACTGCGGGCGCAGCGGCCCCTTGGATGTTGCTCACGTTGTCCGTAGGGCGTCGTCGATGGAAGCGCGGATTGGCAGTGTCGACCTTGGCTGCGCTCTTGCTCCTCGCTGGGTGCAAGAGCAAATCTACTAAAGAGGGACCTGCGCCCACGCCCACTTTGCGCGAACCTCGCAGCGGCCCTGCGCTTGCCGTGGTCGACCTGTCTGCCGGGGTCCCCGAGCAGCCCCAATCGGGCATTCTTGCACCGCAGCGTCGAAGCTTCGATGACCTCCTTCGAACTCTGGACCGTATCCAGCGCGACAAGAACAGCAAGGCTGTCTTCGTACGCTTCGGAGGGGCGTCCATTGGCCTGGCTCGGGCCGTCGAGCTCGGCGATGCGCTGGCGGCAATGGCCAAACCGGTCCACTGCCATGCGGACTCGTACTCGAACTCGACGCTTTACGTTGCAGCGCGCGCTTGTACGCGCATCACCCTGTCGCCCGCAGGCGAGGTCGAAGCGGTTGGACTTGCGGCCCAAGTTGTCTACATGCGCAGGCTTCTCGTGGACCACCTGGGGTTGAGTCTGGATATCCTGCAGGTTGGAAAGTTCAAGGGGGCTGAAGAGCCTATCACCCGCGACGGTCCCAGCAACGAGGCTAGGGCATCGCTGGAAAGCACCCTCGGGGACCTTCGAGCCACCTGGCTCGCGGGCATTCGAGTTGGACGGCCCAAGCTCGAGGAACACTGGCTGGAAGACGGCCCCTACACTCCTGGACGGGCCAAAGAGCGGGGCCTCATCGACGACATCGCCTACGACGACGACGCGCGGAATGCTGCGAAAAAAGCCTCCGGGGCAGTCCGCGAGGAAGCTCGCTTCGGAGCTGGGCCCCAGAGCCCTTCCGACGAGCTCGGCGACGTGGTCCGACTGCTCGCTGGGGAAGGCTCCGGTACTGCACCTATCGCGCTCGTTCGAGCCACCGGAAGCATTTCCCTGGCAGGCGGCGGAGCCTTCGGTGCAAGTGGCATCACCCACAAGAGCCTCTCGAAGATCCTGGCGTCGGTCGAGAAAGACGACGGCATCAAAGTCCTTGTGCTGCGTATCGACTCGCCTGGGGGAAGCGCCCTTGCGAGCGACCTATTGTGGCACTCCCTGATGCGCGTGCGGGCAAGGAAGCCCATTGTCATCAGTGTTGGCGAAATGGCTGCTAGCGGCGGTTACTACCTGGCCTCGACGGGGACCGCCATTGTGGCGCAGCCTACGAGCATCCTTGGTTCCATTGGTGTGGTGGGGGGCAAAGTGGGGGTAGGCAAAGCGCTCGAACGCATTGGGATGCACGTCGAGACGTTTCCAGCCAAAAAAGGGGATCCAGGAGCAGCAAACCGCGCGGCCTACATGTCTCCGCTCACTCCATGGGATGCCGCGACCCGAGCTCGGGTGCTCGAGGCCATGACTGCGATCTACCGGCTTTTCTTGTCCCGGGTGGTCGAAGGACGGGCCGGGAAACTGACCCTCGAGGCGCTCGAAGCGTCGGCCGAGGGGCGCATTTTCAGCGGACGGGAAGCCAAGGACCGAGGGCTCATCGACGAGCTCGGGGGGCTTTCCCAAGCCATCGCCAAGGCACGAAGCCTCGCGTCGTTGCCTGATGACGCGCGTGTGGCGGTGATGGGCCAGAAGGCAGGCATGCTCGACTCGCTTGCGGACGGCGACAGCGACGAGGAGACGATGGCCAAGACAGCGGGGGCGATGGCTTTCCGGGCGCTTGTCGAGCCGATAGGCGACGTGGCCCCCTTTGCCGAGGCGCTGCTCCCTCTTGCGTACAGGGAACACGCGGTCGTTGCGCTCCCCTTTGCGGTGCTTGTGCATTGATGCTGCAGACACGGGGCTCTTGGTCTATGAGACGCGTCAATGCCCGAGTTCATTTTCACGATGCAGGAGGTCACCAAGGTTCATCCTCCTGACAAAAAGGTACTGACGAACATCAACCTTTCGTTTTATCCGGGGGCAAAGATCGGGGTCATCGGCGCCAACGGCTCCGGAAAGAGCTCGCTTCTTCGGATCATGGCGGGGGTCGACACGAATTTCCTGGGCGAGGCGCGTGCCCACCCAGGCACCAAGATAGGATTTCTTTCGCAGGAGCCCGAGCTCGGTCCGGGAAAGACCGTACGCGACGTGGTCGAGGAGGCCATCGCTCCGACCCGTGCGCTTCTCCATCGGTTCGAGGAGGTCAGTGCCAAGCTTGGCGAGCCTCTCGACGACGATGAAATGGCTCACATTCTGGACGAACAGGTGGTGCTTCAGGATCGCATCGATGCGGCCGACGCGTGGACCCTCGATCGCACGCTGGCGTTGGCGATGGACGCCCTTCGACTTCCGCCAGGCAACGCCGAGGTAGCGATCCTGTCGGGCGGGGAGCGGAGGCGTGTTGCACTTTGCAGGCTGCTTTTGGCGCATCCTGACATGTTGCTTCTTGACGAGCCCACCAACCACCTGGATGCCGAGTCGGTGGAGTGGCTCGAGCACTTCTTGCAGAAGTATCCGGGGACAGTGGTGGCCGTGACGCACGACAGGTATTTTCTAGACAACGCTGCTCAATGGATACTCGAGCTGGATCGAGGGGTGGGGTATCCGTTCAAGGGGAACTACTCGAGCTGGCTCGAGCAGAAAGCAGCGCGTCTTGCAGTCGAGGAGAAGCAGGAGTCCTCGAGGCAGCGGAAACTGAAACACGAGCTGGAATGGGTGAGGGCATCTCCAAGGGCACGTCAGGCCAAGAGCAAGGCACGTCTTGCGTCCTACGATGCGCTGTTGCAGGCGTCGAACAAGGCGATGTCGGATGCCACGGAGATATCGATCCCACCCGGTCCACGGCTAGGGGATCTTGTGTTGGAGGCGGAGGGGCTCACCAAGGGGTACGGCGATCGACTGCTCATTGACAAGCTAGACTTTCGACTTCCCAAAGCCGGCATTGTGGGGGTGATTGGACCGAACGGAGCAGGGAAGACAACGTTGTTTCGGATGATCGTGGGGCAAGAACAACCGGACAAGGGCAAGCTGACCGTTGGCCCGACGGTGAAGATAGCCTATGTGGATCAGAGCCGGCAGGCGCTCCAGTCGGACCATTCGGTATGGCGGGAGATCAGCGGCGGGCAAGACACGTTGTTGCTAGGAAAGCGCGAGATAGCGTCGAGAGCCTACTGCGCGTGGTTCAACTTTCGGGGGAGCGACCAGCAGAAGAAGGTGAAGGACCTGTCGGGAGGCGAGCGCAATCGGGTACATTTGGCAAAGGTCCTGAAGGAGGGGGGAAACCTGCTACTTCTGGACGAGCCGACCAACGATCTCGACGTAGAAACGCTTCGGGCGCTGGAGGACGCGTTGCTTGCATTTCCAGGGTGCGTCGTGGTGATTACCCACGACCGGTGGTTTCTCGATCGCATTGCAACGCACGTATTAGCGTTCGAGGGGAACAGCCGAGTGACCTTCTCACTAGGCAACCCTCAGCGAGGGGGCAAATAGGACAATGTTCATGCATCGCTATCCTGAATTACTTTCTCTTTCGTTGCTGGCCGCCTGTGCCTCCGAAACAGGCAACGTCGCGGGCCCCGGGTCGCTGGACGGCGGCGCTGCGGGACCCGGGGAGATCCTGCTGACGGTCTCAGGGGAGAAGCTGGCGCTTGGCGGCTATCCCTTTCCGCCTGTTGCTGCGGACGACATTGCCTTTGTCGACGGCTGGGAGGTTCATTTTTCTAGGGTCCTTGTGACGGTCGACGCGGTGCGGTTGGCAGAAAACCCCGATCGATCGCCTACCGATCAGGCGCAGACGGACGCGGTAGTAGCCGAGCTTCGCGGCCCGTGGGCTGTCGATCTCCACCGGGGAGGACCGCTCGTCGGAGCTGGCGGAGGCGACGAGCGCGCAGTGGCCATCGGGGTGTTTCGCAACCAGAACACAAACGGCGGGACTGCGTTCGATCTCACCAAGCGTTACGCGTTTGGGTTCGATCTTGTGGCAGCGTCGCTCGATGCAACCAATGTCAACCTCGATGAGACAGGCTGGGCCGACTACCGCTTGATGGCCGAGCAGGGACTCACGGTCCTCTACGTAGGAACAGCGACCTTCAAAGGGACCGGCTGCACGTCGGCAGGAAGCTACGACTTCACGCAGCTTCCTGGAGTCGTGAATTTCCGCTTCGGGTTCAAGGCACCGGCGACCTTTGTCAACTGCCAAAACCCACTGAACACGGGGAAGGCCTTCGACAACGAAGAGTCGCAGCGGGGGGTGCAGGTGCTTGCCAATCGGGGAGTGGTGGCGCAGGTGACGGTGCATACGGATCACCCGTTTTGGGAGAGCTTTGTACACGATGCCCAGTTGCACTTTGATCCGTTGGCAGCAAGGGCCATGCGGGCCGACGGGGTGTGGACCGTGACACTGGACAACTTAGCGGGCGTAGACTTCACGTCCTTTGTGGATCAAGCGGGGGCGACTTTGCCAGCGAGGAGCTGTGTTGGGGAGGCGTATGTACCGGGTCCTGGGGCGCTTGGGTACGATCCGGGGACTGTTGCGCACGATCCGGGGGCGACGTCGGATCGCGCGCTCCGTGATTTTCGCGACTATGTGACGTATGCGGTGAGCACGGAAGGGCACCTGAACGCGGACGGGCTCTGCGCGGTGCGTCGGAACTACCCCTCGCCTCCATGAAGCAGCGATCACAGCACCCGCGCGAGCTGCTCGCGGGCCAGGCGTCGCAGTTTGAGATAGCGTCCGTGGTCGTCCACTCCTTCCGCGGCCCGACGGAGAAACTCCTCGGCAGCCCCTGCAAACGTGGACTCGAAGGAGCTTGGCCACGCTGACGCCCATGCTCGGAGCCACGCGAGCAGGCTCACCCTCTGTCGTTCGGACAACGTCGAGGCGTCGAGCACCTCGCGCACGGCTGCCGCGAGCTTTTCTGGGCTGGCTAGCCGCGGGGGTCCTTCTCGCGTACCGAACGGAACCCCAGCGCACTCGAGGATTTCCCACGCCGACGGCATGTCGTAGCTTCTAAACCAACCCCATCTTGAAAACCTCAGGTCTGAACCGAAGACCTCACCCCTCGCTATTTCGCCCTCTCACAGCGCCCCCTCCCCATCGATGGGGAGGGGGACCTTGTGAACGCGCCGGATCGTGCGGGGGTGAGGTCCTCGGGATCGCCGGCGACGAAGTTGCGGTTCTCAAGTTAGGTTTGGTTTAGCTCATGGAGCCAGTCTTGCTCGACAGACGTCGGTTGCATCGGTTGATCGAAGCTGCCTGCGAGCAACTGGATGGCGACTGGGTTCTGCTCGGAGGGGCGGTCGCAGCGCTTTGCTTCAGTCCAGACCGGGTGACCGAAGACATCGATCTCGTGGCGCTCGGGGGGCCGGACTCGCGGCGCTACGAGCTGATGGACTTTGCCCTTGGCCAGGGGCTTCCGATCGAGGCGGTGAACTCCGCGGCAGACTTTTTCCTGCGTCGGGAAGGGAACATCACCGCGGATCTCGAACTGCTCCACGCAGGGAGCCGCGGGCGCGTATTGCGTCCATCGCCGACGCTGTTCCTGCTCCTCAAATGCGGGCGAATGAGTGAGTCGGACCTCGACGACTGCCTGGCGCAGCTCGGGCAAGTACGGAGCGAAGGAGGGGCGATTGACGCGCCACGGGTGCTGGCTCGTCTGGTGGCGGCGGCGTCCATGGGCGACGGGACCCAGGCCGAAGCGCGGCGCCGGCGACTTGGCGCCGAGCTCGAGGTGGTCCGAAGAGCGTCGCAAGCGACGTAAAACGCAAAGAGGGTGAGCGCTTGGAAAGCTAGAGGTTTCATCGAGAAGCAACGCTTTCCTCGTGGCGCCCCATCGTGCTACCCACTGCCCCCGCCGGGCGCCATTCGACCCCGGCTGCCCATGAACAAGGAGACACTATGACGACACAGAAGATCATCTGGACTCAGATCGACGAAGGCCCCGCCCTGGCCACCTATTCGCTGCTTCCCATCATCCAGGCCTTTACCGAGGGGACCGGCATCGCGGTCGAGACCTCAGATATCTCCTTGGCGGGTCGAATCCTCGCGAATTTCCCCGAGAACCTGACCGATGCGCAACGCGTTGCCGACAATCTGGGCCACCTTGGCGCGCTCGCTCTGAAGCCCGAGGCGAACATCATCAAGCTCCCGAACATCAGCGCCTCCATTCCCCAGCTGATCGCCGCCATCAAGGAGCTGCAGTCCCAGGGTTTCAACGTGCCCGACTACCCTGAGCGGCCCAAGGACGATGCCGAGAAGGTGATCCAGACCCGCTATGCCAAGGTCCTCGGAAGCGCGGTCAACCCCGTACTGCGCGAGGGGAACTCGGACCGCCGCGCGCCGCTGTCCGTGAAAAACTTCGCCAAGAAGCATCCACACAAGATGGGAGCCTGGAGCCCCGCCTCTAAGTCCCGCGTCGCCCACATGACCGACGGCGACTTCTATGGCAGCGAGACCTCCGTCACCGTCGCCAAGGCCACCACCGTACGCATCGAGTTCGTCGGCGCGGATGGCACCGTCAAGGTCGTGAAGGAGAAGACCGCACTGCGCGACGGCGAAATCATCGATGCCTCGGTGATGCGTGTCAAGGCCCTGCGCGCTTTCTATGCCGAGCAGATCGAGGCGGCCAAGACGGACGGTCTGCTGCTGTCGCTGCACCTCAAGGCGACCATGATGAAGATCTCCGACCCGGTCATGTTTGGACATGCCGTGTCGGTGTATTACAAGGCGGTCTTCGACAAGCATGCGGACACCATCAAGGAGCTCGGGGTCAACGTAAACAATGGTCTGGGCGATCTCTACGCCAAGATCCAGGCGCTTCCAGAGGCCAAGCGGACAGCGATCGAAGCCGATATCCAGGCCGTCTACAAGGACCGACCCGCGCTGGCCATGGTGGATTCAGACAAAGGGATCACCAACCTGCACGTGCCGAACGACATCATCGTGGATGCCTCCATGCCGGTGGTTGTCCGCGACTCCGGAAAGATGTGGGGGACTGACGGCAAGCTCCACGACACGTTGGCGATGATCCCCGACCGCTGCTACGCGACGGTGTACAAGGCCATCATCGAGGACTGCCAAAAGCACGGCGCCTTCAATCCCGCCACCATCGGCAGCGTGCCCAACGTCGGCCTCATGGCGCAGCAGGCCGAGGAGTACGGATCCCACGACAAGACCTTCTTTGCCCCCGCCCCTGGGGAGTTCCGCGTGGTGGATGCGTCAGGTACAACGTTGCTCTCGCAGAAGGTGGACACCGGTGACATCTTCCGCATGTGCCAGGCCAAAGACGCCCCTATTCAGGACTGGGTCAAGCTAGCTGTCACACGCGCTCGGCTGACCAATGCCCCCGCAGTCTTTTGGCTCGACAAGAACCGGGCTCACGACGCTCAGATCATCGCCAAGGTGGAGACCTACCTGAAGCTGCACGACACGACCGGGCTCGACATCCGTATCCTGACGCCGGTCGAGGCGTTGAAGCTATCGGTGGAGCGGATCCGCGCAGGCAAGGACACGATCTCTGTGACTGGCAACGTATTGCGCGACTACCTGACGGACCTGTTCCCCATCATCGAGCTTGGGACCAGCGCGAAGATGCTATCCATTGTGCCGCTTCTTGGCGGTGGAGGTCTTTTCGAGACGGGCGCTGGCGGGTCTGCTCCCAAGCACGTGCAGCAGTTCCAGAAGGAGGGTTACCTGCGGTGGGATTCCCTGGGGGAGTTCTCGGCTTTCGCGGCCTCGCTGGATCACGTGGCCAATGCGTTTGGCAACGCCAAGGCAGGCGTACTGGCGGAAACGCTGGACCAGGCCATTGCGAAGTTCCTCGATAACGACAAGTCACCGGCCCGCAAGGTTGGGCAGATCGATAACCGAGGCAGTCACTTCTATCTCGCGCTCTATTGGGCCCAGGCATTGGCCGCACAGACCAAGGACTCGGTACTGCAGGCGCGCTTCGGCAAGGTTGCGGAGCAACTCGGTGTGAACGAGGCGAAGATCAACGCGGAGCTGATCGCGGCCCAGGGCAGTCCAGTGGATATGGGCGGCTACTACCACCCGGACTTCCAGAAGACCTCCAAGGCGATGCGTCCGAGCCCCACGCTGAACGCCGTCATCGACGCAATGCGGTAGGTTTGGCCTTCAGGGGGACCCGATCCCTGCAGCCCAGGACCGTCGTTCTGGGCTGTAGTGCCGGGCGCGTTATGGCATCAGCAACATGCGTTCGGCAAACTGCGAAAGCGCGCGCGCCATTGACGGGCCCAGAGCCGCCAGGAGCGCGGCCACCGCGAGGAACCGAGCAAGATGGGCCACCGCGGGGTCGTGAAGCTGCGTGGTCGCCTGAAGCACTGCGACTAGAACGCCAACAACACCGGCCACCAAAAGCACCGGAAGCGACAGCGCCAGCGCGAGCCCCAGTGCCTCGACAGCGTGACGAACGAGCATTGGGTCAATCGCCGTCGGGTGCGTCCGCCGCCGCCGCTTCGATGGCGCTGGCGCTGTCGGAAGGGGGAAGCCCCGCGTCGCCCCCTATGGGACCGAGCGGAAGGGCACACATCTGCGTGGTCGCTCGGGTCCGGTCCGAAGGACAGCAGAATCCCTGGTTGTCGGCGGTCCTTGGTTTGTTCAGGTCCGACGCTCTCGTGCAAACCAGTCCCGCCTGGCAGTCGTCGGATGCGATATCGCAGCGTTCCCCTTCGGCGTAATTCGAACAGGAAAGCCAAAGGGCAAGGAGAAGCGGGAAGAACACGACCACCGGACGGGAAAGGCTCATGGCGCGGTCCTAACCTGGGTACTTCCCAGACAGGTATTCGTGGAGCATCTGGATTTCGTACGACTGGTTGTGGCTCGCCCAACGGACCAAGTCGCCAATCGAGAGCATCCCGACGATGCGGCGCTCGACCACCACCGGCAAGTGCCGACAGCGACGTGCCGTCATGATGCTCATCGCTTCGGCCGGCGACGCGGTCAGGTTCACGCACACCACCTCGGGGGTCATGACGTCGCGGACGGTTGTCAAACGCGCGTCCCGCCCCTCGAGAACCACGCGTGAGAGCACGTCACGCTCCGACACGATCCCAATCGGCGCCTCCCCTTCCTTGACGAGCAGCGCCCCCACCTTGTGGCGACACATCTCGTCCACCGCCTCGCGCACCGTCGTGTCGGGCGTCGTGGCAAAGACCTCTTTCCCCTTCAAATCCAGGATCGCACTGAGCGTTGTCATGGCTGTTTTCTCCTCACCGGGTCGACCTTAGCCGTCCCGAAGATGACCCGAAACGATTTCGTGTCAATCGGGACCTCGTGTCATGGGATAGCGCGGCTGCGTGCATAGTCGCGAGCCGCCTTCTCGACGACGTCGAGGTCGCGAGATGCGCGTTGGGCCTCCGCGAGGAGCTCCGCGGTGAACACCGTAAGGCCCCAAAGTCCGTTTTCGCGACGACGAAATGGATAGCGTGTCCCACGCGCCGTCACGACCGTCGCGCGCTCTGCCTCGATCTGGACACTGCGCACCCCAGAGAGATCCCGTTTGAGCCGCGTCAGCCATCCTCGCCGCCGCGCAAGCTGCTCGAACGCGTCTGCACCATCCGACGTCGCCGGCCCCCACGACGCGAGAAGCTCGGAACGCTCGTCCTCGGGGTACTGCGTCGACACCAGCGATTGAGCCCTCTGCCGCGCGTCGTGAAGCGTGAACGCCGCCCATTGCGCGTCCGTCTCCACGTAGGCGAAAAAGTCACGGGGACGGTCCTGCGCTACCGCGTAGGCGACCCGCAGATACGACCCCTCCGGAGTCGTGTCCGGCGGGAACGGCACGTGAGACAAGCGTGCCCAGGCAAACCAGATGGCCACGCCGAAAAGCCCAACGAGCACCGCTAGCCCTTTTGTTCGCACCGTCGGGTGATAAACCATGGCCCCGGATGAAGCACCGCCTCGTTGTCCTTGCCCTGTTCCTCGCGCTCTGTCCGCACTGCACCAAACACGCGCCTCCACAGCCACCCGACGCCGAGCCCTCAAGGCCCGAGCCTTCCGTCGATCTCGCTCAGGTCGCGTCTGCTCCGTCTGCTCTGCCCGCTCCGTCGCCAAGCGCCGAGGAGTCCCCCGATGCGGTCAGCTGCGACGGGGACGTCTGCCACGTGCGCACGCTCTCTGAACGCGCCGTCGCGCAGCTCGAAAAGGAGAAGGGGCACAAGACCAAACGCATCGAGTTTCGCGACGACGCGTCCGATGAGGACCTCAAAAACCTCTCGGCCATCCCCTGGATCACCCGGCTCGTTCTCTCGAACTGTAAGACGCTCACCGATCTCACTCCCCTAGCCGCCCTCAAAGGACTTCGGGAGCTGTCCCTCGAGAACGCCGCCAACGTGGTCGACATCGCCCCGTTGGCCGGTCTGAAAGAGCTGACCCGGCTCTCTCTCTCGGGGACCTCCGTCGAAAACCTGGCCCCTCTCAAGGACCTCCAAAAACTCACCCGTCTCGACCTACGCGGCGTCAAAGCGGTCGACCTGCTCCCTCTCCTGGGACTCACGAAACTCGAGGCGCTCAACGTCTCCGGGATCAAAGCCAAAGACTGGTCACCGCTTGCGAGGCTCAAGGAGCTTCGGACCCTCGATGCGAGCGGCTCGAACCTGGCGACTGCGGGTCCTTTGGCGACGATGAAGCACCTTAGAAAACTCAATCTTGCCCAGTGCCGGGACCTCAAAGACATCGGAGCCTTGCGGGTCCTCAGGGAGCTCGAACAACTTCGTCTCGACGATGTCCCCATCACCAGCGTGGCGGCCGTCGGCGCGATGTTCGATCTGCAGGTGTTGTCGATGTCGGGCACGAAGCTGGCCGACATCAAGCCTCTCGAAACTCTTGGGGATCTTCGGAGCGTAGACCTGCAGCGCACCTCGGTGAGCAACTTCGATCCGCTCGTGTCGAGCGCCAAGAGCCTCAAGTACTTGGGGCTTCCGAAGGGGACCAAACCGGAGCAATACGCGGCCATCTCCGCGGCCAATCGCCGGCTCCGTCCCGATATCGCGAAGCGCTGAAAGGGGCTGTGGGAGCTTTGTCTCCGTTGCGCTAAGCTCCGCGACCGATATGGGTGTTTCGACGCGGATGTCGATCGTAGAGCAGTCGCTTGCAGACAGTCTAGAAAGGCTGCGTGAGCTCCCTTCAATGCCACGCGTGCGCGAGCTTCGGAACCGCGCGCTCGCCTATGACCGCGCGGTGCGAAGTTGGGTGCGGAGCCCTCCGAGCGACGAGCAGCGGTCTGCACTGGTGCGCCTGGTGCTTGATCTGAATATGGAAGTGATGGAAGTCGGACGGGAGCAACGAGATTGAACGCGGCCCCTCTTCTCGTGGTGCTGCTTCTCGGGGCCACAGAGCCTGGGGCGCGTGCTCTCGAAGCGAGGCTCTACGCACCGTGCTGTTACCAGCAGACCCTGGATGTCCACGAGTCGGAGCTGGCTCGCAGCCTCCGCACGGAGATCGCCAAACGTCTTCAAGTCGGCGAGGCGGCGTCGTCGATCGAAGAGGACCTCGTGGTGCGCTACGGGGCGAAGATTCGAGCGACACCCAGCGAAGCGCCATTGTCGTCCATTGGCGGTCTGGTCGTGGTGGCCTTCGTGCTCGCGGCGCTCGCTGGGCTGTTCGTGCTGTTTGGATGGGTGCGTAAGCGCGGTCAGGAGGCGGCGGTGGCGACTGGCGTGAAGGAGACCGACGGTCTTGATGCGCGTCTCGACGACGAGCTTGCCGATCTGGACGAGCCTGCTCACAAGTCTCCACAGTAGGAGTAGACCCGCATACGCGTTAACCAAGTGCTTGCCCGCGTTCCTGCGCGACCCAGGGTTACCCACCCTGGATCGCGGGTGTCGCGGTTCGGCCCCGGTTCGGACCTGCGGGTTTCGCGATGGGCGTGGTTTAAACCAAACCCATCTTGCGAA
>CAITRH010000284.1 GCA_903894755.1 uncultured delta proteobacterium
ATTGCACGTTCCACCATCTACCTCACCAAGAGCCTCGACCTCGAAGTGATAGCGCAGGGGGTCGAAACGGAACGTCAAGTAGCTTTTTTCGACACCTACGGCTGCGACCTCGTGCAGGGCTACTACTTCGGTCGTCCCATGACCTCCGCCACCTTCGCCCAAATCTTCGCCCGACGCCCGGCGCGGCCGAGTTTCTTGCCTCGATGAGCCATGAACTCAAGGCCCCTCTCAACGCTGTACTTGGATTTGCAGCGATTTTGGAACAAGGACCGCTTACCGACGGACAACGCGAGAGCGTCGGCATCATCGAGCAGCGCGGACGGGAGCTGCAGTACCTGATCGAAACGATCCTGGACACTGCGCGGGCCGCAGCAGGAGAACTGTCGCTGGAGCTGGAACACACCTCGTTTTTTCGGCGCTTCAGCATGCCCGCGACCTTGCTGTCGACCCCGCAGTGTTCATGGACTCCGAGGTCACGAACGGAATTGTAGCGGTGTGCGTCGACCCCCAGCGGATGGTACAAGCCCTGACGTCGATACTGCTGTTTGCGGCGCGGATATCATCGAATGGCTGGGTGCAACTGCGTGCGGTCTGTAACGCGGATAGCGTGTTTCAAGTCCAGCTACCATGTTGGTCCCATCGCGACGTGTGAACACCGTTTCCTGAGTTGAGGAGTAACTATCTTGTTACGCCCAGTCGAGTCGCATCCAGGACTCGTGGGGCAGATGGGACGGCGTGATGTCGTGCGCGGTCACCGTGGAGCTGACAAGGGACACAACTCCCAGGACAACCCCGCGGAAGGCGTTGCGGAAGTACGGGATGGCAAAAAGCTCGACGCCGGTAAACTCGATGCGCGCCTCTTTGGGACCGGTTTGAAACACCGCCGCCCCGCCTCCATCGACCGCTCGGTGATAGAGGCGCTCGAAAAGAGGTGCGATGGCCCATGGGTCAGTCCCGCGCACGAGTTTGGTGGCCGTGTCAATAAGACTTCCTTGGGCCATCTCCCCAACGGCCTTTCCCATGGCGAGCTGATCGGCGACGGGAAGCTTGAGCGCTTCACAGGCGCGGTAATGATCGGCCGCCCAGGCCACCGGGACCCAAACGCCTGCTACAAGAGCGAGAAGCTGGTCGCGCCTCGGTCCGACATGCCGCAGATAGGCGTCGATGGAGCCACGGTCTCGTAGGGCTCGAATGGACGACAGGAGCCACGTGCTGCGGAAGTGCGTGGCGGAAGTGATGAGGTGCTTGGCCTTGGGAAAAGGCACAATCACCACCTGTTCGGCGCGCTGCGATGAAATCTGACCCATGAGCGGGACCCTAGCACGGCCGTGTTTAGCCTGAGGGCAAGTCCTTTCCAAAAAGCCGCTTGGGCAACGCAACCAGCAGGGAACAAAGCGCGCTCACCTTGGCGAAAATGCTTGCGGTCCCGCACCTTAGAGTCGCTAGCGCCAACGCGATCGCGCGAAGCGTGGGCGTGTACGGGTACCACCAGAGTTCCCGTTTGCTTCGACTTCGGTCCACCAGCACAAAACGTGGGCGAGTCAAGGCATCGAGAGCGAGCGGAGAGCCGGTCACGCCGGTTGCTGTTTCGCCAACGCCGCTCCAAGGGGCCGCAGGGATCGCTCCGGTAAACCCGTGGTTGTTGAGAGTGACCACTCCGACGCGCAGACGGGAGGCTAGACGTTGCCCTTCGGAAACATTTCGTGTCCAGATGCTCGCGGTCAAACCGTAGCGGGACGCGTTCGCACGGCGCACGGCTTCGTCGGCATTTTCAACCACAGCGACCGCAAGGACTGGACCAAAGGTTTCATCGTTCATGACCTCGAAGTCGTCGCGCCCCACGCGAAGTACCGTGGGGAGGTAGCCGTAGCCCGGTTCCGTAGCAGTCCCTCCTTCGAGGAGCTCGGCGCCGGCGGCCTTCGCCTGATCGACCTGACGGGTCACGTGGGCTCGTTGGGCCTGGGTGGCGAGCGGTCCGAGGTCCGGTCCCATGCGGAGGCTTCGGACCTCGTCTCGCACCCTGCGAAGGAACTCGTCGGCAATCTTTTTTTCGACATAGACCCGCTCGATGGCGGCGCAGTTTTGGCCAGCGTTCATCAGAGCGCCCCAGACCACGCCGTGCACCGCGCGTTCAAGAGGAGCGTCGGCGAGGACTAGCGCCGCGTCCTTGCCCCCGAGCTCGAGAGAACACGGGATCAAACGTTCGGCGCAAGCATGTGCCACGCGTTTTCCAGCCGGGACACTCCCCGTAAACACGATGAGGTCGACATCGGACTCGCACAGCGCAGCGCCCATGTCGCCGGCTCCTTGGGCGAGGCAGAAGACGCCGTCCGGAAGTCCCTTGAAAAGCTCGGCGACGAGGGCGCCCGTTTGTGGCGCAACCTCGCTTGGCTTGAAGACCACCGCATTGCCTGCAAGGAGCGCTGGGACAAGCGTGCGCAAGGGGAGAGCGAACGGGAAATTCCACGGCATGATCACGCCGATCACGCCGCGAGGAACACGGGTGACGGTCCCATGTTTTCCCGGATAGGTGATCGCGTCGAGCTCGATCTCCGCCGGCTCGAGGAGCTCGCCTAGAACGTCGAACCAGTACGCAAACACGTCAGCGGTCGGCAGAACCTCGCCGAGGAGCGCTTCGATCTCGGGTTTGCCTACCTCACGATGGATCAGCGCTGCGATGGTTTCGGCGCGAGCGAGGATCTGGTCTTTGATCGGAGCGAGCAGTGCGATGCGTTGGTCGAGGGTTTGTTCCGACCACAGACCTTGTGCATGACGGGCGCGGGCAACAAGGGAAGGGAGTTCCTCGGGGACCGTCGCAGAAGCGGTTCGCATGACGGCGAGGATAGCCCGGGACGAAGAGCAAGGAGCGCGAGAGACTTGCGCCTTGGGGCCAAGGACGCTAAACGGATCCGGCGAGCGAGCCCCCGTAGCTCAGTTGGATAGAGCAGGGCTTTCCTAAAGCCAAGGCCGTACGTTCGAATCGTATCGGGGGTACTGTCACGCTAGCTTTTCTCACCTCGAGCCTCAAGGGCGCACGGGGCTCGCGGGTTAGGTCGGCCTCATTGGACCTCGCTCCGCGCCGATGCTACCGGTGGGCAGTGACGTTGAACGATGCCGTGTCGGGTTACCTTGCCTTCCTCGAGAACGAGCGGCGGGCCCCCAAGAACACCGTGAGCTCCTACGGCTTCGACTTCGCCACGCTCCAGCGGTTTGCCACCCTACGCAACGACGGGGTCTGTCCCGAGCTCGACGCGCTCGATGTGTTTCTTCTTCGCAGCTGGCTTGGCCACATCACCCGCAACCACGCCACGAGCTCGGTGGCTCGCATGCTTGCTGCCGTCAGGGGTCTCTTGCGGTGGGCTCACCAACGCAAGCTTGTGGCCTCCAACGTTGCCGAGCTTATTGAGACTCCGCGCGTGCGTCGCGACTTGCCTACCTTCTTGACCGTGGATGCCGCCAAAGAGGTGGTCGAAACCCCTTCCCAGAGCTCGCCTCTCGCGCTGCGTGACCGGGCCGTTCTCGAGCTCCTGTATGGCTCTGGGCTTCGGGTGTCCGAGCTGACCGCAATGGACTTGGCCGATGTGGCCCTGGATGACGCCAGTGCGCGGGTCACTGGCAAAGGCGACAAGCAGCGTGTGGTGCCCCTTGGTTCCAAGTGCATCGAGGCGTTCGTGGCGTATCTCAAGGTGCGTCCACAGATCGTGAATTCGAAAACAGGGGACCAGGACCCTAAAGCCCTGTTTCTTTCAGTACGGGGTCTACGTCTCGGGGTGCGGGCGGTGCAGACCATGGTCCACGCCTATGGAGCCCTGGGGGCTGGACGGGCCGACTTGCATCCTCATGCTCTCCGTCATACTTGTGCAACCCACATGCTGACGGAAGGGGCCGACTTGCGAGCGATCCAAGAGCTCCTAGGGCACGCCTCGGTGGCCACGACAGAGCGTTATACGCACGTGTCTGTGGAGCATATCCTGCGGGTCTACGACGCGTCGCATCCGCTTGCCAAGAAGCGGCCCAGCGACTCAGAGGAGCCATGACCGACGCTCGTGTGCTGCTGCGAGAGGCGGGGTTTCATCCCAAGAAGGCGTTTGGGCAGAATTTCCTGGTAGCGGACGGGGTGACACGGGCCATTGCAGCGTTGTGTGTGCCTGACGGGGAGGACGCGTGTGTGATCGAGATTGGCGCTGGGTTGGGGGCATTGACAGCGCGGCTTGCGGAGAGGGCGCGGGTGGTGTTTGCTATCGAGCGGGATCGGGATTTGGTTCCGCTGCTCACGCGCGAGCTTTCGTCCGAGCGGGTGCACGTGGTGGAGGCCGACGCAAAGACGACAGACTTTCAGGAGCTGTGGGCAAGAGGGCAGGCGGGAACACGCGTCTTGTGTGGCAATCTTCCTTACCAGTTGACCGGACCGCTGCTTCAGAGGGCGACCGAGCTTGCCCCCATGTTGCATCGTGTCGTGTTCATGGTGCAGGCCGAGGTGGCCGATCGGTTGGTAGCGTTGCCGTCGTCGAAGGCCTATGGCGGGCTTAGTGTGTTTGTGCAGGCGGCCTTCGAGGTTCGGAAGCGTTTGACTGTGGGCACGGGGGCGTTCTATCCGGCGCCTAGGGTGACGAGCGCCGTGGTGGAGTTGCTCCCGCATTGTCCGCGGAAAGCGGAGGAGTCCGAGGTTTTTCGGCTCCTGGTGCGTCGAGCCTTTGGGATGCGACGAAAGACCCTTCGAAACGCCTGGCGCGGTCTGGCCGAGTCCGAGCAGCGGCTTGCAGAAGTGGCTCTCGAGGCTGGGGTTTCACTCGATGCACGGGGAGAGACGTTGGACGTGACCGCGTTCGACCGCATGGCACGCGCACTAAACCAAACCTGCCCTGCCCTGAAACTCAATTGCTGCTATTGAGGTCCGGCCCTGCGTAACAAGGTTGTGCGAAGAGGCCGAATTGGGGCACTGCTTGTGTCCTTAGTCTTGGTGGTCAGTTGCCGTTCGTCCACGACCCCGCACGAAGCAGACCCCAGTGGAACCGGCGATGCGGGATGCCACGCTCGATGATGCTGCCGTGCTGGACGCACGCCGCAATGATGCCGCTCTGCGGGATGATGCTGCCGGACCGGACGCACGCCGCAATGATGGCGCCGTGCGGAAGGGGGCGATGCGCTCTTCGTGGTTCTTGACCCGTACTGGTACACGGGGAAGAAGGTCGACGGTTGGACCTGGACTCTTGGCAAGGAGCAGTACCTTTGGCTTTGGCTTGCGGACACACTGCAGAAGAGCAGCTCGTCGTTTCGCTTCATCTTCCTGCACAACCTGGTCGGGGGGCTGGACACGCAGGGACGGGGCGGACCTGCGTGCGACGGTTGGCCCCGATCCGACCAAGGTGGAGTACGTACGATCGTACCGTTCAATCGACGAGAACAGCCAGCGCCACAACGGGGCTATCTCCGACACCTACCCCCTCATGCCGCGCTGAAGAAGGTCGCGCGGACCTCACCAACGCCCCACCAACCCCAACTACTCTCCCTCGAGACTCATCATTCGGCGAATAATGAGTCTCTTCGAGCGAGGGGCTTCCGCGGACCGGGCGGTCCGAATCTAACAAGCAACGATTTCCTTGATCATAAATTCTTTTCCACTCAATATCTCGCAGTCTTTACTACCGCAGTCTGGACATCGGCCGTCATTTTTAATGAGGTTAAAAGCTTTCTTGCACTGTTTGCACATGGCATTACCTGGCAACATCTCGATTCTCAATGTAGTATCCTGCATCATCGTCCCATGGACAGCGGCGGGATAACACTCCTCAATGTAGCGAGGGACCACCGAGGAGAGCTCACCTATCTGGAGAACTAACGTATCGATCTTCGTCAAACCGTTCTGTTTGGCCAATCTCTCCACGGTCCTGACGACGGCGAACACGATGCTCAGTTCATGCAATTGAACTCTCCTCTCGTCCTTCGTAACGTAAACCACGCCCAGCTCGAAACCCGCCATTCCCGCCATACTCCGTTTTGGCCTGCGGTGCCTGCTCACGTACTTTGAGTACGCTGCGCGGGCTCCTCGGCCAAAGCCTCGTCTGGCAGAAATGGCGGGTCTCGATCTGGACGTGGTTTAGCCTTACTTGTTCCCTTCTCCCAGAACCTCTTGTATGGCTCTAATCGCTATTTTCCCAGCCCGTTTGACCACATAAGGTGCGACTTTGAGCGGCAGGGTCTCGAATTCACCGCCAAACACGTCATGGACTTTCTTGAGCGAGATTGCATCGAACTTGCACTTGGTCGTGCACTGGCCGCAGCCGATGCACCTATACTCTTCGATCTGCACGGCGCCGCAGCCCAGGCAACGCGCGGTTTCCATCTTCAACTGCTCTTCAGTAAACGTGACGCGGTTGTCCTTGAAGCTCTTTCTGCTTTCCGCGTTGTGGCCAGCCAACTGCCTGGGCGTGTTGTCGTAGCCACCGATCTCCAGGTTGTCCTTGTCAAACATGTGATACTCTCTTCGGTCGCGGCCAAAAACCAGGCTCTGACCGGGCTGCACGAAGCGGTGAATGGAGATGGCGCCCTGCTTGCCAGCGGCGATAGCATCGATCGCGAACTTTGGACCGGTATGGACATCGCCACCGACAAAGATGTCCGGCTCGGACGTCTGGTAGGTGAAGCTATCGGCTTGGACCGTGTTGTTCCCCTTGAGCTCGACCTTGCTGCCTTCCAGAATCCTGCCCCACTCGATGGACTGGCCAACCGAGATCAGCACGAAGCTGGCTTCGACCAGCTGCGTGTCGTCCTCGTCATAGCGGGGACTAAACTTGCCGTCCGCGTCGAAGACAGTGAGGCACCTCTTGAATTCGACTCCCGTGAGCCTGCCATTTTCAACGACCACGCGCTTGGGGCCCCAGGAATTGTGGATCACGATGCCTTCTTCCTCGGCCTCTTCGATCTCCTCGCTCAAAGCGGGCATCTGCTCGCGCCTTTCAAGACAGAACATCTGCACCTTGTCCGCACCGGTTCGGACCGCGGTTCTTGCTACGTCGATCGCCACATTGCCGCCTCCGATGACAAGGACCTTGCCGCTTAGCTTGATTTCCCGACCCATGTTCACGTTACGTATGAAATCGATGCCCGCGATGACACCGTCGGCGTCTTCGCCCTCGATACCGAGCTTGCGGCCCCCCTGCGCTCCGATGGCGATGTAAAAGGCCTTGAAACCCTGCTTCCGGAGGTCCGCAAGGGAGACATCCGCACCGACCTCGATGCCCGTCTTGAATTCGACACCGAGCTCTCTTAGGATATCGATTTCGGCATTGACAACGTCCTTTTCAAGCCTGAAGGACGGAATGCCAAAAGTAAGCATCCCACCCAGCTTGTTTTCCTTTTCAAAGACCGTGACCTTGTAGCCGTCCATCGCCAAGAAGTAGGCACAGCTGAGACCCGCCGGACCCGCGCCGACGATGGCGATCGGCTTGCCATAATCGTGCATCTTTTTCGGGACAAACCGGTCGATCTCATTGAGGTCCTTGTCCGCGATGAACTTCTTGATTTCGTCGACGGCGATGGGAGCATCGATGTCGCCGCGGGTACATTCGGATTCGCAGGCACGCGGACATATCCTACCGCAGACCGCCGGAAAGGGATTCTCCTTCTTGATTAGCTCCAGGGCTTCTTTGTACTTGCCCTGGGACGCCAGCTTGACGTAGCCCTGGACCGCAATGTGGGCGGGGCACTTGGTCTTGCAGGGGGCGGTGCCGCTTTCGACGACATTTTCGCGGTTGGTTCGGTAGTCCACATTCCATTTGTCGGCGGTCCAAATCTGATCGACGATTTTCGGCGCCTCCGTGGGTTCCCGAAGCGGAGTCTTGGTGCAGAGCTTCTGCCCGAGCTTGAGCGCGTTGGTTGGACAGTTTTCAACACACTGACCGCAGGCGACGCATTTATCCTCGTCAACCTGCGCTTTATAGTTCGAGCCGTCCGCGTCATAGCCCTCGTAATAGGCCGCGATGCGCGTCGCAAAGCAGGAGCAGGCGCAGCAGTTGCAGATAGCTTCCGTCTCCCCCGCACCGTCAATATTGGGCATCTGGTGCATCAGGCCGTCCTCTTCGGCTTTCTTGATGATCTCAAAGGCCTCTTCCCGGGTAACCTGTCTGGCCCTGCCGGTACGGATATAGTATTCGGCGGCTTTGCCTAGGATAACGCACATATCCTTTTCGAGGTGCCCACAGCCCTGGCCGAGAACTCTTCTCGCTGCCCTGCAGGAACAGTCCGCTACCCCGAACAGATCGTATTTGGCTAGATAATATGAAATCTGCTCAAATGGCACTTTCTTCATATTTCCATCAATTGCACTTTCAATGGGAATCACCCGCATGGCGCTCTGGCCCATGGGCAGCATAGGGACCAGTGTGGCCAGCCGTGTTCGCGTGTATTCCTCGAAAGCTTTGCCGATCTGAGGGAATTTCGCTAACTGTTCTCTATTGTTGACCATCATTTCCAGAATTCCAGGCGCAAAGATCTGCACATAGAATTGATCCGTGCCGTTCACGTTGCTGACCTGGCACACACCGATCTGGGCAAGCTCGTAGAGAAGCTTGCTTGTTTCCTCAAGTGGTTTTCGGCATCGTTCCGCAATCTCTTGAGCACTTCGCTGCTTGCGCAATCCCATCGCCAGAGCAACATCGACCTGTTCATCGCTGACAACACATTCCAGTGCATAGTACTCGGGGGCGTCTTCATCAATCTTGAACACCATCCCGGGCAGGCCACCCACCATTTTAGCAAGCTCAACGATCTTCTTTCTCGGTGCCATAACAACCTCCACTTCTGATCTTTATCCTTCGTTCCAATGCCTGACTTCGGTACGCAGCCATTCAACCCACTCGTCAATGCCCTGACCTGTTTTGGCCGAGATCGGAATAATCTTGATGTTTGGGTTCAGCTTTTTCACGCGCTCCCTGACCACCTCCAGATTGAAATTGAAGAACTCCATCGCGTCGATTTTGTTGATTAGAAGGACATCCGCAATCGAAAACATCAAGGGATACTTGAGGGGCTTGTCGTCCCCCTCTGGTACACTCAGAATCATGGCGTTTTTCGATGCACCCGTATCGAATTCCGCGGGACATACGAGATTCCCTACATTTTCCAGGATGACGAACCCAAGGCCATTAGTTCCCAGGCCATCCAGCCCCTGTCTGGTCATCTCCGCATCGAGATGACACATTCCACCGGTGTGCAACTGGATGACCCTGACGCCGGTCTGCGCAACGGCTCGGGCATCGACATCCGAGTCAATGTCGGCTTCCAGGATTCCGATGGTCATTTCATTTCTTAGTGTTTCAATTGTTCTTAAGACCGTAGTGGTCTTACCGGAACCTGGCGATGACATCAGATTCAATAGAAACGTCCGCCTTTCTTTCAATTCCTTTCTCAATAGATCTGCGCGCCGATCGTTGTCCTCGAACACACTCTTCTTGATTTCCAGAATCTTGTAGGCATCCATGGATCCGTCCTCGAGAGTCGCGGAAGGGTAACGTCCGGCAAATGGCCCTAGGTTACCTCTACTTCATGTCGTTTTACACCAAAGGATCTAATTTCAATATACTCCTGATGGTCTAGATAAAGCTCGGCTTTGTAAGGATTCCTTCGGGTCACTTTGATCTTGTAAAGCATGTAAGCGAACACGGCCACGTTCGATGCAAGCGCAATAAAGCTTACGGCAAACAGGAATCGTGGATCGTTCGTTGATTTCACCGTGCAAGTGCTAGAAGAAAACAATGTTCCGAAAGTCTGAACGGTATAAACCATGATCGCAAGAGTGTGCGCACGATGTTGTAGCCACGCCCCCTTACCAATGGTGAACGAGCAGATTGTCGGCGCCAGCAATAGCGCAAGTCCGACGTAAAACGATATCTGCGGCAGGCAGTTGTATGTAAATGCGAAATTCCACAGGTCATAGGCTATGACCCAGAACCACAGCATGTCCGGCCACAGCATGTCTTGGCCGCCATCATATTTTGTTTTCTTGCGGACCGTGATCCCGACCCAACCCGTGATTGTGATGATATTCAGGATGCCCGCGATGCCGTTCATATAGTTCCAGGGCCCACCCAGGAACGTTTCAATTTCATGGTATGCAGCAACGGTTGTGAGTGCACCATAATAGAGACTCCCGACCTCGAAATCACGCATTACCGCTTCCATGATATTGATGGCCAGAATCGCCGGCGGGAAGGCGAGCGCCCACTGGGAATCGACCAATCTCCACTCCTTGCCCGTCTTCTCGTCAGTACCCTTGATAAACCTGATGGCCCAGAAGCCGACACATCCTGCCGTACATGAGTAGATTTTGGCAAGAGCAAACCAATGCGTGCTGAAGAGGCTTTCATTCGGCGTCGTGAACCAGAAAATCGAAAGTATGAGCGGCACTGCGGTAAAAGCAATCAAGCCGACCCATTTGAACCGACGGGTCACCTCGTTGAGAACGAATAAATAGAATCCTATCGCAAGCCAAACAAGCCAGGCTCTACCCGCTGTCATTCCCTCGCTTACCTGAAACATCCCAAACATATGACCTATCCTTCGAGCTTCAAAAATGATACAATATGCCACATACGCAATGTCTCACCGTAAACTCGGTACATTCTGCGTTATTCCCTTCACGGGACGCGACAGGACCGCGGTCGCGCTGACGTTTGCGCGACACAAAATGGACCCGGCGGATGTCAAGCCTCGAACCTGAACCGCCGACGGAAACGCTCGCTGGACGGCTCAAGGGACGGGGTGCTCGGTGGACGGAGGGAACATGATGTGTCTCGACTTGCACCTTCCTAGCATCGGCCTCGCCGTAAAGCTGCTGCGCGCCGCAAGTCGTCGGTCGGGGTCGCTCGAAATGCAAGAGTATTCCTCGCCCTGCCCTGCCTTGCGTCCTGGTTTCTTCTTCTCGTCCGGCCTGCCTTTCCCGTTGGAGAACACTGCTCCCGCTGAATACGTCCAACGCTGGCGGTAGTCGAAACGTTTGCATGTACCGATTAGATTCGATGCTGCCAACAAAAAAGGAATTCTAAGTATCCAATGCTATATCAAGTGGCGCTGAGGCGAGCCAGAGACGTAGCTCTGCGCCGGTGTCCGTCTACCGCCGGGAGGGATTAATCCCCTCTAGAGGGGGATTAATCTACCCCTGGAGGGGGATTAATCCCCCCTGGAGAGGGATCAATCTACCGCCGGGAGGGATTAATCTACCCCTGGATAGGGATCAATCTACCTCCTGGAGATATTGATCTACCCATGGGAGGTATTAATCTCAGCCCCTTGGATGGACCTGCGGAGCTCCGATTGGAGGAGCCCGGGCCGTCCGCCCCATTGCGTGCGTTAGCCTCGACAGGGGGCTGGCAAGCCATCGATTGACAGATACGCCTCGCCGCTGATTCCAGGTGACCTTTGAATGTGCCCCTCACGGGGCTGGATGGCGCCCACGGCACGGTGTACCATGCCAATGAGATGGACAACGAGCGGATGACCGACGTCAAGCCAACCTACGATGACCTGCTGGCCCGAGTGGCACTGCTTGAACAGCAGCGTGACCAGGAAACCGCTGCCGCCGCCGCCACCGAGGCGCTTCGTCTGAGTGAGAGTCAGCTCCGCGCAATCATCGAACGGAGCCCCATGTCGATGGCTGTCGTCGGGATGGACGGCACCATCGAGTATTTCAACCGTAGGGCGTCCAGACCTTCGGCTATCTCCACGAGGACATCCCCGTGATGGACCGCTGGTTGGAACTGGCATACCCCGACGAGGCGTACCGGGCCGAGGTGCGGGCAGGGTGGATGGGGCTCGTCGAAAAGGCGCTCACCTCAGGCCAGGTAGGCCAGGAGATCGAGCGGCGGGCGTACCGGGTCACTTGCAAGGACGGCACGGTCAAAACGACAGTGATCTTCGGGGTGATCGTTGCGGCGAGGGTCTTCGTGATGTTCGAGGACACCACCGAGATCAAGAGGGCCGAGGAGGCGCTGCGTGAGAGTGAGGGGAATCGGGAGACCTTCCGCGGCCTGAGCGAAGGGGTGTTCGAGGCCATCTTCATTTCCGAGGCGGGCAAATGCTTGCACCAGAACCGCCGCGCCGAAGAGATGTTCGGGTATTCCACCGAGGAGGCCGTGGGCAGGCTCGGCACCGACTGGATAGTCCCCGAGGATCGCAACCGGGTGATGAACAACATGCTGTCCGGGTACGAGTTGCCCTACGAGGCCACTGGACTTCGAAAGGACGGTTCGACGTTCCCAGCCCTGCTCGTCGGCAAAATGATGGACTTCAGGGGCAGGACTGTTCGGGTCACGTCGATGACCGACATCACTGTGCGCAAGCAGGCCGAGGAGGCGCTGAACACTGCGAGCGGGCTGCTCCGCAGCCTCCTGGAAAGTGCGGGGGACGTCATCGCGATGATGGACTCGGACTACCGGTTTGTCCTTTTCAACACCGCCTTCCACGACGAGTGCAAGCGGATATACGGCGTGTCGTTCAAGCCAGGCGACTCGATGCTCCAGGCACTTGCGCACCTTCCAGAGGACCTTGCCAACGCCATGGCGTACTGGAACCGAGCCCTTGCGGGGGAGGACTTTACAGTCGCGCAGCAGTTTGGCGACCCAAGACTGGCGCGAAGTTGGTACGAGCTCCATTTCAGTCCCATCCGGGACGACCGTGGCAAGGTGGTTGGCGCGGTGCACATCGTCCGCAACGTCACTGAGCGCAGGGTTCTTGAGGAGGCATTGCAGGAAGCCAACGTCCGGCTGTCTCTGGCGATGGACCAGGCACGTCTGTCGTATTGGGAGATGGACGCTGCGACCAGCACGTTCACCTTCAACGATCGGTTCTACGCACTGTATGGCACCACGGCGGTGCGCGAGGGGGGCTATCAGATGGCGGCGGCGGTGTATGCCCGCGAATTCCTCCCCTTGGAGGAGGAGCATCTCGTCGCCGACTCGGTGGGACTGTTGCTGGCAGGCGACATCGACGAGCTCCAGCGGGAGCATCGCATCCGGCGGCGCGACGGCGAGCTGCGCGATATCCTGGTGCGCATCAACGTGGTGCGCGACGCCACCGGCCAGGTCGTGGGCACGCGCGGGACCAACCAGGACATCACCGAGCGCAAGCAAGCGGAGGAGCAGTTGCACCGCTTGAACCGCGAGCTGCGGGCCGTCAGTCTCTGCAACCAGGCCATGGTGCGGGCTACGGACGAACAGGCGCTGCTCAGCGAGGTCTGCCGCATCATCTGCGACGAGGCCGGCTACCGACTCGCCTGGGTCGCCTACGTCGATCAGGATATCGCCAGGACCGCGCGTGCCGCCGCCTGGGCCGGGGTCGATAGCGGGTACATTGCACAGGTGCTGGTCACCTGGTCCGAGGACCCTGCGAGCTTGAGTGGTCCGGTTGGAGAAGCCATCAAGACCGGGGAAGTCGTCACTGTCGAGGACATTGAGAACGACCCACGAATGGGGCGCTATCGCGAGGCTGCTCTGCGTCGCGGCCTACGTTCAGGTGCGGTCCTGCCACTGAAGGACGCAAGCGATGTGGCGTTCGGGGCCCTCATTGTCTATTCCGCCGAAGCCAACGTCATTAGCCCAGACGAAGTCCGGCTCCTGCGAGAGCTGGCAGGCGATCTCGCGTTCGGCATCTCGGTGCTTCGCAGTCGCGTGGCTCACAAGGCGGCGGAGGAGTTGCTGCGGCACAGCACGGAGCGGTATCGGCTGCTTTTCGATCAAGCCGGTGACTACATTCTGGTGCTCGAGATTGTGGCGGACGGGCCCCCGATCATCCAGGAGGCCAACCAGGCTGCCCTGCGGGCCTTGGGCTACTCGCGCGACGAGCTCCTGGGGAAGCCGATTTCGTTCGTGGAGGCGGAGCTCACGCTGGACGTGATCCAAAAACGGAGGCGGCAGGTTGTTGACAGGCAGACCCAGACGACAGCGTTTGAAGTGCGACACCGACGCAAAGACGGCACCTTTTTCGACGCGGAGGTCCGAGCCAGGGAGGTGCGGATCGAGGGGAGGATCCTATCGATTGCAGTCCATCGCGACATCACCGAGCGCAAGCGGGCGGAGGAGGCGCTACGGGCCTCGTCGCGCTATTCGCGCAGCCTCATCGAATCGAGCCTCGATCCACTGGTCACGATCAGCGCAGAGGGGAAGATCTCCGACGTCAACCTGGCCACCGAGAAGGTTACGGGTGTGTGCCGGGATTGTCTCATTGGAAGCGATTTTGCTGAGTACTTCACCGAGCCGGAGCTGGCGCGGGCGGGGTACCTGAAGGTGTTCGAGCGGGGGCAGGTAGTCGACTACCCGCTAGCCATTCGGCATGCGTCCGGTGCCATTACCGATGTCCTTTACAATGCCTCGATCTATCGGGATGAGCGAGGCGAGGCAGTCGGGGTATTTGCGGCCGCCCGCGACATCACTGAGCACAAGCGGGCCAACGATCTGTTGCGAAAGAGTGAACGTGATCTCCTGGCGTCGCAGAGAATGGCGCGCATGGGGAGCTACAGCTTGGATCTTCCCAGGGAAATGTTTCAGATATCGGATGTGCTGGATGAATTGTTTGGCATCGACAAGGTCTACGATCACTCCATGGCGGGATGGGGGGCACTTCTTCACCCCGACGACCGCTCCATGATGCTCGACTATCTGCACAACGACGTACTTGGCCGCCTACAGCCCTTTGACAAGGAATTTCGCATTGTCCGTCACAACGACAAGGCGATGCGCTGGTTGCATGCGGTGGGGAAACTGGAGCTCGATGCCAATGGGCGCCCGGTGATGATCGTGGGAACCTGTCAGGACATCACCGAGCGCAAGCGGGCAGAGCAGGAACGCGAGAAACTGGAGGAGCAACTCCGGGTGTCCCAGAAAATGGAAGCCATCGGCAGCCTTGCTGGCGGCGTGGCGCACGACTTCAACAATCTGCTTTCCGTGATCCTTAGCTACACATCGTTTGCGATGGATGGGATACCGGAGGATGACCCGCGCAGAAACAATCTCCTAGAGGTCAAGAAAGCTGGCGAGCGCGCCGCAGCGTTGACCCGTCAGCTCCTGGCTTTCAGCCGAAAACAGGTGTTGCAACCAGTGGCTCTGGACCTGAACGCAATCGCGGTAGGGGTCGAGAAGATGCTTAGGCGGATCCTCGGCGAGGACATCGACCTTATCCAGGTGCTCGCTCCAGACCTGGGACTGGTCAAGGCCGACCCAGGCCAGATCGAGCAGATCATGATGAACCTTGTGGTCAATGCCCGCGACGCCATGACCGAGGGCGGAAAGCTCACTATTGAGACTTCGAACGTGGAGATCGACGAGGAGTATGGCGCCCGCCACGTTGCCCTTGCGCCGGGGTCCTATGTGCAGTTGGCGTTCACCGACACGGGCTGCGGCATGGACGCACAGACCAAGGCCAGGCTCTTCGAGCCCTTCTTCACCACCAAGGAGAAGGGCAAGGGGACGGGGCTTGGGCTGTCCACTGTCTATGGCATCGTCAAGCAGAGCGGCGGCGACATCTGGGTCTACAGCGAGCTAGGCCATGGGACAACTTTTCGGATCTATCTGCCGCGCGACCTCTCGGCGATGGCGGCAACGACCATCAAACCCAAGACGGTCACAATACGAACCGGCGGAGTCGAGACTGTCTTGGTGGTTGAGGACGAGGCGGCACTGCGAGCGATCGCCCAAAGGGCCCTTGTCGTGGCTGGCTACAAGGTGCTGATCGCCGCCGACGGCAACGAGGCACTGCAAATCTGCGCACAACACCCAGGCAACATCCATCTTCTTCTGACCGACGTCATCATGCCGGGAATGAACGGCAGAGTGCTCGCTCAAAGGGTGTTGAAGATGCGACCGACGCTCAAGGTGGTCTACATGTCGGGCTACACCGACAACGCTATCATTCACCATGGCGTACTTGACGCGGGGATGCATTTCCTCGCTAAGCCGTTCGTTCCTTCCAGCCTGACGCGGAAGGTCCGGGAAGTGCTGGACAGTGGCATCACCCACCTTGGCGATGGGCCCGAGGCGGCAGAGGGCGACGCCGAGGACAAGCGCCCCGTCGTCAAGGATTTGCTTAGCTCCATTGCTCCGGACGTTCTGGCCAAGCTTCGCAAGGCAGTTATCGCTGCGCGCTACAACGAGATCGTCAGGATCGTCGAGACCTTTCGGAGCACGGAGCCACGTCTTGCCACCGAGCTTATGAGGATGGTGGACCTGTTCGATTACGATGGGATACGGGACATCCTGAGTGAGTGAGAGGAGACAACGTGGCAGATAATTTGCGGAGCAGTGTCATCGTTGTGGACGATGACCCCCAGAACCTACGCCTCCTGACTGCAATCTTAGAACGAGGTGGCCTCGAGCCCCGCCCGGTTAGGAGCGGCAAGCTTGCCATCGAGGCGGCCGTGGCAGATCCTCCCGACATCATACTCCTGGACATCCGCATGTCAGAGATATCCGGGTTGGACGTTTGCCGATGGTTGAAACAGGACGACAGACTGCGGAGTATTCCAGTCATCTTCATCAGCGGGCTCCAGGGGACGGACGACAAGATCGAAGCCTTTCGCGCCGGCGGTGTCGACTACATCTCCAAACCATTCCAGGACCAGGAGGTGTTGGTACGCATCAAGACGCATTTGCATCTGAGGCAGTTGCAAGTGGAGCTGGCGTCGCACAACGTACAGCTCGAGGAGCGGATTGCCGAGCAGGTCAAGGCGGTCACGGCGTCTCAGCTCGCAACCATCTTTGCGCTCGCCAAGCTCTCGGAGGCTCGCGATTACGATACCGGTCAGCACATCGAGAGGGTTCAAACCTTCAGCCGGGTGCTTGCGGAACAGATGCGCGAGCTGAAAATGAACGTCGAGCAGCTAACGCCTGCCTTCATCGACAATCTTTATCAAACTGCCTCGCTCCATGACATCGGGAAGGTTGGCACTCCCGATGCCATCCTGTTGAAACCTGGAAAGCTGACCACCGTCGAGTTCGCTGAGATGAAGAAGCACTGCGCACTCGGCGCCAACACGCTTGCCACTGTGCTGAGACGTCACGCAGACAATCAGTTCCTCCGCATGGGCGTCGACGTGGCGAGGTCGCACCATGAGAAGTGGGACGGCAGCGGCTACCCGGACGGATTCCAGGGCACGGCAATCCCTCTTGCAGCACGAATTGTGGCCCTGGCTGATTTCTACGATGCGCTGACGTCGAAGCGTTGCTACCGGCTTGCGTTCAGCCACGACGAGACAAGGCGAATGATCCAGGAAGGGAGTGGGACCCATTTCGACCCCGATGCTGTGACTGCCTTCAGCTCCCTGGAAGCGCAGTTTCGGCGCATCCGGGAGGAGATGCGGGATTCTTGATGAACCACCGCGATCTCAATACGCCAGCGCTGTCAGCCGCCGTTTCTACCGAGGCGGCTTCTCGCGCGTGATCGCTATGCTCTTGATCACCACTGGGCTCACTGCGCGGTCCCCCAACACAGGCCCATTGGAGATGTCCCGAATCCGCTCCACTGGAGCACACTCGCCGAAAATCGTGTACCCCCGATCGAGATGCGTCGCTGCCCCGTCCGTCAGGAAAAACTGCGCACCATTGGTGTTCTTCCCCCGGTTTGCCATGCACAAGAGCCCCGCCCGATTGTGCGTCGCGCCAGGCCAGATCTCGTCCGCAATCGTGTACCCAGGATCCCCCATCCCTGTCCCTTTGGCATCGCCCCCCTGTACAATGAACCCTCGGATCACCCGATGAAACGGGGTCCCGTCGTACGCGGGCCTGCGTACCCAGGTTCCATCAGGGGTTTTCCATGGACGGGTCCCGCGCGCAAGCCCCACAAAGTTGGCTACCGTGTTGGGCGCACGGTCGTCGTACAGATGGCAATCAAAAGGACCCCGCGTGGTCTCCATATGAGCCAAGAGCGCCCCGGTCCCTTTGAGCCCCTTGGTTGCATCTGCCAGAGTCCACTTGCCCTCCAGTGGATCGGTCCCCCCCACCTTGACCACCGAGCTCGCGGACGGACTCGAAGGGCTCGGAGGAGCCACACTTGCAGAAACGCTCGCCGACGCGCTTGCATCCGGCGCAGCTTCCTCAGGTTCGGACGCTTCTGACGACGCGTCGCTCACCTCGCCCGCATCGCTCGCAACACTCGGCTTGTTGCAAAAGCCCCCCAGCGCAATAGCTGCAAGTACGACTCCACGCATTGCTAGCGGTTTCCTGGAAGGACAACCCGTTGCCCTGCCGTCACCCCGCGCCGACGGCACCATCCTGCGTTCATCTCGAGCACCCACGACGACGGACAGCCCACACTTCGAGGTTCCTCGTTCAAGGTGGGAACGTTCTCTGCGATCCCTACAATCAGGCCGTCGTCATCGAGAAACAACATGTCCAGTGGAATGCACGTGTTGTGCATCCAGAACGCATGCACCTCGCGCTCCCTCATTTGAAAGAGCATGCCCCGCTCGGACGGCAGATGACGTCGGTACATGAGCCCTCGGGTGGTGTCCGCTTCGCTCTGCGCAAGCTCGGCTTCCACCTTGGGAGTCCCAGGTGCCTCGGGGAACAACAGAGAAACGGCAGGAAGCGTTGGAGGACGAGGCTCCGGGTCGGCAGGACACGCCGCTGCAGGTCCGGTGGGAACAGCAGGTGGAGCGGTCTTGGGCGTAGGACGTACGCAGCGGGTCGACATGACGGGAGCAGCCGCGGCAGACGCAATACGCGGCGGAAGGGTCACTGTGGTGACCGGAGCTGGCTCCTCTGGAATGCGCTGGCAGGCTAGCAAGAGCGCAAGGATAGTGGCCTTCTTCATGGTTAGGCGCGCAGGCTTCGCAAGCCAGAATTGTGAACTTTGCCAGGAAGGGGACGTCCCACGATCACTTCTGCGGCACGTCCCGCCTCCACCAGCCTCTCGAGATCGACTCCTGTTTCGATGCCCATGCCGTGAAGCATGTACACCAGGTCCTCGGTGGCGACATTGCCAGCAGCACCAGGCGCGTAAGGACATCCGCCAAGGCCTGCAATGGAGGCGTCCAGATCGCGGATCCCCATCTCGAGCCCCACCAGGATGTTGGCAAGAGCGGTCCCTCGGGTGTCATGCATGTGGAGGGCGAGCTTCTCCGTTGGAATTTCGGCCAGCAAGAGCGTCAGGATACGCTTGGTCTGCAGCGGAGTGCCGGCGCCAATAGTGTCGCCAAGGGAAACTTGGTAGCAGCCCATCGCAAGAAGGCGCTGGGCAATGGTGAGGGTCTTGCGAGGGTCGACGTCGCCTTCGTAGGGACATCCCCACACCGTGGAGACGTAGCCGCGCACGCGTATTCCAGCGTCGTGGGCGCCCGATATGGTGTCGGCGAAGGCAGAGAGGGTGTTGTCGACGGTCTTGTTGACATTTTTCCTGTTGTGCGTCTCGCTGGCGCTGAGGAACACGGCGATCTCTTCGAGGTGGGCGGCTTTGGCTCGTTCAAGGCCGTGAACGTTGGGACAGAGGGCGCTCAGCGCGACTCCGCGGGGACGGAAGACATGTTTGCAGAGGTCGTCGGCGTCGGCGAGCTGTGGGATCCACTTGGGGGAAACGAAGCTCGTGATCTCGATACGTCGAAGGCCAGCGGCCACGAGCGCGTCGACCAAGCGCAGCTTCTCGCGCAAGGGGACCGTGAGGCGCTCGTTTTGGAGACCGTCGCGAGGAGAGACTTCGTAAAGGGAAACTCGATCGGGAAGCTGTTCGAAGAGGCTCACGCGGCAGAGGGTTCGCCGGACTCCATGCCGCGTCAAGCCATCGCGAAATGAAGGCACTCCCATGGAAATAGTTGCCCCACGATCGCCTCCCGCGGACCTCACCCGCGGACCTCACCCCCCCGCGAATTCGCGCTCCTACAAATTCCCCCTCCCCATCGATGGGGAGGGGGACGATGTGAACGCTCTGAATCGTGTGGGGGTGAGGTCCGCAGGAGGAGACCGTGGGTCTGCGGGGGAACTATTTGATGGGGAGTCCCTAACTACTTCTGCATCATGGCCAGCAGCGTGGAGGCCATGTCACTTGGCGTCGGGGCGACACGCACTCCAGCGGCTTCGAGCGCCTTGATCTTTTCGCCGGCCGTGCCTTTGCCGCCTGCGATGATGGCCCCCGCGTGTCCCATGCGCTTGCCTGGAGGAGCCGTCGTGCCTGCGATGAAGCCCGCGACAGGCTTGGTCATCTTCTCTTTGATGTACAACGCACCGCGTTCTTCGGCGCCTCCGCCGATCTCTCCGATCATGACCACGCCGTGCGTGTCGGGGTCGGCCTGGAAAAGTTCGAGCACGTCGACGAAATCCATGCCTCCCACCGGGTCACCGCCGATGCCGACACAGGTGGACTGCCCAATGCCCAACGCCGAGAGCTGTCCTACGGCTTCGTACGTGAGAGTCCCCGAGCGGGACACGACGCCGATGTGACCGACCTTGTGGATATGTCCCGGCATGATGCCGATTTTGCATGAGCCGGGAGTGATGACGCCAGGGCAATTGGGGCCGACAAGACGCGTCTTGCCCGTGAGTCCCTCGAGCACCTTGCGGACCCTGATCATGTCGATGACAGGGATCCCTTCGGTGATGCAGATGACAAGGCCCAGCCCCGCGTCGAAGCCTTCGAGGATCGCGTCGGCAGCGCCCGGGGGAGGGACAAAGATGACGCTGGTATTGGCGTCGGTGGCTCGAATGGCCTGTTCGACTGTGTCGAAGACGGGGACTTTGCCGTCGAACTTTTCACCGCCTCGTCCAGGCGTGCAGCCCGCGACGATTTTGGTGCCGTATTCGATCATTTGGCGGGTGTGGAAGGCGCCGGTGTTGCCGGTGATGCCCTGGACGACGACGCGAGTGTCTTGGTTGACCAGAATGCTCATGAACTTCCTCCGTTACGCGCTCGCCGAGACGGCCGCGACGATCTTGGCAGCTCCATCGGCCATGGTGGATGCGGCCTGGATCGCAAGTCCGCTGTCGTTGAGGATCTTTCGTCCTAGGTCTACGTTGGTCCCTTCGAGGCGCACGACGAGGGGGACAGACAGACCGAGTCCTTTGGCAGCCGCGACGACGCCGCTGGCGATGACGTCACACTTCATGATGCCGCCGAAGATGTTGACGAAGATGGCTTTGACCTTGGGGCTCCTGAGGATCATCGAGAACGCCTTGGTCACCTGCTCTTGGTTGGCGCCGCCGCCGACATCGAGGAAGTTGGCGGGGGCGACTCCCTGGTCACCGCCGACGTGTTTGATGATGTCCATGGTGGCCATCGCGAGACCGGCGCCGTTGACGAGGCATCCGATGTTGCCGTCGAGGGAGACGTAACTTAGGCCGGCGGCTTTGGCTTCGAGCTCGACAGGGTCTTCTTCATCGTGGTCGGCGAGGTCTTTCCACTCGGGATGGCGGTACTCGGCGTTGTCGTCGAAGTTCAGTTTGGCGTCGAGCGCAACGATGTCGCCGGTCTTCGTGACGATGAGGGGGTTGATCTCGCAGAGCGAGCAGTCCTCCTTGACGAAGAGGGTATGGAGTGCGTGGAGCGTTTTGGTGAACTTGGCGACGGTCTCTTTGCCGTAGTTCTGGAGGCCGAGGCCATAGGCGAGCTTGCGCGCCTGGTAGGCCGCGAGGCCGACGGCGGGGTCGATATGGATGGTGAGGATCTTTTCGGGCATCTCCTCAGCGACTTTTTCGATTTCGACGCCGCCTTCCGTGGAGGCCATGAACGCGATGCGTCGTTTGTCGCGGTCGATGACGGCGCCGAGATAGAACTCGCGGGCGATGTCAAGGCCCTGCTCGACGTAGAGGCGGCGGACCTTTTGTCCGTCGGGGCCTGTTTGGTGGGTGATGAGCTGCATGCCGAGGATGCTTTGCGCTACGGCGCGCGCCTGTTCGGTGCTTTTGGCGAGTTTGACTCCGCCTCCTTTGCCTCGTCCGCCGGCATGGATTTGTGCCTTGACGACGACGATGGGAACTCGCGTCTCTTCGATCAGTTTTTTCGCGTTCGCCTCGGCTTCATCGACTGTGAAGGCGGGGTAGCCCTTAGGAATAGGGACACCGTAGCGGGCGAAGATCTGTTTGCCTTGGTACTCGTGGATTTTCACGTTGGCCGCTCCTGAGAGACCCACGCTACCCCGTCCTCCCCCTGCGGGGGGGCAAATAAGGGGCTTCGCCCCTACGCTCCCGTTGGTCGCTACCCCTCTTGACGGGTGGTGGTCGGTTCCGTCAGAGCTTCCATAGTGCGCCGAGTGGCAGTTCGATCTCCTCGAACGGCTCGACGCGCACGACGTCCTCCCCTTCCCAGGTATCCAGGATCGTATAGCGTCCGTTCTCCAGCCGATAGGCTTCGAGTGTCCGGTGCTCCGGCGAGACCAGCCACACATGCCGAACCCCTTCCCGTCGCCAAATACGCATCTTTCGTCCCCGATCTACGCGCTCGGTATTGTCCGAGAGCACCTCGCAGACCCAATCGGGAGGTAAGCTGATCGCGGCCGTCTCGGGCATCTCGGGCATTCGCTCGCGTCGCCACCCCGCCAAGTCGGGATGAACGATGTCGGGCTTGGGACCCAGGTGGAGCTCGGGCTCATGAAAGATCACCCAGCCCCCGGGATCGTCGCCGATGGGGTCGAAGACCGGGCCGAGACGACGTCCCAAACGCGACGAAGTGTTCAGATGCCTCGGTCGAGGGCGGGGCATCGTGATCAGCTCCCCGTCGATGATTTCCGCCCCCTGGTGCTCCGGCGCATTGAAATAGGCCGACACCACCTCGGCCCGGAGGTTCGGAAACCGCTCGTCGTAGCGAACTGCTGCGTTTGGCATGTCCCGAAAACCGTACTCCGGCGAAACGCCCCCGCAAGATGCTTCGCAAAAGCTCCTCGCACGCCCTTTGTGCGCGCGCTAGGGTGTACGAACTCCCGGAGGCGCACCGATGACACGATACGTAACAAGTGCCGGTTTGGCCGGCTTGGTTTGGCTGATCTCTACGGCGGGATGCGGTCCTGTCAGCGAGCGGTACTACTGCGACGACATGGGCTGCTACTTCTGCGATGGCAACGGCTGCGTCAACGTCGCCTCGCCCACTCCGGCGTCGTGCACGGGAAACCGCTCCTGCACCAGCGGGACCGTCTGCACGAGCGCTGGATGTCTTCTGATCTGCACCGCAAGCGCGACTTGTCCTCAGGGAACCGTGTGCAAAGCGGAACGATGTGTGGCCCCCAGAGCTCCAGTCCCTGTTGCCAAAGAGTGTTCCACTTTCCGCGATTGCTCCAAGGACACGACATGCCGCGCCGGTACCTGCGTGCCATGCGGCGGTACCAGCGGTCCGTGCCCCTGCGACACGGGCGCCGATTGTAGCGCCGATACAGTGTGCGCTGCCGGGTTGTGTACAAGCTCCCGCGATGCCTGCAAGTACACCAGCGAATGCGCGGCAGGCTCCACCTGCGCCGATGGCCAATGCGTCGTAAGCTGCAGCAGCGCGTGTCCCTCGGGGTTTTCCTGTGTTGCCGGGATTTGCACCACCGTCCCCGTGGCGACATGTCCAGCCGATGAACCGTGTCCATCCATCGCTCCCAACTGCGTGCTCCGCCAATGCGTGGGCTCCTGCACGCAAGACGCAGATTGCGCAGCAGGCCAATTCTGCAACCAGGGCGTCTGCCTAAGCGATACACGTCCCAAGCCCAATTGCGTCACGGACCAGTCCTGTCAGGGATCGTCAGGCCCCACCCGCGCCTGCGTAGCCGGTTATTGCAAGTACCGCTGCGTCTCGAACGGCACTTGTGCCTCCATCGACGCTCGCATCGCCTACTGTGCCATGGACGGTGTCTGTCGTAGCGCTTCCGAAGCCAACCCCCAATGCACCTGGAGCGGTGACTGCTCCGGCGGCCTCCGTTGTATCGATAACGCCTGCCGTTGAAACGCCCTGAAGGTCCCGACGGCGTCCGTGGTATGCCTCTCCCATGGCCCGTCGCTTCTACGTCACAACTCCCATTTACTACGTCAACGGTGTCCCGCACCTCGGGACCGCCTACACCACCATCGTGGCCGACGCGCTTCGTCGGTACCATCTGCTTTGCGGCGATGACACGCGCATGCTCACCGGCACCGACGAACACGGACTCAAGATCGAGCGTGAAGCCGTCGCCAAAGGGATCTCACCGCAGGTTTTCGTCGACGACATGAGCGGTCGCTTTCGGGCAGCGTGGCCCGAGCTTTCCATCGAACCCAGCGACTTCATTCGTACCACCGAGCCTCGTCACACCGCGCTGGTCCAGGAGCTATGGCGACGGGTCGAGGCCAACGGCGATCTTTACCTCGGCGAGTACGAAGATTGGTACTGCGTAGGCTGTGAGTCGTTCAAAACCGAAAAGGAACTGCTACCAGGAAACCTCTGTCCGCTCCACGCCCGTCCTGTCGAGCGCCTCAAAGAAAAGACCTACTTCTTTCGTCTCGCCAAGTACCAAGAGCCGCTACTACGTCACTACGAGGAGCATCCCGAGTTCATTGCGCCCGAGGGACGGCGCAACGAGGTGCTTTCCTTCGTGCGCGGCGAGCTTCGCGATCTCAGCGTGTCGCGAACAAGCTTCACCTGGGGAATCCCTGCTCCAGGCAATCCGAAACACGTGCTCTACGTGTGGTTTGACGCGCTCGCCAACTACTGGACCGCCCTTGGAGGCGAGGGGGCACCTCTTGGCTGCTATTGGCCGCCCGAGGGCTACGCTCTGCACCTAGTGGGGAAAGATATCCTTCGGTTTCACACGGTCTACTGGCCAGCGTTCCTCTTGTCAGCAAAAATCCCGTTGCCAAGCCGGGTGTTTGCCCATGGCTTTCTGACCATCGACGGCCAAAAGATGTCCAAGAGCCTGCGCAATGCGGTCGACCCGCTGCGTCTTGCCCGCGAGCTTGGGGCCGACGTGCTCCGCTACCAGCTTCTTCGCGCCATCGCATTTGGTCAGGACGGCGACTTCGATCACAGCGCACTGTTGGCGCGTTACAACGCCGACCTAGGCAAAAATGTTGGCAATCTGCTCAGTCGCACGCTGGGACTCTGCGGAAAAGTAACTGGGGGCAAGACTCCGGCGTTTGGAGCACCCACGCAGCTCGAAACGGACTTCATAGAAGAGTACACGCGTCGAGTTGGAGCATCACGAGCCCACTGGGAGGCACTCGAGCCACATCGAGCGCTCGAAGAGGCGATAGGGCTGTCGTCAGCGGCCAACCAGTACATTGATCGGGCGGCCCCCTGGGCAGCAGCAAAAGCGGACAGTCCGGAGCGGGTGGGAACCATTTTAGCGACGCTGCTCGAGGCATTGCGGGGGCTGAGCGTGCTGTTGTGGCCGGCGCTTCCCAACAAGATGGCGCAGATGCGGGTTCAACTGGGAATTACGCCGCTCGCACCGGCGGTCGGGGTCGATCTTTGGCCTATGCGGTTTGAGCCTCGTGCAGCGGGAGAGGCTCTTGCGGCATCGGGGCCACTTTTCCCAACGTTCGACAAGGACGCGGAGCAGGCGTTGTTGGCAAAGCTTGCGCCTCGGGTAGACAGTGAGAAACCCAATGTCCCAGTGGTACAAGCCGCTCCTGGAACGGTCTCCTACGAGCAATTTGCAGCGTTAGACCTGCGTGTCGGAGTGGTGAAAACCTGCGAGCGCGTGGTACGCAAAGACAAGTTACTGAAGCTGACGGTGGACCTAGGCGAACCGGAACCGCGGAGCATCGTGGCGGGGCTTGCTTTGACGTTTGCGCCCGAGGATCTACTGGGCAAGCGGGTGCTCGTGGTGGCCAACCTAGCATCCCGAGAATTTGGAAAAGGGCTTGTTTCGCACGGAATGATCTTGGCGACCGGGCCAAGTGAGGCGCTTCGGTTGGCGAGTGTTCCTGACGACGTGCCGGTGGGGAGTCGGCTGAAATAGCGTCTGGGTTTCTTCCGGTTTGGGTCGTTCGAGCGGTCTCGGTCGTCCCCCGGCGACCCGTTTGGGTCGATCGAGGGGTCTCGGTCGGCGTCTGGCGACCCGTTTGGGTCGATCGAGGGGTCTCGGTCGGCGTCTGGCGACCCGTTTGGGTCGTTTGAGGGGTCTCGATCGGCTTGTAGCGACCCAAACTAGTTTTATGACCTAGGCGGCGACGAATGGACGTGGTCTAGTGAAGCGCCTGGTGGCGCAGGGGCGCGCTGAAAAAAGAAGGTAGGGCGAGATGGCATCGACGAAGGAACAGCAAACGGAGAACGCGACACAGCCCGGCATGGCGGTTTCCGAGGCAAAGACAGCATTTGAAATGCTCGAAGGGAGACTTTCGGCGCTTGGACGTGACGAACTATTACCGGTGCGCGTCGACATTCAGCTGGTGGCGGCGGTGGCTCACTCGCTTGCGCATCGGGATTCGGCGAAAGTGCGCCGTGAGCGCCTCGAGCGCCTTGCAGCGGCGGGGATGTTCGATATGAAGCATCTCGACGATCTTTTGCTGTTGGCGCTCGCGGCGTGGCATGCGCGACGGCAGCAGCTTCAGCAAGAGGCGTTAGCATCCCAGGCGGCCGTTACCGAGTTGGTGGTCAAGGGGGCGCAGCAGCTTCGGGCGCGGATGCTCCGGGTGCTGGAGCACTGTTTTGCCGACGATCCCAAGGTGGGGCCCGAGCTTGTGGCTATTCGTGCCGGAACCGGCTACCAGGATCTCGCCAACGACCTGCTCGCAGTTGCCGACCTGTATGACGACCCGGCGATTTATGCGGTGGTGCAGCGCGATCCGGTGCACTATCGGGCCAGCGATCCCGCAGCTGCGCGTGATGCCGCAGCAGCGATCTTCACAGGAATTGGCCAGACGAGCGAAGGGGAAGCAGCGCGTTGGACCGAGCTTACCCAGCGAGCATGGACCCTCCTTTCACGCAGTTACGACGAGCTTCGGGCGGCTGGGCGTTTCGCGTTTCGTCACGACGAAGATGTGGAGATGACCTATCCGTCGCTCATTTCCGTTGTGCGCGCGGCACCTACGCGAGCCGCTGCTGCACCCGCCGTCGCGCCACATGTCCCACCCGCCGCTGCTCCAGCCACCGCTGCTCCAGTCGCCGCTGCACCGCATGGTTCGCCCGCAACGCCGTAGGATGCCGTGACCGTTCGAACCTCGTGAAATGCTACGTAAAAGCTGGAAGACCTCCATTGTGGTCCGGCACCGTTGCGGTTACCGCTTGCCCCAAGCGCGGGAAAAGGAGACACTCAGCTCACGTTGCGAGGATATCATGATAAAGGCAATTTGCGCTGGAGGGAGTCATGTCTGAGCGTTTGTACGGCAGTGCGGCGGGGATTGCGTTCCGCAAGAGGGTGGCCACGGGCAAGATTGTGCAGTTCGTCGGTGTTTACGACGTATTCTCGGCTTTGGTGGCTGCACAGCGATTTGACAGCGTGTTTCTGAGCGGGTTCGGCTTTGCCGCCAGCCAGTACGGCTTGCCGGACATTGGGTATGCGAACTGGCATGACACCCAGGACTACGCGACGCGAGTCAGGACGGTGCTGCCAGAAACGCACATTTTGGTGGACATCGACGACGGCTACGGCGAAGAGCCCATTGTCGCGAACACGGTGAAAAACCTGGAGGCGTGCGGAGTCTCCGCGGTGCAATTCGAGGATCAGAAGCGACCTCGCAGGTGCGGTCATTTTCAGGGCAAGCAGATCCTCAGTGCCGACCAGTACCTGCTCAAACTCAAGGCGGCGTTGGGAGTGCGCGCAAGTCTGTTCGTCATCGCCAGGACCGATGCAACGGACATCAAGGACGGCATCCGGCGCGCGGTACGCTACGCGGAGGCTGGGGCGGACGGTGTCATGGTCGAAGCCATTCACTCCTTGGACAGTGTCGCGGAGCTCGTGAAGGCGGTCGGCAAGCCGGTCATGGTGAACCAACTGCACGGGGGCAAGTCGCCCAACTGGACGGTGCAGCAGCTCGAGGACGCGGGCGTGTCCATTGTGATGTACAGCACACCGTGCCTCTTTGCAGCGCAATACGGTATGGAGCGATACTTGGATAGCCTCGAAAAGGACCGCGTGCTCAGCGACCGGGAGACCGTGACCATGGACGACTGCACAGAGATCCTTTTCCAGCCCTTGACCCACGTCAACACGAACTGACGGTACCGGAGGCGAACTTGAACCAGAGCGATATCGCAGGGAAGCTGGAACATGTCCTGCGCCATGCCCGCCAAAACTCACCGTTCTACAGGCAAAGTTATGCCCATTTGGCCGAGGACGAGACGCGCTTGGAGCGGTTCCCGATCCTCGATCACACGGCCTTCTGGAATGCCAATGGGCTCGAGAACAACACAGTGTTGACAGGGCCGCTCCTGGAAGGCGTGGTGTTCAAGAGCGGCGGGACCACGGGAAATCCAAAGTTCTCGCCGTACACGCGGGAAGAGTGGCGCCTGAAGACCCACTACATGGGAATGGGGTTCGCCAAGGCTGGAGTGATCCCAGGCGATCGTGTGGCCAATCTTTTCAGGGGGGGCGATCTGTATGCCTCCTTGCTGTCCATGGGGACCGCCATGCTGGCGTGTTCCTGTCCCGTTGTGACCTATCCCATAGGGGACTTCATAGGCATCGAAGCGATCGTTGCCGCCATCGAGGTGCATCATCTCACGGTGCTGGCAGGGATTCCGTCGAGTCTGTTGAAGGTTGCGGAATACGTTGCACGAACCGGCAAGGCGGGGACATTGGCGGTGCGGTCGGTGTTGTTTGCGGGCGAGAGCCTCTACCCGGATCAGCAGCTGTTGCTCGCCGACGTTTTCCAGGGGGCTGCGATCCGGACCCTTGGTTATGCGAGCGTGGACGGTGGTGCTATCGGCTATGCGGATGACGCATGCGGTCCCAACGAGTTCAAACCGTTCGAGGAGCACATGGTGGTCGAGATCGTGAGCGACGAGGACCATCGGCCCGTGAGCGAAGTTGGGGTCCCCGGCAGGATCCTCCTGACCAACCTCGATCGTTGGTTGATGCCCATTGTCCGCTATCCCGCCGGCGACCGGGCCGAATGGGTGACCGTGGGCACGGAGCGTCGGTTCCGCCTGTTGGGCAGATCCGATGAGGGCGCCCGTGTGGGACTTGTTACACTGTACATCGAGGATCTCAGGAAGGTCCTAGCGCCGTTTTGGCAGGAGCTGCGCCTGATCGATTTCCAACTGCACCTTCGTCACATGGAACGCAAAGACCAGCTTACCCTTCGGCTGTCGTCGCTGACGTCCGAGAGCACTCGGAAGCCGTTCGAAGAAAGGATACGTGCACAGTTGTTTGTCGCGCGTCCAGAGTTGAAGCATGCCGTCGATGCTGGCGCTGTCCACCCCGTTGCCTTCGAATGGGTTGGCTCGGACGGCTTAGAGGTTGTGGAACGGACGGGGAAGTTGCGACGGGTGGTGGATGAACGGCGTCTCGGGGCCTAAGGGGAGTGAGTGAAAAGCGATGAATCAAACCTTGCAATTGCCGCGTTCCTTCGCAGAGGGACTGGAGCGGCTGCGCGATCGTGGTACACAGCCGGCCCTAGTGGTTCCGGACGGCGGACCGGTTTTCACGCGTCTTGGGCTACTGGAAGCCGTAGAAAGACTGGCATGCAGCCTTCGAGGGGCGCTCGGAGCCTTTGCAGCCGACAGTCCGGTGGCACTGGCCTTACCGAACGGCGTCGAGTTTCTCGTTTGTTTTCTTGCCTTGGCACGGCTAGGGCGCGCGGTCATGCCGCTCAACCCGGTGTCGACCCGCGATCTGGCCCTGGGTCAATTGCTGGACGGCGAGGCGTGCGGGCTGCTGGCGCTTGCGGAGGACAGCGAGGCGTCGGTCCAGGCGGCCAGGCAGGCGGCCAGGCAGCTTGGTCTGTCGGTCTGGGAGGTACGTGCCACTTTGACCGATGTGGAGCTGGTGGGGCAGGATGCAACGGGAGCCTTGCCAGCGGCAGTGGGCTCGGACAACGTAGCGCTTCTGCTGCAGACTAGCGGGACTACGGGAAAGGCCAAGTGGGTGCCCCTGACGCAGGGGAACATCATGGCATCCGTCGAGACCATCGTGAGTGGGTATGATCTGGGACCGAGCGATGTCAGTCTGCTGGTGATGCCTTTGTTCCATGTGCACGGACTGATCGGTGTGGCGTTTTCCACGCTGTTTAGTGGAGGCGTGCTGGTGACGCCGCGGAGATTCTCCGCCGGCAGCTTTTGGGAGTGGGTTTCCAAGCATCGTCCCAGTTGGTACTCGGCGGTGCCGACCATCCATCAGATCCTGCTGGAGCGCTCGGAGATCGGGTCCTTGCCACGTCAGCAGTTTCGTTTCGTGCGATCCTGCAGTTCGCCGCTGTTGCCCGGGACCCTTGCCGCGATGGAGTCACGGATGGATGTTCCAGTGCTCCAGGCGTACGGGATGACCGAGGCGGCCCATCAGATTGCCAGTCAGGCGTTGTCCCCTGCGCCGCGCACGCCCGGCTCCGTAGGGCATGCAACTGGTGTGGAGCTGGCCATCTTCGATGCGGACGGTCGCTGCTTGCCATCTGGAGAAGCCGGGGAGGTGGTTCTTCGTGGGGAGAAGGTCATGGGAGGCTACCGCAACAATCCCGCGGCCAACGCAACTGCCTTCGTACGCGGGTGGTTCCGGACAGGCGACATTGGACGATTGGAGGCAGATGGCTGCCTGACGCTAGTGGGTCGTATCAAGGAGATGATCAACCGGGCGGGGGAGAAGATCGCACCGTCGCAGGTGGATACGGTTCTACTGGACGCACCGGGGGTACGTCAGGCCGTGACGTTCGGTGTGCCGGATGCAACTTATGGCGAGGTTGTCCATGCAGCGGTGGTTTGCGGCGACGGGGGTTCGGCGGAAGGCGTACTGCGCTTTTGCAGGGAGAAGTTGCCGGCGTTCATGGTTCCGATCCGTCTGCACGTAGTTGAGACCATCCCTACGGGGGCGACCGGGAAGATCTCGAGGGGGCAGATGCCGCGGCTGCTGGGGCTGATTCCATAGAGGTTGGAGGCCACATGGGGACATATCAAGTGAGGCGATTCGAGCCTGACGACGCGCCACGGATCGCGGAGTTGGTAAGGAAAGTTTGGGGGACCGACTATTTCCACCGGGAGCTCTATGACGCCGAGGAGCTGCTCCGATTGCATGCGGAAGGGCGCCATGTCTCCGTGGTGGCAGCCGACGAGGCGGGGAACCTTGTGGCACACGACGCGTTGTCACGCCCTGAGTTGGGGAGTGTAGGGGAAACCTGCATGGCCATGGTACGAGCGGATCATCGAGGCCAGGGGCTCATGACACAAACGCGGCGGTACATCATCGAGATCGCGCGGGAGTTGGGGTTAGAGGGGGTATATGGGCAGCCGGTGGTGACGCATACGGCGAGCCAGAAGGTCTACATGGGATTGGGCTTCGTGTGTGTGGGGATAGGTTTGGGTTTGCGGCCGTCCACATTGCACAGCGATCAGGAAGAACCCATGAAGGGGCGGGGCACGTTGCTTCTGTATTATTTGCCACTGAAAGCGGACTGGGCGCGCCCTGTGTTTGCCCCGACCCGACACCGGGAGATGCTCGGTCGATTGTACGAGGCCCTGAAGTTACGGGCGGAATTCAAGACCTCGGCGGCGAACGACCCAGGGGTCGAACCAGCGTTTACTGTCAAGCACGGTAGCATTGTTCTCGCATTCGGCGAGCGTTCTGGACGTGCGGAGACACAGGTGGAAGGCTGGGCCGGGCTGGAGGAATATACCCGGACGCAAAGGCAGGAGGTACTGCTCATGGAGTTGCCACTGGACGACGCGCGAACACCGGCGTGGTACGAGTCGGCCGAACGGTTTGGTTTCTCGTGGAGCGGGCTGATTCCAGGACTGCTTGGCGGCCGGGACGCATTGCGTTTGGTCAGATTGGATGTACCGGTGGTTGATGGCGCGGGTGTCCATATAGCCGATCCTGAGGCGCGTGCAATGTTCGAATACGTGAGGGGACACCGCATGGCGGTCGGGTAAGGGGCTCTCGTGTCGAGTTCCGTTTGGCGCAATCTGGTCCTGTTCTTATCCGGTCGGTTCCTGACCACGGCCGCGATCCAGATGGCCCACGTTGCGGTCGGATGGCATGTCTACTCTTTGACCGGCTCCAAGCTCGCCCTCGGCTATTTGGGACTCGTCCAATTTGTTCCCATATTTGCGTTCACACTACCGGCGGGGCTCCTCGCGGACAGACTTGACCGTCGCAGCATTGTAGCGGTCTGCCATTTCTTGGTAGCCCTCTGTTGGGCCGTACTCGGTGTCGTTGCACTTGAGAAGACGGTCGATCTTAGAGTTGTTTACACCATGCTTGCCTTACTTGGCGTCGCACGGGCGTTTTCTGCTCCTGCAGGACAGGCCTTGCTGCCTTCCCTGGTCCCCGACCGTCTCTTTGGACGGGCCGTGGGGTTTGCCTCTACCACCTGGGAACTCGCTGCCATCGGTGGACCGGCCGTTGGTGGGGTCCTCTATGCGCAGACTCATTCGCCCTCCGCGGTCTATTTTCTGGCTTCAGGATTGGCATTGGTCGCAGCGCTCGTCACCCTGGCTGTCCGGACCCGTCCCATTGCTCGGAAGGCGCAGTCGTGGAGCGACGTTTTGGCCGGAGTTCGCTTCGTATGGACCGAAAAGATTGTTCTCGGTGTTATTTCGCTGGATCTCTTTGCGGTGCTCCTAGGCGGAGCTGTCGCATTGCTCCCAGTGTTCGCGAGCGATATTCTTCACGCTGGTCCGCTCGCTCTCGGGGCCCTTCGAAGCGCTCCTGCAGTGGGGGCGGCGCTGACTGCGCTCGTTCTCGCCTACAGGCCCATCCAAGGGCGTGCAGGGTTATGGATGTTCTCCAGTGTTACGGTGTTCGGGTTGGCCACCGTGGTGTTCGGACTGTCGCGCGACGTTGCGCTTTCACTGGCGGCCCTGACGGTCGTTGGAGCCTCGGACATGGTGAGCGTGGTGTTACGACAGCATGCGGTTCAGCGGGCGACGCCGGACGCCATGAGGGGACGGGTGAGCGCAGTCAACATGCTCTTCGTGGGGGCTTCCAACGAGCTCGGCGAGTTCGAATCGGGGGTCACCGCGGCATGGTGGGGTCCGGTCCCCGCAGTGCTCGTGGGCGGTCTCGGGACGTGTCTAGTGGTCGCTGTCTGGACGCGGCTGTTCCCGTCCTTGCGAGACCTGGACCGCCTCGACGATCTGAAGCGCCGGTCCTGACGGTTGCGGCGCTGAGAGTCCTGGTCTCTGCTTGGAGGCGCCCGATAGGGCGAACAGTGCAATCCCCGCTGCTGTGGCCACATTCAGTGAATCGAACCCTGGCGCCATTGCAATGCGTACCCGCAACTCGGCCCCCTCCAGCGTCTCGCGCCTAAGTCCGTCGCCCTCGGCTCCAACCAGGACCGCCAAACGCTCCGGAACCTCCCTGATGCCACGTAGGTCGAGGGCGTCGACAGCCGGTGTAAGCGCCATGGTCGTATAGCCCGACGCACGCAAACGACCGAGAATCCCCCCCTCGACGCGCGCAAAGGGGACCAGCAACGTTGCGCCAACGGACACTCGGATAGCCTTTCGATAGAGTGGGCTACAAGTCGACTGGTCGAGCAGCACGGCGTCGACTCCAAACGCTTTAGCGTTTCGGAAGATCCCGCCAACGTTGTCGTGGTTGTTGATCCCTTCGAGCACCAGCACTGTGGAGGGACCCGGGCCCGACAAGAGGAGCCCTGGATCCACCGGCTCGCCAACGTCGGCGGCTGCAAGGACCCCACGATGCATAGGCAAGCCCACAATGGCATCGAACACCCGCTGTGGGGCGACATAGATGGGGACATCGCTTGGAAGCAACGCGAGATCGGCCGCCAGCATGTCCACACGTCGTTCTTCAAGGAGGAGCGATCGGATACGGTAACGCCCTTGGCGCAACAGGACACGGACCACTACGGTGCCTTCCGCAAGCAGCACGCGTTGTCGCTCCAAGAGGTCGCGTTCGCGCACATTGCGGTAGTCGGCGATGCGGGGATCTTGCGCGTGGACAATGGGCTCGAAGCGCACTTCAGTTCGAGCAGGTCAGGTTTGGCTAGGTTTGGCTTGTAGAGAAGTTATGAAATGATGTCGCGAAGACGTTCCATTTCTTCGAGTCCCGCCAAGACCCCTTGGTACTGCCGCTCGACGAGCTGACGTAGCGGCATTGGCATTGTTTCTTCCAGCGCCCGCATGTACCGACGTTTGGCGATCTTCTCGCCACGGGTGCACTCGGAGGCGATCATGTGGTCTGGACGGCGGATCATCTTGGCTTCCGTGTCGAGCCAGCCCCGGTGGATCGCCCCGCCCCAGGAGCCGTACTCTTGCGGATAATCGCCCAGCCCGCGCACGGCTTGCTGCAAGTCGTTCACGAAGCCGGCTCGCTGCTTGGCATAATAGGAAAGCAGGATTCGAAAGTCGTCGTCGTCCGCATCCTTCGCCGCATGTTCGTAACCCCTGGTGCTGTCGAGACAAACTTCGATCAGAGTGTTGAGCGCCAGGACGACACTGCGGGCGTCCTCCTTCGGCAATACGACCGGTTCCATGATTTCCTCCGTCTGTCAGGTCAGGCTTCGACCAGACGGTCGCCCCAAAAGCACATGTCATACCGCATTGGGTCTTTGCAGACATTCGGCGCATTGCCGACGTAACGTGCAGTTCAAAGCGACCTCCCCAGACGAACCCGTGCGCAGGTTTGGCTCGAACGCGCACACGCTGCGCCTGAGGGGCTGCTACGGGTACATCGGAACAAATTCGAGAGGAACCGTTGTCTCGGCCGCGTCCAAAAAGGTCTTCAGCTCCGGCATGACCGTCGTATAGGCCTTGATAAACTGCCCGGCCGCCGCTTGGTCTCCTTGCCCCTCGATAGTAATGAGCTTCACCAGCAACTCCGTCACCGCCGCTTTCGCCTTGTCGAGATCCAACAGGAACCGCCCGTTGGTCCCACTGGGACTCAATGCAGCCTTCTCGACCAGGAAGTTCCAGGCGGCCAGGCGGATGACACCGTACGCGGACCCCATCCCGAACCGGATCGAGCGCAGCGCCTCGGCCAGATAGCCAACATAGTGCGACATGAGCGAGCCGGTCACGATGCCCTTGTCCATGAGGTAGGGAAGGTTGTACAGACCGCCGATGTCCGCTTTCCCTTCCTCGATGGGGGTGTAGTATTCTCCCAAGGCCTCGCGTACCGTGCTCTGCTTGCCGTCTTTGGTCACATTCCGCGGCCCCAGTGTGTGGGAGATCTCGTGCATCAGGACCCAGGTGAAGTAGGCCTCGCCATCCATCTGGCTGGCTACAGAGTCGTCAAGAACGGCACGTGCCAACGGCTCGAGCACGGTGGTACGACGGGCCGAAAGGTAGTTGCCCATCATGACCTTTTTTGCCCCTTTGGCCTCCCAAACCCGTGGGTCGTTGGGAAGACTGAACGCCACCGGCTCCATGACTGCACGCCCCTGTCCTGCCCGTCGGATGTCATCCACCAAAATGAGCGGTGTCATTGTGCCCGTTTGATCGAGCTTGTACTGGGGGTCCACTGGAAGGTTCGCCTGCAACGCCGGGACCTCCGCCTTGTACTTGTCCAGCCTTCCAGCAGCGGCCTGGTCCACAAGCAGCACATTGGCTTTGTAGAAAGCCTTCTGCCCAGTAAGCTGATCGTCGTAGGTCTCGTGAGGGCCAATGCTCAAGTCTACGTTCCCAACCAAGTCGAGCCAGGCAAGGTCCGCCTGGAAATAGTCGTCCGTGCGCAACGCCGTGGCCTGGAGCCCCAGGTACGCCGTGAGGGACGGGTTTTGACTAAGCGCCGCCGCCTCCTCCAGCAGAGTCGCCGTCGGCAGCACATAGGTTGCATAGACCTCGTGGTAAGGGACCGTCACAAGCCGTCCGCCGCTGCGACGCACCACTGTGTAGGGATTCAACAGAGCGGCTTTCTCCTCCGGGTGAGCCGCGACATAGTCGTCAAGCTCTTGTTTGGTCAGGTCGACAGGAAAGACATAGCCGCCCTTGGCGCACTTGGGTGCCGACGAATGGTGCGAATTCTAGAAAGCGGTCCCATCGTCCGTAGTTAGCGTCCATCATGAACCGAACGGCTTTATCCCGTTCGCTCGTGGCCCCTGCAAAGCTATTGAAGATCTGCATGCCGTCCGGATCCACCTGTTGCCAGAAGGCCGTATCCATATAGGTCGCAGCTTTGACGAGCTTGTCGACCACCGCACGCTCCCAATCTGTGAGCCCGGCCTGGAGGGGACTCTTGGAGAGGTCCATGGGCATAAGTTTCGCCGCGCGTTTTACAATATCGGAGGCTATCACCGGATCGGCTTGTCCGCCGCCGGAGCTGCTACATCCAAACTGAGTGACCAAACAAAGGCCCAGAATAGCTCGTGACATGTGCATCGGTGTCTGTCCTCTACGGAGTCGAATTCAAGCAGCGTTAGGTTCTCGGACGGGCAATCCTGCTCCATGCCAGCCCTCTGATCAAGGGGAGCCTGGGCCGCGCGACGTCCCCCCCGTTTTCGACTAGCCTCGCAGCCCCATGGATTTTGCGAGCACACCGTGACCTTCCCGCACTTCGACGGGTTTCGAGTGGTCCGAGAGCTCGGTGCCGGGGCCCTCTCAACGGTCTATGAGGCCATTCAAGAGCCACTGAACCGCCCGGTCGCCATCAAGCTCCTGAAACCGACCATCGGTCCCACCTCCCCGTTTGCCGCGCAGTTCGAACGTGAGGCGCAGATTCTCGCAGAGCTTTCCCACCCGTCGATCGTGAACCTGCTGGCGCTGGTGAAAAGCGATCGACGCATCTATCTGGTCCTCGAATACGTCGATGGCTTCAGCCTCGGCGCCATCTTTGCCAAACGCGTCAAAGTCGCCCCAGAGGTCGTCGCTTCCATAGGAGCCACAGTGGCCCTTGGGCTTGCCCATGTCCACGAACGAGGCGTGGTCCATCGGGATATAAAACCTGGCAATGTCCTCGTGTCGCGACGCGGTGACGTCAAACTCATCGACTTCGGCATCGCCTCGCGCAGGCCTCGTCCCCATGAGCCCCCCGAGCTCGAAGAAGACATGGCCTTCGGTACGCCCGCGTACATGTCGCCCGAACAAATCCTCGGCGAGGTGGTGGACGCGCGCAGCGACCTGTTTTCCTTGGGGGTGGTCCTCTACCAGCTCCTTTCGGGAGCTCGCCCGTTCGAGCGCGGCGACGACAAAGACCGGCGTGTGGCCGCACAACGGATCCGCCGCGACCCGCCAGTCCCGCTGCATCGAAGGGCGCCGGAAGTACCGCGGGACCTCGAACGCATCGTGATGCGCAGCCTCGAAAAGCTCCCCATGGACCGCTACGCGACTGCAATCGCCCTTGCAGAGCACTTGGAAGCCTTCGTGGAGCGTCGGGTGGGACGGGTTCCCATTCAGCGACTTGCAGCTAGCGCTTTGGCTCACGCAGGGTTGATTCCAGGAGAAAGCTCAGTGGCGCTCCTCGAGCTTCCAAGAGCACGCCCGTCCATTCGTCCAACCCTCTACGGTCTCGTGGTACTGTCAGCGCTGGCCAGCGGGGGCGGAGCCGTGATCCAGTGGACTGGACATGGCAGCGGCCATTGGGTGCCAGCAGGACTCAGACCCATGGCGCTCGTTCCTGTCCCCGCTGGAGCGCTTCGGGTCCTTGCAGTGCCGTGGGCCGAGGTCTGGGTCGATGGCCAGCGCGTCGAGGTCACACCGTTTGCGCATCCCATCCCCCTCACTGTAGGCACTCACTACATCACATTGAAGCATCCAAACGCCCCTGACGAGACACGGACCCTTGCGGTTGCTGCTGGCGAAACTGTGCTTCTCGACGTGGAGATGCGAGTCGACAACGCAGCAGGGCCAGTCCAAGGCCCGCTCGACGCTGGCCCCGAGAACGATGGTCGCGAGAGCGTGTCGGGCGATTGAGGCCATCGTGGCATCGGTGGTCGAAAACTTGGAGTCCTCTCGCTTGCTGGGCATGATGACACGGATAGCAGCCGCAGGAGCGATGGAATCCCAATGAGCGACGATGAACGGCGCGCGCACTATCGTGTGGACCTTGCCGAGGGCGAGATCCTTGTCGCGCTGATCGTGCCTGGATACCCCGGCGGCGTAAACGTAGAAGCATTTGACATCAGCATGGGAGGGGCCGGTATTCGCCTTCGCGCGACCATCGCTAAGTTGCTGTCGGCGGGAATGACTGTGTCCATTGAGTTCCCGGTCCCCGACAGTGCCGCTGGCGCCGTCAGGACGAGCGCGGTTGTCACCCATGTTACCGCGCGAGAAGACGACACCTCCAGCATAGGGGTGCAGTTCGAGGACCCGGTGGGTTTACAACGTCTCTTACCCCCTGATCTCGTGCGGCTCTTCAATCGTCGCAAGGCTTTCCGGGTGGAACCTGCTATTGGGGACCGCGTGCCCGTTCGCGTTGTCCCGGCGCGTCCCGCACTGGGAGTCAAGCCGGGCCAAGGCACCATGTTGGAGATCTCGGCGACCGGGATGGGGATCCTGGTAGCGCCCGCTCTTGCCAAGATGTACCTGAAGGTCCTTGCGGTAACGGTGACGTTCAAGTTGCCCGGTGCTGCCGCAGACCTAGCAATCAGCGCCAGCATTCGGGCGCGCAGGGAGGTGCCGGAAGGGATTCGCTGGGGTCTTTTCTTCGAAGGGCGTGGGACCAAGGACTGGGCGACCGCCGAACGGCTTGTCTCGGCCTACCTGCTCAAACGGCAGATCCAGCAGCGCAACGGGTAGTTCGAGTCACCTGTTGCTCCGACAGACGACCGGTGTTGCGCAACACAACTGGCTCCCCAGTGCCGATCGCCCGCGTCTAAACTGGGCTGTTCTGGCGGTTACGAGCCCCCTACTTCCTTCGTAACCCGACCTGCAGCACTCCTGCTCCCACCAGGAGAGTTCCAAGACCCTGGAGCAATCCAAAGCGCTCCCCCAAAAATACCCTTCCAAGCACGATGGTCGACACCGGGCCTACCATCCCTGCAATGGCCGACAGGTTCGCTCCTAGCAAACGAATTCCATGCCCTAAGAGAAGCGTCGGGATCACCGTCGTGAACACAGCAATGCAAAGCCCGTAAGCGTACACAGGCGGCGGCAGAAGAAACAGCGAACGAGCGGGTCTGGTGAGCAAGAAGTGACACAGCACCATGAAACACGACGCCAGTGATCCGTTCGCCACCAGCCGCGTCGCGCCTATCCGCTCGATCACCTGGCCGCTTCCCACCAGATAGATCGCATAGGCCACCGCGCTCCCTGCAATGTAAAGCACCCCCTTGAGAACATCCCCGCCAGGTTTGCTTGCCTCGCCTGCGAACGCCATGACGATGCCGGCGTAGCTCGACACCAGCGCGACCAACTCGCGCCGTCCAATGCGCTGGTGGAAAAAGATCGCTGACAAGAGCAACGCCAACGTTGGATACATGAAGAGCACCAGGCGCTCGAGACTCGCTGGGATAAAGGCGAGCCCAAGGAAATCCAGGTAGCTTGCCAGGTAGTATCCATGGAAACCGAGGAGCACGACGATGGCCCAGTCGCGTGGCGGACTCGGAGCCTTGTCCGCGTCGCGCCATCGTTTCTCTTCGAGGACCGCCAGGGCTGCAAAGACGGGAAGGGAGAATCCCATGCGGAGCGCCAGCAGCGAGAGCGCGTCGACTCCGTATGGGTAGGCAAGCTTGACCAGGACTGCTTTGGCAGAGAAAAGCACCGCCGAGGTTACGACAAGGACAAGTCCCTGGGTGGTGCGCGAGGTGGTGCGCGCGGTGATGCGCACCGAGGCCGCCACGTCAGCGTCGCCCGGCGGTGAGACGGGCCAGAGGGACTGTCCCCACGACGTTGCGAAGGCGCTGGCGTTGAGCGTCGGAGAGGTCGCCGGAGCACTCGATGCGAGCGTGGTCTCGGTCGCGCAAGACCCGAAGGTGTCCGTGACGCACCAAGGGTTTTCGGATCACGTCGGCGAGGTCGTCGCGGAGCCTGGGAGGAAGCGAGCCGCGGCGGATCACGAGTTTGCCCTGATGAATTTCGGCAACGCAGATCGTGACCGCGGCACGAGAGGCCACCCAGAGCGCGACGAGCGCTGCGAAGATGGCCACGGCGATGACAACGAGGCCCATGCGGTCTACCCGCGAAGAGTCTCGAGGAGCTCGAGGTCGGGAATGGCGATGGGATGGCGGGTGCGTACTACGGCGAGGTCGATCTCTTCGAACAGGCGTGCGACGCCGAGGCCATCGTAGACGGCGACCGGGGCCGCTCCTGGGGCTGTGGCTTCCTCGCGTGCTCCGGAGAGTGCCTGGCCGGTGGAGATGAGCCATCCGGCGGTGGCAGGGCCGTAATAATGGAACGCCCCGCGCAGATCGGTGACGCGTTCGCGACCGATGTCGCGGCCGTCCTTGCGGATCACGATGGCGGTGCGGATTTCGTCACCGCCGGTCTTGTGGAGGGCGGAGAAGTGTGCTTCGCCACCGGGGGATCCGGCGCGTCGCACGGATCGGATCTGGGTCATACCGAGGCGTTCGAGGGCGACCAGGGTGAGCTCGACGAAGGCATGGCCTGGGAGCTCCATGATCCTGCGAAGGAGGACCCGCCGGGCCGCATCGCGGTAGCGATCGAGCGCTGCGAGGGCCTCTTGTTCGAGCCGTAGGAGGTCTCCGCCGAGGCCCCAGTCGGTGAGCGAGACACGGGAGCCGTTGGCGAAGCGAAACCGAGAACGCTGTGCGAGCGATGCGCGTCGAAGGTTGTCGGCGCGTAGGGACGCTGCAAGTTGGACACTGGCCGAGGCCTGGTCGCCACTGAGACGTCCGCGGCGCATGAGGCCCTCTACGACGGCTCGGAGTTGGACCGGACCGCCGTTGCGGTCGAAGGAGCCAAGGACCATCGCGGCGGCATCGGCGAGGTCCCGTCCGCCTAGTTCCTCGCCCTCGCCGGCGGGGACATCGATGCCTGTAGGGGAGCCTCCCGCCATAATCTGCTGGCGGTCGCGGACAGTGGGACGTGCTGGGGGGGCGGGCGGCTCGCGGCCGGTCTCGGCGGGGATTTCGGTGTCGGGAGGGGATGGAGGGGGGGGCACGTCGGGACGAAGCTCGGCGGCTTCTCCGTTGCTAGGGCCGCGACCGCGTCGTCGACGTCGTCGCCGGCGGCGTCCCTCACTCGGGAGCGCGTCTTGAGGATTGGGGGATGCAGGAGGGGCGAGGATAGGTTGGTCGTCGTCGTCTTCGTCGTCGAAGAGCTCGGCGCCGCGAGCGGCGAGGTCGGCGCGCAGGGCGTCTTCGCCGGAGACGACGGGGGGTTCTTCTTCGAGGAAGGGGGTGGTGGCGCGTTCTGGGGCGAGTGGCGGTTGGGGAGCGGGTTCGCGGGAGGCGGCCTCGACTTCGAGGGCGTTGACTTCGGTGCCGGCGTGCTCGGGCTCTGGCTCGGGAGTCTTTTCGATCTTGGGTTTGCTTTTTTTGTCGTCCAGGTCGCGGAGCGCGAAGATGCCGGGTTTGACGCGGACGATGGTGGTGGCCTTGTCGTCTTTTTTGAGGAGGGCGGCGAGGCGCGCGCCCATGGTGACCTCTGGGCTCTTGCCGACGTGCGACAGGAGGTTTTGTTCGATGGCGATCTCGGTGATCTCTTTGTAATGGAGCGGCTTGCCAGCGAGGCGCAGAACCTCTGCAGCGGCTTCAGTAAAAGTCATTTTCGTTGTTCATCCCCCGGGCGTCGGGATCGTTTTCAATCCCGACATTGGGCCCGCGACGGGTTACTAACCTTGGTGGCCGAACGAGGCGCGCCACCGTGGCGGGGCCGTCCGGACCCTCCGTCCGCCGGCAACCCGCTTCACGAATCCGCGCCGCTGGATCAGCGACCCCGTCTTCGAGCGGGGCCGGCACCCATGCCAGCCCTGCGAAGCGGACACCTTATACGGTGGCCGTGGTGCTCCGTCAAACGCGAATTGCATAAACTCCACGGCCCCTCCCGAGCTCCTCCCCTGCCCCGACCTACGTGGTCGCGTCCATCCCGTGAGACCCTAAACGATATCGCACGGTTCTTGTTCCTTCGCACGCAACATCCGCCACGCTCGCATCGATAGGTTTGTATGTTCGGATTCCAACGCCTTGACGTCTACCGCTCCGCCGTGCGTTTCTTGGCGCTTTCGCCGCGCCTTTGCGAGAAGCTGCCCCGCGGCTTCGGGGAACTCACCGATCAACTGCGCCGCGCTGCGCTGTCGATCCCGCTCAACATCGCCGAGGGCTCTGGCAAAGGAGGGCGCGACGCAGCCCGCTACTACACCATCGCCCGCGGTTCGGCGCTTGAGTGCGCCGCGGTTCTCGACGCGGCCGAAGCGCTCGGCTTGACCGCAACGGAAGACCTGGTCGAGCCGCGCGAGCTTCTTGAACGCATTGTGGCGATGCTGACGAAACTGCGGGCGGCGGCGTAGCGGCTCGTCAGCGTCAGCGTCAGCGTCAGCGTCCACGTCAGCGTCCACGTCAGCGTCATCCGCATTGCAACCGTTCGATATCGTTTAGGGTTCTCGCAGGATGGACGCGACCACGTAGGCGAAGCAACCCATCGAGGGAGAGGGGCCAGGTCACTCACGCACTCGGGTCGCTACTTTGGCTAGATCAATCCACACTTTGGCTAGATTGATCCAAGCTTTGGCTAGATTGATCCCTCCCAGGGGTCGATTAATCCCCCCCCTGGGGTAGATTAATCCCCCATTTGTCCGGATTAATCCCCCCCCAGGCTAGATGGATCCCCCGTCTGGCTAGATTGATCCCTCCCTGGACTAGACCGATCCCTTTCTTTGGTTAGATTGATCCGGCAGTTTGCAGAATGCAGAATGGGCGGGAAGGAAGAAGCGAGACGCGCGGGACAAGTCTCGGTAAGGTAGCCAGCCAATGTCACAGCTTGCTGATCTGCGTTTTCTCATCGTTACGGGCAAAGGTGGTGTGGGCAAAACGACTGTGTGTGCCGCCGAAGCCGTCGCCATCGCCGCCAAGGGCAAGCGAGTGCTTGTGGCCATGTGCAACGCCAAAGAGCGTCTCAGCATGATGCTCGGCAGCGACATCGTTGGAAACGCCATCTCGCCGGTCGCACCAAACATCTGGGGCATCAACCTCGATCCCGAGCAGGCCATCGAGGAGTACGGGATCATGACCCTAAAGAGCCGCTACCTGTACAAGCTGCTCTTCGACAACAAGTACGTACGCACTTTCCTGCGGGCCGTGCCGGGGATGCACGAGTGGGCCATGCTTGGCAAGGCCTGGTGGCACACGACGGAAAAGAATTCCGACGGCTCCTGGAAATACGACGTGGTGATCCTGGATGCTCCGGCGACGGGACACGGGCTTGACATGTTGCGGGTGCCCAAGGTGATTCTCGACGTGGTGCCACCCGGGATCCTTCGTCGCGACGCCGAGCGGGCCATCGAACTTTTTCGCGACCCGAAGAACTGCGCCGTGATCCTCGTGACGCTTCCCGAGGAGATGCCCACCAGCGAGACGATCGAACTGGCCGCTGCGCTCACCGACGAGTTGAAGCTTCCTATCGGCCGCATCGTGGTCAACGGCGTACTGCCGCCACTTTTTTCAAAAGAGGAGCGTCGGGTGCTCGACGAGCAGGGAGATATCCTGTGCACGTCGTCGGGCGACGCCGCTCTCTTGGCGGGACGAGCCCGGGCGATCCGGGAGCGGGTGCAGGCCGAGAGTCTGTACCGTCTGTCCCACGAGCTCCCTGTAAAGCCTTCGTTTTTGCCCCTTCTTTTCAGCGAAGCGGCCTGTCCTGCGGCCATCCGCGAGCTGGCACGTCGCCTCAATTGATCACTCCCCCCTTGCGCATCGGGATAAGTCGAGTAGGGTGCGCGTCGCCCTCGCTGAATCCAAAAGCTTCTGCGGCGGCTCGGGGCGTAGCGCAGCCTGGTTAGCGCACCAGACTGGGGGTCTGGGGGTCGGTGGTTCGAATCCACTCGCCCCGACGAAAGTCGGATCAAAAAGTGGGCGGTGTGTTGGGAAGGACGCGAAGGGTTAGCAAAATCTTCGCGTCCGTGTCGTTAATGACGGTCACATCGGTCGCAAGCAACGTGGCTGCGCCGAGTCGCTGCCCGACGGACATGGTCGAAGTCGAGGGGAGCTACTGCGCGGCAGCCGTCGAAGTCTGTCTTGACTGGCGTGGACCGCTGGGGCCATCGTCGCTCCAATGCCGGGAGTTCCAGGTTCCGACCAAGTGTGTTGGCAAGCGAGAGCCTCGCCATTTCTGCATCGATCGCTACGAGTGGCCAAACCTTGCTGGGCAGATACCGGTGGTTGCGGTCGACTGGAACGAAGCCCGCGGCGCCTGTCAGAGCCTCGGCAAACGTCTCTGCAACGACTCCGAGTGGACCCTCGCCTGCGAAGGACCCGAACTTTTGCCTTATCCCTACGGCTACGTGCGCAGCCAAGAGGCGTGCAACATCGACAAGCCTTATCGGTATCCAGACTTCAACGCCTGGGCGTTCCCGATAAACCTAGGCAAGCGATGGCTCGAGGTGGCGCGTCTCGATCAGCGCGAGCCGAGCGGCGCAAGGCAGGCGTGCGTGAGCCCCTACGGCGTGCACGACATGAGCGGCAATGTCGACGAGTGGGTGGTCAACGAAAGCGGCAGGCCCTTTGTCAGCGGCCTCAAAGGAGGCTACTGGGGACCGGTGCGCGCCCGGTGCCGTCCCATGACCACGGCCCACGACCCACGGTTTGCCTTCTACCAAGTGGGCTTTCGCTGCTGCGCGGATCCCCGCTGATGGAGTTCTTCGCCACTGCAGCAAAGGGGACCGAGGGGGCATTGCGTGACGAGCTTCGCGAGCTTGGCCTCAACGGCGTGCGGGCCGACCGAGGCGGCGTGTTTTTCAGCGGAACTCTTGGCGATGGGGGCTACGCATGCCTCTGGACCCGCATTGGCGTCCGGATCCTTGCCAAAGTAGCCGAGTTCGACGCGCCCGACGGCAATGCGCTCTACGAAGGGGTCAGCTCGGTCGACTGGACCCCCTACCTGTCGCCCAAACGGACCCTTGCGGTCCGAGCCAACTGTCGTTCCAGTGCGCTCACGCATTCGCAGTACGTCGCTCAGCGCACCAAGGACGCCATCGTAGACCGTCTGCGCGACCACTTCGGAGAACGTCCGTCGGTCGATCGCGACGATCCCGACGTACTGGTTGCGGTGCATCTGGCACGAGATCGAGCCGATGTCTACGTCGATCTAGGGGGCGCGTCCCTGCATCGTCGAGGCTACCGAGCCGACGGGGGGATTGCTCCGCTCAAGGAGACACTGGCGGCGGCGGTGGTACGGCTGTCGGGATGGGATCGGGTGAGTCCATTTTTAGATCCCATGTGTGGAGCGGGGACCCTCGCCATTGAAGCGGCGTTGTGGGCACGAGCCATTGCACCTGGTCTTGGACGCACGATGGGGTTTGAGCGCTGGGAGCTATTTGACGACACGATGCGGCGTAGCTGGCGGGCGATGCTCGACGAGGCACGGGCTTCAGCGAAGGGCTCCACTGTGCCGGTGCGGGCGAGCGATGTAGACCGCGGGCTAGTGGAACGGGCACGCGCCAATGCGAGGGCTGCGGGGGTGGACCTTGCATTGACGGTAGGGGATGTGCGAAGCGCGGAGAGTGTCCACAAGGGGTTTGTGGTGACCAATCCGCCTTACGATGAGCGCTTGCCGGTGCACGGCAGTTTCTACAACGAGCTTGGTGCGGCATTGGCACGGATGCGTGGGAGCACGGTGGCGGTGCTTGCGGGCTCGTCGGACTTGGCGCGGGCTCTCGAGCGAGCGACGGGGCATGGTCCGGACCGTTGGCTGGCGCTGTACAATGGTCCACTCGAATGCCGCCTGTTGGTGTATGGGCTGTAGGAGTTGGGGGGGCGACTCGCACGCTCGAGTCTACCAATGAAGCCAAGCGCCAATAGCATTCTGGATTCTGGACATGTGCTGCTCCTGGTATGTCCCGCTGCGCGATACGTCTGCAATCGCTCCGGAGTGTATCGCCATCACCCCCTGCCTGCCTTGAAACTCCCCGACGCCTCGAGCTAACTTACGGTATTCCCAGTGGAAATTTAGTCTTGTCAACAGTTGCGAGCGAGCGATCATGGGGTCTGCCCTGAAACTCCGGCCCCTTACCGCCTGGCAGCCCTGAAGGGCGAAACAAGAAAACAAAACAGCGGCGTCCCACGCCCGATAACGGGATGGCGAGGGCCCCCTTCTTGGGGCCTTTTCGGTCACCCATGAGCGGCTCCACTTGAGCCCTCGTGGGCGGCCCCTTCTTGGGGCCTTTTCGGTCACCCATGAGC
>CAITRH010000285.1 GCA_903894755.1 uncultured delta proteobacterium
GCCTCGTGCACCACTGTTCCGAGCCCCCTCTCTCGAAGACGATCTTCCTTGCCCGCATGGGCAAGGAGGATGTCGAGGGAGAGGGGGTTGGGGGTGAGGTCTACGCGACATTGGGGCGCGAAAGCGGTAGATCGGACCTGCGGTTTTCAAGATTGGTTTAGACAGACGGCCATGGACCCGCACCGGGAGGCATACGAAGGCTACAGACGGCGCTGGGGAGCACCGATGCGAGACAATGCCGCAGCTGACCAAAATGCGCTAAGCAAGGCAGCGACCATGCGCACATCCCCAGGGCAAAGCTATCGCGAAGACTCCCTTCTGACGCGTATCCGCGGCTTCGAGCTTTGGCGCGGTGTGCGCCTTGACGATGGCGCTCCGGTCCTGCTGCGCTCCCCCGGCAAGTCAATGCCTTCCAACGATGCGCGTGACGAGCTCCGTCGCGAGTTCGACGTCCTGCAAGCCCTGCACTCCTCGTCCTTCATCGCCCGTCCCCTCAGTCTGACCCCAGACTGCCTCGTTCTCGAGGACCCGTCCGGCTCCCCGCTCAATGCCACCCCAGGACCGCTCCCCTTGGAGCACGCCCTACTGCTCGGCAAGGGGATCGCAGACGCCCTACTGGAGCTGCATGCACAAGGGATCTTGCACCTGGACCTGCAGCCTGGACACGTCCTGGTCCAGGGGGTTAGGGTATGTCTCCTTGGCTTCGGCCTTGCCACCCGCGCGTTGCGACGGCTCCCCATGGTGCGACCTCGCGGATTCGAGGACTCCCTCGCCTACGTTGCACCAGAGCAGACAGGACGGCTCGCCAGAAGTGCCGACGCTCGCAGCGATCTGTACGCCCTCGGCGCCGTGCTCTTCGCCATGTTGACTGGATGTCCCCCTTTTGTCTCCGACGACCCCCTGGCGCTGCTCCACGCACACCTGGCGCTGGCCCCCCCGGATCTCCAAGTGCTCCGTCCTGGTCTCCCCACCTGCGTGGCCCAGCTTGTCCATAGGTTGCTTGCCAAAGACCCTGAGGCTCGCTACCAGACTGCCCGAGGGGTCCGCGATGACCTCGGCCACTGCCTGCAAAACCTCACAGACAGCGCCCCCTTTCCCCTTGGCGCTACCGATATTCCCGAGCGGCTTCGCTATCCGGAGCGTCTCTATGGACGGGAAACGTACCAACGGACCCTGGAGCAGTGTCGCCAACGCGCCCCCCATGGACGCGCGGAGCTTGTGCTCTTGCGAGGACCTGGAGGAATTGGGAAATCGGCTGTCGTCGAGGAGACCTTCGCGCGGGTCCCCTTTGCCAAGGGGAAATTCGACCAGCTTGCCCGCGATGTTCCCTACGGCGCTTTCCTGGCCGCGATCCGGGACCTCTTGCGACGTTGCCTCCACAGGGAAGAAGCGGAGCTCCAGCGCTGGAAAGAGCGACTGACTCCGCTCCTCGAAATCGGTGGCGCAGTGCTGTTGCCCTGGCTGCCGGACCTGCAAACAATCCTTGGATCCCAGCCGACCCCACCCGAGCTGCCCCCTCGGGAAGGAAAAGCTCGTTTCCAGAACGTGCTGCGTGACCTGCTGGCCACCTTCGCCGCTGTGGACCCTCCCCTTGTGTTGTTCCTGGACGACATGCAGTGGGCGGACCAAGCGTCGCTGGAGCTCCTAGAGTTTGTCCTTCGAACGGACCTTCGCCCGCTCCTCGTGATCGCAGCGTACCGGGATGACGAGCTGTCCGTTGCCCACCCGTTGCATGCCACCCTCGCATCGCTTCGGACTGCCCCCTGCACAGTGGTAGACCTTCCCGTGGAGCCGCTTGGAGAAGACGTGGTGCGGCGGCTTCTTGCAGACATGCTGCGCCGCCCCGAGGGGGAGCTTCGAGAGCTTGCGGGACTGCTGGTGGCTCGAACGGGCGGCAACCCCTTTTTCCTTCGGGAGCTGGTCGAGGCGCTCGAGCGGGACCGGATGCTGTGGCTGGATCGCACGACCTTGCGCTGGACCTGGGACTCCGCGGCAGTCCGGGCCCGCGAGCTCACAGACACGGTTCTCGAGCTGCTGCTTGGGCGCCTTCGGACCTTGCCACCGCAGACGCAGCGCTGTCTGTCGGTCGCGGCCTGCCTAGGGTCGACTCCGAGTGTGGCAGTGCTCCTGGCCCTGGAGGACCCCACGTCGCTCTTGGAGTCCCTGCGGCAGCTCGTGTCTGAGGGGTTTCTGGTGACAGCCGCGGACCTGTGGTCGCTGGAATGCCTGGTGCCGGAGCTCGGGATCGCCTTTGTGCACGACCGTGTGCAGCAGGCGGCCTATGCGCTGCTTGCCGATGCGGAACGTCCAGCGATGCATCTGCGTCTTGGGCGGTTGCTACGCGCCTCTGCGGGAGCCAACGTGCGGGAGCGATGCTTCGAGGTGTTGGATCATTGCCAACGCGCAGGGGAGCTGCTTTCCGATGGAGACGAGCGCCTCGAGCTTGCGGCGCTAGCGTTGGTTGCGGGGCGACGTGCGAAGGGGCAGGGGGCCTTTCCGTCGGCATTGGAGCAGCTGCAGCTTGGCCTCGAGTGGGTCAAGGAAGTGTCCTGGGAGGCGCACTACGAGCTATTGCGAGACCTGCACCACGAGGCTTCCGAGGTGGCTATGGTCAGTGGCCAAGACAGCCTTTTCGACACCTATACGACGGCTCTGGATGCTCAGGTCCAGAACAACTTGGATCGCGGCCGCACGGACCTCTTGAGAGTCTTGCAGGCGGTAGGTCGCCGCAGCCACGAAGACGCTCTCACCCTTGGTCTTGGCGCGCTGCGATCGCTCGGCATCGACATTCCTCGGGAGCCCAACCAAGCGCAGGTCCTGCTTGCCCTCGGGCGCGTCGAGATCCAGCTGCTCGGGCGCTCTGTGGACGACCTCGACCAGCTCCCGCTCCTCAGCGACCCGAGGGCGGCGCTGTTGCTGGAGCTGCTTGGAGCCATGGGGGTGCCGGCTTATTTCCTCCATCAGGGGCTCTTCGCACGCATTGTCCTCGCAGAGGTGGAGCTGACCCTCAATCACGGCATCGGCCCCTTCGCCCCTCTGGCTTTCGCCCCATACGCGATGCTCCTACAGAGGCTCGGAGCCCATGAGTGCGCTTTCGCTTTTGGCCGTCTCGCTCTGCGCGTCGCGGAGAAAACTGCGTCGCGCCACCTTGGAACCACGCTGTTCGTGACCCACTGCTTTGTCTTTCCTTGGCACCTGCCCCTGAGCGAGGGTTTCGAGCCGCTAGGACGGGGCGCTCGACTGGCTTTTGCAGTGGGCGATCCCTACTACGGCATCTGGTCGCTCAAACAGCGCCTATTCCAAGGTTTCTATGCGGGAGTCCCACTCGCCGCTCTGGCAGTCGAGGCGACCGCAGCTATCGAGCAGGCACGGCGGTATGCCCAGCCCGTCGCCGAGCTGTCGATCCGCGTGATGGCGCAGGCCATCGCGAACCTCCAATCGACCTCCCAGGAGCCCTGGCTGCTCCAGGGAGCGCTCTTCGACCGAGACACCCAGCGCAATCAGAACATGGAAGCCAAGGAACAAGGGGTGTTGGATGCCACCTTCTCGGTGGGCATGGTGCTTCAGGTGCTGTTCCAGCAGTCTCGCGAGGCCTGTCTTGCGGCCGTCGAGGCCAAAGCGATGGAGATTGCCGATCGAACCTTTATGAAGCCCGTGGCGGACTGCTACCTGGCCCTCGCGCGCATCGATCTGCTCCAGGAGCTTCAAGGACTGGAAGCCATCAGAGGGCGCGCCGAGGTGGAGCTGGCACGGCAAGAGGTTCAGCGCCATGCGCGCCGCTGTCCTGCCATCTTCGAGGGCAAGCGGCTGCTGGTCGAGGCCGAATACGCCAGGCTGCGTGGAAAGCCGGACAAAGCTAGGAACCTGTTCGAGCAAGCCATCGAGGAGTCTCGACGCCAGCATCGTCCCCAGGAAGAAGGCTTGGCAGCCGAGCGGGCAGCCGCACTGGAGCTGGGACTGGGCCGCTCGCATACAGCGCATCGTTACCTGCGCGAGGCGCGGGAGGCCTACGTGCGGTGGGGGGCACGAAGCAAGGTCCTGCAGCTCGACACGTTGCATCCACACCTTGCGCCCATGGTTGCGGGCACAGTGGTTACGGAGACGGAGCAGAAGCTCGATCTGCATGCGGTGCTCCGGGCAGGGCAGCTTCTTGCTCGCGAGACGCGCAGGGACAGGCTCCTTGGAGCCCTCCTCGAGCTGCTTGTCACGACCGTAGGGGCAGGCCGCGGCACCCTGCTGCAGCAACGCGAGGGCCGCTGGTACGTCGAGGCGCGGCTGGAGGGCGGCGCTACTGAAGTCCGGAGTTATCCTGCAGACGGGACCGAGGTTGCCCTCTCTGTGGTGCATCTGGTCGCGCGCAGTCGTGAGCCTGTGGTGCTCGATGACGCAGCGGGACAGGGAGCCTTCCGCCTGGACCCGTACGTCCGACAGACCAAGGTGCTTGCGGTGCTTTGCCTTCCGGTGCTGATGCAACACAGCGTGACGGCCGTGCTCTACCTCGACAACGCACTGACCCGCGGCGCCTTCACACCCGAGCGGGTCGAGATCGCAGGGCTGCTCGCCTCGCAGGCAGCCATCTCCCTCGAGAATGCGCAGGCCAATGAGGCGCTCCGCACGTTTTCGCTGCGTATCGAGGAGTACAGCAAAGGGCTCGAGACGCTGGTGGCGGATCGGACACGAGAAGCCGCCGAGGCTGCCAATCGGTCCAAGAGCGAGTTCCTGGCCAACATGAGCCACGAGCTGCGCACTCCCATGAACGGTGTATTGGGGATGACGGCGGTGCTTCTTGATACGTCCCTTTCTCCGACCCAGCACCAATACGCTACTACGATCAAGAAGAGCGGACAGGCGCTGCTGACCATCCTCAACGATATCCTAGACTTCTCCAAGATCGAGGCGGGTCGCTTGGAGATCGACGCGGTGACCTTCGGCCTCCGCGCGGTTGTCGACGACACGATGCAGCTCTTTGCGTTGTCCGCCGAGGAAAAGGGACTCCACCTTCGCTGCGTGGTTGATGACAAGGTAGCCGAGTGGCTATGCGGTGACCCCGGGCGGCTTCGACAAGTTCTTGTCAATCTCGTTGGCAACGCCATGAAGTTCACCCACCTGGGCGAGGTGGAGCTTCGGGTCCATTGCGAGGATTCGGACGACACGCACCAGACGCTACGCTTCGAGGTGCAAGATACCGGGATAGGCATCGCTCCCGAGACACTGGAGCGTCTCTTTCGTCCCTTTGCGCAGGCAGACGGGTCCATTTCGCGGCGCTTTGGAGGCACGGGACTTGGATTGGTTATCTCCAAGCAGCTAGTCGAGCTGATGGGCGGTACACTTCACGTACACAGCCAGCTAGGCGTGGGCTCGATCTTCTCCTTCGAAGCGCACTTTCCAAAGGTCGTCAAGGAGCCCGGGGCCGATGCTGGGAGAGAGCAGAGGGAAACCCACGTGGACTTCCAGGGCGCGCGCATTCTGGTGGCAGAGGACAACGAGACGAACCAACAGGTAGCGTCGATCATGCTGCGACGGTTAGGGTGCCAGGTTCAGGTCGTTGCCAACGGTGTCGATGCGCTGTCGGCCCTGACGTTGTCCGACTACGACCTTGTGCTCATGGATGTGCAGATGCCGGGGTTGGACGGTCTCGAGGCGACTCGGCAACTTCGTAAGCTAGGGGCAAGGAATGGCCGGGTCCCCGTGATTGCGTTGACTGCGCATGCGATGCAAGGTTTTCGGCAGCAGTGTCTGGACGCTGGAATGAACGCCTACTTATGCAAGCCCATCGAGCCCGCTCATTTGGCGCAATGCCTGAAGCAATGGCTACTCCACCGACCTGCTCGGGAGACAGTCGACACAGTCAACGCAGTCAAGCAAGGTGAAGGTGAGGCGGCCCACGACGTCATCACCGGTGTCCGCGCGGTCGAGTCCCTTCAGGAGAGTGAAGGGCTGTACCGCATGATCGTAGAACAGGCGTCGGACGGCGTTGTCACTATGGATGCAGATGGGCGATTTCTGATCGCCAACCCGTCTTTCCTCAAGATGGCCGGATATAGCAGCGAGGAATTGGCGAAGCTCCGCATTCGCGACCTGGTTGAAGGAGACCAGCGGACAGCCCTTTCTGCGCATCTGGCAAGGGTGTCGGCCGGGAAGGAACCTCCACCGACGGAATGGCAACTTCTGCGCAAGGATGGCTCGACATGTCCTGTAGAAGTGAGCGCCAAGATGCTTTTGAACGGTTGCAGGTTGGCCATTGTTCGCGACGTTACCGAACGCAAGCGGACCCAGGCGTATGAGGCGTTCCGTGAGTCCTACCGTCACGTCGAGAAGCACAGCAAAGAGCTGGGGGAACTGGTCGAGGATCGGACCCGAGAGCTGCGTTGGAGCACTGCGAGCCTACGCACCGCACAGGCTATCGCCCACCTTGGGAGCTGGGAGTGGGACATACTCTTGAACTCAATGACCGCCTCAGAGGAAGCGCATCGCATCCTGGGAGTACAGGCGCCCAGGATGTCGCTGTCGGAGTTTGCTGCGGTGTTGCACCAAGAGGACCGAGAACTGTTCCTGGAGCGGATGCGAGCGGCAGTCGAGGAGAACGTGCCACTGAACATGGAGATCCGCGTCCTTCGAGGGGCCGAGGTGTGCGTGGTCCATTTGCAGGCGACGGTGGAACGCAACTCTCTCTGGGAGGCCCGGCGCATGGTTGGGACTCTGCAGGACATCACCGAGCGCAAGCGCATCGAGGCGGAGCGTCAGGAGGCACAAGAAGCCGCCGAGGCTGCCAATAGGGCCAAGAGCGAGTTCCTCGCCAACATGAGCCACGAGCTCCGTACTCCCATGAACGGTGTATTGGGGATGACCTCGATTCTTCTTGACACCTCCCTTTCTCCGACCCAGCGCCAGTACGCGACCACGATCAGGCAAAGTGGACAGAGCCTGCTGACCCTCCTCAACGATATCCTCGACTTCTCCAAGATCGAGGCCCGTCGCCTGGAGCTTGAGCCTGTAGCCTTCAGCCTCCGGGCGGTCGTCAACGACACGACGTCTGTTTTTGAATTGTCCGCCCAGGCAAAGGGACTCCACCTTCGTTGCGTGGTCGACGACAACGTTGTCGAGTGGCTGAGTGGCGACCCTGGGCGTCTTCGACAAGTTCTTACCAATCTCCTAGGCAACGCCATGAAGTTTACCCACCAGGGCGAGGTGGGACTTCGGATCCATTGCGAGGACACGGACAACACGCACCAGAAGCTCCGCTTCGAGGTCAAGGATACGGGCATCGGCATTGCGCCCGAGGCACGCAAGCGTCTCTTTCGTCCATTTTCGCAGGCGGACGGCTCCATCACGCGGCGCTTTGGAGGGACTGGGCTTGGATTGGCGATCTCCAAGCAGCTTGTCGAGCTGATGGGGGGGACACTCCACTTGGAAAGCCAGCTTGGCGTGGGCTCGATCTTTTCCTTTCATGTGAGTTTTCCAAAGGTGGTCAAGGAGCCCGAGGCCGAGGGCGCGAAAGAGCCGCTGGATTCCCATGTGGACTTCCATGGCGCGCGCATTCTGCTGGCGGAGGACAACGAGACGAACCAACAGGTAGCGTCGCTCATGCTGCAACGTTTGGGGTGCCAGGTTCAGGTTGCAGGCGACGGGCTCGAAGCGCTCTCGGCCCTTGCGTCGTCCGACTACGACCTTGTGCTCATGGATGCGCAGATGCCGGAGTTGGATGGGCTCGAGGCGACTCGGCAACTTCGTAAGCTTCGTAACCATGGGGCGAGGAATGCACGGGTCCCGGTGATTGCTTTGACTGCGCATGCGATGCAAGGTTTCCGGCAGTTGTGCCTGGAAGCGGGAATGGACGACTACTTATGCAAGCCTATCGAGCCTTATCTGTTGGCACAATGCCTCGAGCGATGGCTGCTGCACGGGCCAGCTGAGGAGAAAGTCGTTTCCGCCGAACCGGGAGCGCGGGTCCCCTTTGATCGGGCTGATTTCATGGCTCGGATCGGAGACGACGATGGGTTCTTGCAGAAGCTCCTTCCTCGCTTCGTCACGCAGACACGTCAGCAGCTCGAGGCGCTGACGAAAGCGTTGACAAGCAACGACATGTCTGCAGTGGGTCGCGGCGCTCACTCGCTCAAGGGGGCGTCGGCCACGATGTCGGCGTTGGCGTTGCATGATGGTGCAGACCGCCTTGAGATTGCAGCAAAGAACATGGATTTGCTGGAGGTGACGAGGGTGTTGAGCTCATTGGTCCTGGCCTTCGAGGACTTTCAGGATGCAGTGGGGAGCGACGGGAAGGGGACCGCACCGGGCGTCGAAGGGAACAGGACTAGGTGACCAGGTGAGGAGCAGACGATTATGGCCCCCCAATGCTAAACCAAACTTATCTTGAAACCAAACTCATCTTGAAGACTGCAGGTCCGACCCAGGTCA
>CAITRH010000286.1 GCA_903894755.1 uncultured delta proteobacterium
TCCTTTGGAAACTCCTCGTGTTTCCCCTTCGACGCCGCCCCGCCCAGCTCGAACTGTTCCCGGGGTACCTCGTGCTCCGCGGACGCTGGATCCCCACCCGTGTCCTCGAAGCCTTCTCCATCGAGGCTGCGTCCGCCGCGCGTGGCCCCAACGGCACCGTCACCCTCGCCCTCAAACCCAAAGGTGCTGCCCCACTCCTGCTCGACCTCGAGGGGGACAAGGACGCCACCCGGGTCCGCAACGCTCTCGGTCTTGGCCACTTTGGTCTGGGACGGCTCCCATGGGTGACCAAACCAAGAAACGGCGACGCAGTCCGCATCGCGGCACGTCTGCTTGCGGCCGCGGGGGCTCTGTTCGCCGGCGTAAGTGGCCTCTTCAACCTTTTCGACGACACCGGACTGCTCGTTCTCTTCTTGGCCTGGTCCGTTTGCCCCATCTTGTGGGTCCTCGCGTCGCTGCTGGACGGGATCCCACATGGCCTTGCGCTCTTGCCCGATGGTCTGTGGTTTCACAACCCGCGAAGGCTTGTCCCCTATGACAGACTCCTGCGAGTCCGCCGTGAGCCTTTAGCCCTCGTGCTCGACATCGACGGGGACTTGACCCCCATGGTGTTGCCTATCGCACCGAGTCGGTTGGGAAGTGCCGGGCTGCTCCCTGAAGAAGCGGACCATCTGGCTTGGCAGCTTCAGTCGGCTGCCGATCGCGCTCATGGCTTGGGCGACGTTCCCCCCGATGTTGCGGCTCGTGTGGCGCGCCTGGCCAGAGGACAAGAGTCGACACGACGGTGGCTCGAACGGCTCGACGCCGAAGCTGCAGCCCTTCAAAGCGACAGCGGCTATCGAAGTGCAGGGCTCGAATTGGCCGACCTTTGGGGAGCCTTCGAGAGTCCGGATGTCCCAGGAGAGCTTCGGGCGGCCGCGGGACGCATCCTGGTGCGTCTGGATCCTGAAGCCGCAAAGAGGGTCCCGGCACTCCTTGCGACGGTTCGCGATCGCGCGACGTACCAGCACCTTCGCATCGCCACCGATGCCGACCTGGACCTCGACAAAGCTGCCGAGGAGCTCGAGGAGTTAGGGGCTACGGCAAGACCGGTCCCGAGGTCTTCAGGGTGAAGGACCCCGTCAAGAGGGACGTTCTCCGAGCCGTTCGAGCAGCGCCACGAAGCTTGGGGGCGGGGCGAAGACGACTGTGCGGTCTTGCACGACGAAAGGAAGGCGAGTCCATTTGTGGTTGTGTACCCAGTAGAGGTCCATCGAGATCGATCCGGGGCCGTCGCGATAAAGTCCGCGTGTCGCCCCCAGCATCGCGTTGACCGCCGGGAGCACGCTGAGCGATTCGACCAGATGGACCAGCACCGCATGGCGGTTGGGCAGCGCAACTACGGCCCCGTAGGGGTGCTCGCCGACAAGCTCCGGAAGGGTCAGGACATGGGAGGCGGTGTACAGCGACGAGCCCGATAGAACCCGCACGGCAATGCCGTCTGGCGTGGGGACGACCGCCTGCTGGGGAGGGGGATCCAGCGCCAGGTTTTGGACGGCGATGTCGCGCAGATCGTCGTCGCCGATGTCCCAGGATCGACGCTCGTCGTGGGCCACCGAACGCATGGCCGAGGGGAGGTCGAACACGAACGCTGCGAGGAGATCGTCGGCGAGAGGAAACCCGACGAGCACCGGTTTCTTTGGGTCGTTGGGCGGGCCTTGGGGAACCTGGCGGTCGAAGATGCGGATCCGCAGGAGATGGCGGACGTCGTCGAAGTTTTCCGCGCGTCGGGCTAGCTCCTCGGACTCGCGGTCGATGGTGAAGATGCTTTCAAAGTGGTCGTGAATGGTCTCGGACCACTCGGTGCGGGGCAAGCTGGCGCAGATTTGTGCGACGTTCTGGAGGCCCAAGTCGTGGGCGCGGTCGGGACCGGCGACCCGTACGACGCCGTGTTCCATATCGAGGCGGCAGGCTCGGAGACGAAGCTCTGATTCGATGAGCGTCGTGAAGACCCAGAATTGCTCGCTGTCGAAACAGCGCGCCCAAGGGGGACGACGTGGGGATTTGCCTGTCGACGACCTACCCATACGGAACGCTCCGAACCAAACCTGTTAGGGCTTCTTGATTTTCTTCTGTTGCGCCTGTGCGCGCGCCTGCAGATCGTGAAGTCCCTGTTCGAGGGCCGCGGCAACGTCGGTCGGCACCACCTCGCCCCGTCCCCACTGATCGGCTTTGACGAGGGTGGTCTTCGCCACGGAGGCGACTTTGGCGCGACGGTGCCGTGCGAGCGTTTGGAACGCACGCTGAGCGTCGCTCGGATGGTGTCTTACGGACGGCTTCAAAAAACCACGCATGATCGGGCTGTCTCCTTTGGGTGGTCCTCTTTAGCACGGTTCGAACAGGTCAAGGTCCGCGCTATGCTGCACGCCATGATGCGTCTACGCCTTTTGGTCGGTGTCGGTGTCGCGAGCTGGCTCGGGTGTTCCGATCCTGCGAGGTCCACCGCGCAAGTTTATTTGACGTCGTCGATGGACGAAAACACCCAATGCGGAGCAGTGGGCCCGTTGCTCGCGCTCGGGACTCCGTCTGGTTTGGTTCGGGACGGGGACATGGTGAACGGCGCGCGGGTGGAGGTTACATGTCAAGTGCGGGCCATCGCGAGCGGTTTTGACGTGATCCTGAACGCCAAGCAACCTGGCGTCGGGTTCGTCACCGTGAGCGGGACCTTCACGGAGACGGGGACCCAGAGCAACGTGAGTGCGACGTTTTCGAACACCGTGGGCGAGAAGTTCTCGGCGACGAACTGCACGTTTCAGTACTTGGCGAGCCCTGGGATCTTCCCTGGAAGGATCTGGGGGCATCTCGATTGTGCCGCTCTGGTCACGGCGCAGTCGGCAAGTGTGCCGCAGCGCAGTTGCGTGGGGATCGCGGAGGTTCGCTTCGAAAACTGCGTGTTGTGATCTACGGGAATGCGCCGAGAAGCGCGCGGACCTCCGTAGCAATTTCGACCTCGGGTTTGGTGTCGAGGAACGCTTGAAGGTATTTGCGAGCCGCCATCCACTGGCCTCGGGCGTGGTACGCGAGGCCCACAGCATGGAGCGCGTCGGGATCCTCCGGAGCTTGTCGCAGGGCTTCCATCCCCTCGCGGACCGCATCGCGGAGCGCCCCGAGGACTCGAAGCACATGACAGAGGGCAACGCGAGCTCCCAGGTGGCTTGGAGCGAGCGTGAGGCATGCGCGGTAAGCGTCGCGGGACGGCTCGATTTCTCCGACCTCAAAGAGAGCGACGGCCAGGAAATAGTAGGCGTAGGGGTTCTGCGGATCGACCCGAAGGACTTCACGGAGCGCAACGAGCGCGTCGCCGTAGCGTTCTTCGTGGAGCAACTCGGACGCTTCTTCGACCGCGTCCCAGTGCACGTGGTCGCGTTGGGTCCCCTCTTCGTCGGGTTCAACCGGCATCGGCAAGCTCCATATTGAAGAAGGCGGCACGCACTTCAGCAGGAATTCTTCGTGGGCGGCCCGACGCGAGATCGATCCAGCCCCAGGTGGTTTGAGCTCTTGTAACCAAAGTCCCCTCGGGTCCGCGAACGATCTCCGTGGCGCGAATGCACTTGGCGGCCATGACGCTGGGAAGCCAGGTACGCGCTATCAGGAGGTCTCCGCGAACGGTAGGTCGCAGATAGTCGATCTCGTGACGGACCACCACGAAGACTCCACCGACGCGTCGATACGTGTCGAGATCGAGTCCGACCGCCTCCGAGTGGGCCGACGCAATCTCTTGGATCCAGCGTACGTAGGCGATGTTGCTGGTGTGTTCGAGGTCGTCGATATCTTTTTCAGTGACGACGAACGAAGTGCGAAAAGCTACATCGAAAGACACGGCGATCTGGAGGAGTCCGATCCCTCGGCATGAGGGGTACGGGTCCGGCGTGCACGAATTGTGCTTAGAGGGCCGGCATGTCTTTGCACCAAGGTATGTCGGAGGTTTGGTTGCGTCGCCGAGGAACACGTCGGCCGCTCGAGCGGATGTTCGGAGCTGAGAACATAGCGACGTTGCGGGAGGCTGCGCTGCTTCCGAGGGATCTGCGCACCCTGCTTCCCGAGACCCGTACTGGCGACGATGTGGTGGTGTTGGTTCACGGGCTGATGGCGACGGCGGGGGTATTTCGTCCGCTTCGCGCCGAGCTTGAACGGAGCACCGGGGCTCGGGTCGCGAGTTTTACGTACGTGTCCGGGATGCGGGTCAACGTGGTGGCTCACAAGCTTGCGGAGCTTGTGGGGAGGATTTCGTCGGGGACCCGGATTCACCTTGTGGGTCACAGTTTGGGGGGCGTCGTTGCGCGGCACTTTGTTCAAGAACTCGGGGGGCACACGCGGGTCGTGCAGACCGTGTCTTTAGGGAGTCCGTTTTGGGGGGTGGCAAAAGCGGAGCGGTTTGCCGTTGGTGTGGGGGCGGACCTGCGGTTGTCGAGTGAGGTGTTGGTGCGTTTGCGGGCGCGGGTGGACGTCGGTGGGGTACCGCACACGTCGATTGTCGGAGGCGACGATCGCGTGGTGGGCGAGCCCTGGCGGGCGATGCTTGCGGGGGGCGACGTGTTCGTCTTTGCGGGACTAGGCCACAACGGGCTTCTGTTCGATGAAGAGGCGGCGCATATCGTGGTCGAGCGGATTCGTCGTCCGCCCGTGACTCGTCGCGCCTCGACGCGTCCTGAGCCAACGCGGGCGCTTCCCCCAGCCTTTGTGCTTTCGACCGCGCGAAGCATGTTCGAGGCGAGGTCGTTGGCCGTTTAGGCGGGTAGCCCTACCGCGGAAGACGCCCGGAACGCTCCGAACGCTCTTCGCCCCAGGTGCCACGACCCCGAGGAACGGTCCGAACGCTCTTCGCCCCAGGTGCCACGCCACCAAGAAACGGTCCGAACGCTCTTCGCCCCAGGTGCCACGCCACCAAGAAACGGTCCGAACGCTCTTCGCCACCGGTGCCACGCCCCAAGAAACGGTCCGAACGCTCTTCGCCCCAGGTGCCACGACCCCGGGGAACGGTCCGAGCGCTCTTCGCCCCAGGTGCCACGACCCGAGGAACGGTCCGAGCGCTCTTCGCCCCATGTGCCACGCCTTGAGGAACGGTCCGAGCGCTCTTCGACCGCGGGAGACGACCTCGGGAAACGGTCCGAGCGCTCTTCGACCGCGGAGCGCGACTTGCTTACCCCCGTGTTGTTCGGTACAGACCTCCAGATCGCGTCATGGCAAGCAAGCGAATCGAAATTATCGTACGAGGAAGGGTCACGGGGGTGTTTTTCCGGGCGTCCGCCGTGCGCGAAGCCCGCCGTCTGGGACTTACCGGATGGGTCAAAAACAAGAGCGACGGCACCGTCGAGATCGTCGCCGAGGGGGAGGATGACGCCATCAAAGACATGATGACCTGGGCCAATCACGGTCCTTCGGCCGCCCGGGTCGACCAGGTGCAGGTTCGCTGGCTCGCCTACACAGGCGACCGTGCGGACTTTCGTATCGTCAAATAGCTCAACCAACCCCATCTTGAAAACCGCAGGTTTCCGCTCGCGCAGACCTCACCCCCCCAGCCCCCCTCTCCCTCGACATCGTCCTTGCCCATGCGGGCA
>CAITRH010000287.1 GCA_903894755.1 uncultured delta proteobacterium
ACCCTGGGCTGTTTTGATTCGCCCCTTCGGGGCTGCCAATCAACGCGTGGGGTCCGTCCCACAGAAGGGAAGAACTGGGGTTCCCACGCTGCAACGGCGCACTAGATGAGGACTACATGCGTTGATTGGCAGCCCCGAAGGGGCGAATCAAAACAGCCCAGGGTGGGTAACCCTGGGTCGCGGGTGGCACGGTTCGGACCCCTGGTCGGACCTGCGGTTTTCAAAATGGGTTTGTTCTAGGTAACCCGCGACCGTACGGCGTCTCCCATTGCCACTGTCGACAAACTCCCCCCCATGTCCGCAGTGCGCGCTCCCGATGCCACAGCCTCGCTCACCGCTCGCTCCACAGTGGCAGCCTCCCTCTCCAACCCAAGGGAATGCCGTAACAGCATCGCAACACTCAGAATCGTCCCGCACGGATTCGCTATCCCCTTGCCCGCAATGTCGGGCGCCGACCCGTGAATCGGCTCGTAAAGCCCACGTGTCCCTTCCCCCAACGACGCGCTCGGCAGTAATCCCAATGTCCCCGCCAGCACCGCCGCTTCATCCGTCAGAATGTCCCCAAACATGTTCTCCGTCACCACCACGTCAAAGGACGCTGCCGATGTCACAATGCGCATGGCACACGAGTCCACCAACTGGTGCTCCAGTCGGATCTGCGGAAACTCCGCCCCAACCTCCACTGCAACCTCACGCCATAGCCTCGACGACTCCAGTACATTGGCCTTGTCTACAGAAGTCACTAGCCCTCGACGCGTCCCAGCTAGGCGAAATGCCAATCGTACCACCCGTCGGATCTCTTCCTCCGTGTACTCCAGTGTGTCCACTGCCCGACGACGCCCATCCACTACCTCGCGGAACCTCGGCTGCCCAAAATACAGTCCCCCCGTAAGCTCCCGCACAAACAGTATGTCCACCCCACGAAGACGCTCCTCCTTCAGCGGTGACGCCGCCGCAAGCTCCGGCAACACCCGCACAGGACGCAGATTGGCATGCAGCCCTAGCCCCTTGCGAATGGCCAATAGCCCCTGCTCCGGCCGAACCTTGGCCTTGGGATCGTCCCACTTGGGTCCGCCCACTGCTCCAAGTAATACTGCATCCGCGTCTCGACACCCGTCCAGCGTCGCCTGTGGAAGCGGCTCTCCCGTCTCGTCGATCGCTATGCCCCCAATAAGGTGCGTCGTGTACGAAAAACTGTGGCCAAACTTGTCGCCCACAACGTCCAGTACCGCCCGGGCCTCACGCACAATCTCCGGCCCAATTCCATCTCCTGGCAGTAGCGCTATCTTCACGAGCCCTCTCCTGTTCTGGGTCTTGCCTTGAGTGTCAATCCATACTCGATGCCGTCCGCAAGCGCATACCATGACGCTTCAAGGATATTCTGTGACGCCCCCACCGTGGTCCAATGCTCCGTGCCGTCACAACTGTCAATGAGCACCCGTGTCTTTGCCCCCGTGCCCGCTGAACCATCGAGAATGCGTACCTTGTAGTCCTCAAGGTGAATCCTGTCGACCTCGGGATACGCGGAACGAAGTGCCTTGCGAAGCGCTGCATCGAGCGCCCCTACGGGTCCGCTGCCGTCCGCTGCCGTGTGCCGCAGTTCTCCCTTGACTCGAATCTTGATCGTCGCCTCAGAAAAAGTCGTCGCCCCATCGCTGTCAGGCCGTCCCCGCTGTCCCACCATGACCTTGTAGTCGATTAGCTCGAACGGTGGCACGTACCCAGCACTCTTCCTCTGCAACATCAGCGTCACCGACGCGTCCGCTGCTTCAAAGGAAAACCCGCTGGCCTCTAGCTCCTTTAGGTCCGATAAGACAGCCGCTTCTGCCCCCTCTGCCACTTCCAGACCGTGTTCCTCGGCCTTTGCTAGCAAATTGCCCCGTCCCGACAGCTCGCTCACCACCACACGTGTCCGATTGCCCACTAGAGCTGGATCCACATGCTCATAGGCTCGCGGACTGCGCCGAATGGCCGCAACATGGACCCCCCCCTTGTGTGCAAACGCGCTGTGCCCCACATAGCCCATGTGCTCGTCTGGTGCTAAGTTCGCTACCTCCGCTACCACATGCGACGCATGCGACAGTCGCGATAATGCCCCGTCTGCCACTGCTCGCAATCCCAGCTTCAACTCAAGATTCGGCACAATGACACATAGGTTCGCATTCCCGCAACGCTCCCCATAGCCGTTCAGCGTCCCCTGCACATGACGCGCCCCCGCACGCACCGCTGCTAGAGAATTCGCAACCGCACACCCCGTGTCGTCATGCGCATGGATGCCAATTGGATGCCCCAACGTCTTGTCAACCGCCTGTACCGCTTCCTCAACTTGCCATGGAAGCGACCCGCCGTTCGTGTCGCATAGCACCACCACCTCCGCGCCCCCGCGGACCGCTGCCCGCAAGGTCTCCAACGCGTACAAGGCGTCGCTGCGGTACCCATCGAAAAAGTGCTCCGCATCGTAGACCACACGACGTCCATGGGCGCGCAATGCCCGCACCGTGTCTTCGATAAGACGTAAGTTCTCATCGGCTGTCGTCCTCAAGACCTCCGTGACATGCAATAGCCACGTCTTTCCAAAGATCGTACACACTGGAGTCCCTGCACCTAGAAGTGCCTGGACCTGTGGATCGTCCTCAGGTGCCGCGCCAACCCGACAGGTCGAGCCAAACGCCGCTAGACTCGCATGGGTCCACTGAAGATCCCGTGCACGCTCGAAAAAGTCCACATCCTTCGGGTTCGAACCGGGCCAACCCCCCTCGATGAACGCTATCCCTAGCCCATCAAGGCACTGCGCAATGCGCATCTTGTCCGCAACCGTAAGCGAAATCCCCTCGCGTTGTGTGCCATCGCGAAGCGTCGTGTCGTAGATCTGTACGCTCTGTAGCCCAGACCCCTTAGGCGTGTTTGGCTTCATAGGACTCTATCGCAGGTGTGAAAGATAGGATGTACCCAAGCTCGTCAACTCCGTTTAGTAAGCACCTCTTGGAAAACCCATCGATCGGAAACGATGCCTTGGTGCCGTCGGGAAGCGCCAATGTCTGCGACGGTAGATCGATGGTCACCGTGATCGCAGTAGAACCCTCCCTCGCTGCGAGCAGCCGCTTGTGCGTAGCTGCGTCTACTGCCACCGGAAGTAGACCATTCTTGATCGCGTTTTCCTGGAAAATGTCCGCGAAAGACAGCGCTACAATTGCCCGAAACCCAAAGTCGTACAGCGCCCAAGGTGCATGCTCCCGTGAAGAGCCGCACCCAAAGTTCCTTCCCGCTATCAACACACGCGCCCCCCGTGCCTCAGGAAGATGCAAGGGAAAATCCGGCTTCGGTTGGCCGTCTGCCCCTGTCCGCCAGTCCGCAAAAAGAAGCTTCCCAAGCCCCACCTTGTCCGTTACCTTGAGAAAACGTGCCGGGATAATCTGGTCCGTGTCTATGTCGTCCGTCGGCATGGGAAGTACCGTCGACGTCAGTGTTGTGAATGCATTCATCTTGTCCTCGTTCAGAAAAGCGTGCGTACGTCGGTGATCTTCCCAGTAACCGCAGCAGCCGCCGCAGTGAGAGGGGACGCAAGCAAGGTCCTTCCCCCCTTGCCCTGCCTCCCCTCGAAATTGCGGTTGCTCGTGCTGACCGCCATCTGCCCAGGCGATAGCTGATCCCCGTTCATCGCAATGCACATCGAACAGCCCGGCTCGCGCCACTCTGCCCCTGCCTCGCGAAATACTGCGTCGAGCCCCTCCGCCTCCGCCTCGCTCTTCACTGCCTTGGACCCAGGAACCACCAGTACCCGTACCCCCGTCGCTACCTTGCGCCCCTTCATCACCCCAGCTGCCGCCCGTAGATCCGAAATCCTCGAGTTGGTGCAAGACCCGATAAACACGACATCAATGGCACGACCCAACAACGGCTTGCCCGCCTCAAGTCCCATATAGGTCAGTGCCTTCTCAAGCGCCGCTCGCTCCGCACTGTCGGCTACGTCGGAAGGGGAGGGAAGCACCCCCGTGATCGGTATCCCCATGCCAGGATTGGTCCCATAAGTGATCATCGGCTCCAACGCCGCTGCATCCACCGTAACTGTCCGATCAAAGGACGCCCCCGGATCCGTCGACAGCGTCTTCCAATAGGCCAATGCCGTTTCCCACGCCGCCCCCTTGGGCGCAAACTCGCGGCCGGCCAAGTACTGAAACGTCGCATCGTCCGGTGCAACCATCCCAGCTCGCGCCCCAGCCTCGATCGACATGTTGCACACAGTCATTCGCCCCTCCATGTCGAGCGTCCGAATGGCCTGCCCCGTGTACTCAATGACATGTCCCGTGGCTCCGCCTACCCCAATCTTCGCAATCAGCCCCAGGATAATGTCCTTCGCAGTTACCCCTTGACCAATCGCCCCCTCCACCCGCACCTCGAGAGTCTTTGCCTTCCGCTGTAGCAAACACTGCGTCGCCAACACATGCTCGACTTCGCTCGTCCCTATGCCAAAAGCCAGTGCCCCAAAGGCTCCGTGGGTCGACGTGTGACTGTCACCGCACACAATCGTCTTCCCTGGCAGCGTGTACCCAAGCTCGGGACCAATCACGTGCACAATCCCCTGCTGTACCCCCCCCAGTGCATAGAGCCGGATCCCAAACTCGCGGCAGTTCTCCTCAAGTTTTCCTAGTTGCGCCGCCGCCTGCGCGTCAATTACCGCAAGATGCCCAGGCAGCGTCGGCGTCGAGTGGTCCATTGTCGCCACCGTGCGCTCAGGACAACGTACCTTGAGTCCCCGTGCCCGCAAACCAGTAAACGCTTGCGGCGACGTCACCTCGTGCACGAGATGAAGATCAATGTAGAGTACCACTGGACAGTCGGGCTCCTGCGAAACCACATGAGACTGCCAGACTTTGTCGAAAAGTGTCTGCATGATTACCCTGCCTGTGCTGCCGTGACCGGCTCGTGAGGTGGAACCCATCGCCCTACTTGATCTGGGTCGGTCGCGAACATCCGGTTGATTGCCTTCAAGTACGCTTTGGCACTCGCCACTATGATGTCTGTGTCCGCACCGTGCCCGTGAAACACTCGCCATGGACGAACCCCGTGCTGCGCATTGACCTTCCCCGCACTCTCACGCGCCCCCTCGCGAATGCGTACACTCACCTCCCCAAGTGCGTCAATCCCCTCAGTGATCGCATGTACCGAAAACTCGAGAAGCGTCGCCGATGGCTCCACAACAGCATCGATCGCCTTGTACGTCGCATCTACAGGCCCCGTCCCCACCGCAGCATGTACATACGTCTGCCCATCAGGACCCCGCAACCGTACCGTCGCCGTTGGCATCCCCATCGTTCCACACGCAACTTGCAATCCCTCCAGTACGAAAAACTCTGCCTCAGGAGGGGCCTCGTCACTCACCAGGGCCTCTAGATCCGCATCCGTGACCTGCTTGCGACGATCCGCCAGCCCCTTGAAACGTTGGAATAGACGCGCCAGTGGCTCTCCATCCACTCGGTATCCAAGCTCCGCAAGCCTTACCCCAAACGCGTGCCTCCCAGAGTGCTTCCCCAATACCAGCCGGGTCTGCGTCAGCCCCACTGTCTCGGGACGCATGATCTCATACGTCTCCTCGTGCTTCAACATGCCATCTTGGTGAATCCCAGACTCGTGCGCAAACGCATTGGCCCCAACAATGGCCTTGTTTGGCTGTACCGGAATCCCCGTACTCGTGCTCACCAGTCGGCTCAATCGCGTCAACTGCGTGCTGTCAATCGCCGTCTCCAGTCCAAACTTGGCGTGACGAGTCCGCAACGTCATCACCACCTCTTCGAGCGACGTGTTTCCTGCGCGCTCGCCAATGCCGTTGATCGTCACCTCCGCTTGACGCGCCCCTGCCATGATCCCTGCCATCGTGTTGGCCGTCGCAAGACCCAAGTCGTCATGGCAATGCACCGAAAGTACCACGTCCTTGGCCCCAGGTACGTTCTCGCGAATGCCTGCAATCAGTGCCCCAAACTCGTCGGGAGTCGTGTACCCCACGGTGTCGGGAATGTTCAGGGTCGTCGCCCCCGCCTTGATCGCCACCTCGAGAACCCGGTACAAAAACTGTGGATCGCTCCTTCCAGCATCCTCTGGACTAAATTCGATGTCCTCGCAGAGCGACCGCGAATACGAGACCGTCTCCTGCACCTTCGCCAGTACCTCCTCGCGAGACATGCGCAGCTTGTGTTGCATGTGCAGGTCCGATGTCGCCAAAAAAGTGTGGATACGTGGGTGCTTTGCCCCGCGAACCCCCTCCCAGGCCGCATCAATGTCCTTCTTTGCAGCGCGCGCAAGTCCGCAAATGACCGGTGGCTCTGCGGACGGCCGCCCCTCGACAGATTGGCCCCCCACACGGCTTGCAATGGTCCGTACAGCTTCCAGGTCGTCAGGCGACGCTGCAGGAAACCCTGCTTCGATCGCGTCTACCCCTAGTCTAGAGAGCGCCCGCGCTACTTCGAGTTTCTCCGCAGAGGTCATCGTTGCCCCCGGTGACTGCTCACCGTCGCGAAGGGTCGTATCGAAAATCCGAACGTAGTTGTGGACGCTCATAGCTAAACTCTCCGTTCCTTCAGTTCCAATAGCCCCGCTCTCACCCCCTATCCTAGTAAGGAGAGAGGGCCCAAGTCAGGTCAAGACGTCGGCGCCTCCGCAGGCGGTTGGCTCGAACGTCCATTGAAAATTGCATCGTGCTCAATTGGCGGCGTCTCCGCGCTGCGTCGCATCGCTACCGCTCCCGTGCGTACCATCTCCAGAACTCCATAAGGCTTCAACACCTCCAAGAGCCCCTCGATCTTGTCGTCAGTCCCCGTGATCTCCGCGATCAATGCCTCTGGACCAATGTCGATCACACGGGCCCGGAACGCTTCGCAAAGCTGCATCACCGCAGGTCGGCTCGTAGAATCGGTCTTTACCTTGATCAACGCAAGATCCCGTTCCACAGTCGACGCGCTGTTGGTGTCCTCTGCATACAATACGTTGACCAGCTTGTAGAGGTTCGCCACAAACCGCCTCGCGCTGTCGTCATCCGCCTCCATCACAATGGTCATGCGGGATACGCCCGCATGATGCGTGCGTCCCACGGTCAGCGACTCGATGTTGTAAGCACGACGGCGAAAGACCGACGTGACCCGGTTGAGTACTCCGGGCTTGTCTTCGACATAGGCAATAAAGGTTCGGTGAGTTCCTTTGAACATGGTCCGCTCCTCCTTAGGGTTCTTCCGCAGTTTCAACAATGGGACTGGGACGGCGGATCATGTCGTGCAAGTCGGCTCCGGCCGGCACCATCGGATACACGCTGTCTTCTTGTTCGACCCGGAAATCAATCAGTACGGTCCCAGGTGTGGTCCGAGCTTCGGCCACAGTCTTCTCAATGTCCTCGCGCTTCTCAACCCGAAACCCTTTCAGTCCGTGCGCGTCCGCCAACTTCACGAAGTCCGGACTGCGCATCGGTGTCGCTACGTAGCGTCCGCCAAAGAAAAACTGCTGCCACTGACGCACCATGCCAAGGAACCCATTGTTGATGATCGCAATGTTGATCTTGACATCCTCCTGAGCGCAAGTCGACAGCTCCGCAGCGGTCATCTGAAAACCACCGTCGCCCGCCACCACCCACACCTCGTCTTCAGGACGAGCCATCTTGGCCCCCAGCGCCGCTGGAAGCGCAAACCCCATGGTCCCCAATCCTCCCGAGGTAATGAGCTTCCTGGGATAGTCATGCTTGTAATACTGCGCTTCCCACATCTGATGCTGCCCTACGTCGCTCACCACCAGTGCCTTGCCCTGCGTGATCCTCCAGAGATCATGGATCACATGCGCCGCAAACAGACGCCCGCTAGGAGGCAAGTTCTGGATGTCCCGTACCGCCGAGGCCCCCTTGAAAGTCATGATGTGGTCCACCCACGCCTTGCACTGACGTGACTTGACCAAAGGAAGCAGCCCGCGCAGAGTTTCAGCCACATCCCCCAAAAGAGGCAGATCCACCTTGACGTTCTTGTTGACTTCCGCAGGATCAAGTTCCACGTGGATCTTCTTGGCCCCCAACGCATAGGTCTTGAGATTGCCCGTCACTCGATCGTCAAAACGCATTCCCAATGCAAGGATCAAATCGGACTCCTGGATGGCATGGTTTACCCACGCCTCTCCATGCATCCCCATCATCCCAAGACTCAAAGGATGCGTTGCAGGAAACCCACCCAGTCCGAGCAGCGTTGACGCGACCGGAATCCCTGTTTTTTCAACAAGCTCCTGTACAAGTGAGCTCGCCTGTCCCCTGAGCACGCCATGACCTACGAAGATCACCGGACGCTCCGCCTGCGCAAGCAGTTCCGCCGCCTTTTCAAGATCGCTGCGACTCGCGCGGTTGTCAGGACGGTACCCAGCGAGACGCACTGGGTTCTGATCCCATACGAATTCCGTGCTCGCCTGCTGCGCATCCTTGGTGATGTCCACCAACACGGGCCCAGGACGACCCGATTGCGCAATGTAAAAGGCCTCGCGCAGCGTCGGCACAATCTCGTCCACCGACGTCACCAGGTAGTTGTGCTTCGTGATCGGAAGCGTCACCCCAGTAATGTCGGTCTCCTGAAAGGCATCACTGCCAATCAGCTTGGAGGAGACCTGCCCAGTGATCGCTACGATAGGCACAGAATCGAGCATGGCCGTCGCCAGCCCAGTCACTAAGTTGGTCGACCCTGGTCCCGACGTTGCTACGGCAACTCCAACTTTTCCCGAAGCGCGCGCATAGCCGTCCGCCATGTGCGCTGCCCCCTGCTCGTGACGCACCAGCACGTGGCGAATAGCATACGCCGGCATCGCATCATAAGCGGGCATGATGGTCCCTCCGGGATACCCGAAAGCCACTTGCACCCCCTCGCGCACCAAGGTTTCCCAGATAAGCTGGGCCCCGGTGCGCTTGCCCGAAGCCCCCACAATTGCAGTACTACTCATACGGTCCTCCTGAAACGAAAAAGCCCCCGCGACCTTCTGGGTGCGGGGGCCGAGGTTTCTGTTTGCCTAACGTCAACCTGGCGGCCCGCACCCGAGGCTAATAAGCCCAATAACGACAACGGGTACAAGTTCGACGATGGCGCTCGGCGACAGCACATCAAAACGTGCTCTCTCACTCCGACCAGACGCCACCATCCGAAACATGGTCACACCCTACCCACCCCCTACGCTCCCGTCAACCCCCTGCGGGGGGGCAAACCCCCTGCGGGGGGGCAAACCAGGGGCTCCGCCCCTACGCTCCCGTTGGTCGCTACCCCTTCCTGCGGTGCGGGTAGGGGGTTCTAAACCAAACCCATCTTGAGAACCGCAGGTCCGATCTAACCGCTTCCGCGCCCCACTGTCGCGTAGACCTCACCCCCAACCCCCTCTCCCTCGACATCGTCCTTGCCCATGCGGGCAAGGACGATCGTCTTCGAGCGAGGGGGCTCGGAACCGCGGTACAAGTGGCTCTCCTCCCCCCTCGCTCGAAGACGATTTTACTTGCCCGCATGG
>CAITRH010000288.1 GCA_903894755.1 uncultured delta proteobacterium
AGACGATCGTCCTTGCCCGCATGGGCAAGGAAGATGTCGAGGGAGAGGGGGGCTGGGGGGGTGAGGTCTGCGCGAGCGGAAACCTGCGGTTTTCAAGATGGTTTTGGTTTACCACTGACTTAGCAACGGGCGGAAACTTGGCCCATCCGAGGCTTCGCAGCCTACACTCTGGCTTCGAAGGAGGACGATGCTAACCGAACGAAGAAGAAAGAGGAGCCAGGATCCGCTGATTGCACTGCACTATCATCTTGCCGAGGTGCGAGCCGAGGTGGCGTTCGATGCGGTCGTGGTGGCGGACTCGTCAGGACTTGTGTTGGCCGGTGCGGGTTCCTGGGCAGTCTGCGAGGAGCTTGCTGCGTACGCGCCGCTCATGGCCGAAAACGAGGCGCTCGATCGGATCCCTCGTCTGGCTGCACTGCGAGGACGAGTTGACGCAACCTCGGTGGATATTGATGGCCAGCAGGTCTTTTTTTGCACTCGTCGAAGCGAGTCGGGCAAGTCCGCCGTCTGGGGCCCGCTGCTCGAACGGGCCCGACAAGGGGTTTCGCGAATCCTTAGCGCTGCCTGAGATCGTCCCTACCGGCGAAGAGCACTCGTAGAAACCAACGTGAGCCCCAGTTCCTCGGCTCGCGCTTTGGCGTCGGGGTAGGTCGCCCGGCCAATGAGCACTGGGAAAATCGCCCCCTGCACCACCGCCCGCACACGCTCCGCCTTCGCCCAAAAAGCCTCGACCTCCCGGATCCGAACGCGGTCTTTGGCTTCGGCGAGGATCGTCACCTTGCCATCGGACCCCTGTCCCTCCCCAAAGCCAGCTAACTCCTCATCACCTAGCTCAGAGAGGAAATAAGGGCACTGGAGCCTTACCCGAATGTGGTGGTGGCGCTCCAGCCAGTCGGGCAGATCCGCGGAGACAATGTCCTCGACATCGATCCCCGTAGTCTGCGCCAGAGCACCTAGCTCTTGCCGCACCGCTCCGAGGCTCTTTTCCGACGCCGCCATAAAGCGTTCTAGAGTCGCTTCGGTTCGGACCTGGCCCTCATGGAGCTCCGCAATGCTACGATCGGTCTTTTCAATGAAGCGCTCTAGCGTCGCTTCGGTGCGGGTTTGGGCCGTGGTCAGCTCCTCGCCTTTTCCGCTCAGTCGCTCCACCGTCTGATCGGTGCGTGCCTGCGCGTCAGCAAGCGCCTTGACAGCCTGTTCGGTGCGTGCCTGCGCGTCGGTGAACCGGGAGATCGCATCCGAAAGGCCGTCGATGCGGTGGTCTATGTGGCCGAGCGTCTCCTCGATTTGTTGGAGGGACTTTGCGACGTCGGGAAGACCTAGAAGATGCTTCAATTCCCCGAGAACCTCGGGGCTTCGTATTCGGGAAAGAAATTTTTTGGACTTCACCCGCAAGAACCTAGCACGCCTTGCCGGACACTGGGGCTTCACTGGGTGATCTCCCGACAGAGCATGCCGTGCTCTCGGGTCAGGATCCGTGCTGCCGTGAGGGCCCAGGATGGTCCGTAAGACCAAGCACAGACAAATACACCCCACGCACCTCCCGCGTCACCGAACGGTACTCCGCCATCAACGCATCCCCTGCCGACCCCCTCGGCCCGTCCCGAAGCCCTAGACGACGTGCTAACAACGCGAGTCCCGGCGCCCCCTCTTCAATCAGTTGGACACTCATCCCGTGCAATACCCGCAGCCGCTGCTCAAGACGTCGCAAAAACCCGTGCCCCTCGCGTAACGTCGCCGCCCGCGCCCCATCAAGTACCCCTGTCGCTTCCAATGCCCCTAACGCCGTCTCCGTGTCCGTCGACCGCACCCGGGAATCCATCCCCCACTTCATCTGCAACCACTGCACCGCAAACTCAATGTCCACTAGCCCACCAAACCCCAGCTTCACATCGTACCGCCCACCATGCTCCCGCCCTAGCTCCCGCTCCATCCGTATCCGAAGATGATGCAGCGTCGTAGCTGGTGCCGCCCCACGCTCGTACGCCGCTTGATGCGCCACCGCGATCACCTCGTTGCCAAGTACTGCGTCGCCTGCGCAAAAACGTGCCCGTACCAGTGCCTGTCGCTCCCACGGCTCCGCAGTCGTCTCGTGGTACCGTCGAAACGCATCCAGCGACACCACCAGCAGCCCGTGACTTCCTGATGGACGAAGCCTGGTGTCTAGATCGTACCCGGTCCCCTCGTCGTGTGGCATGCTCACGAGCCGAAGTACCCGCTGCGCTGTCCGTATGTTCCGCTCCTCAAGATCGTTGTCGGACGCGTCCCGATACACGAACAAGATGTCCAGGTCCGACCCGTAGCCTATCTCTCGTCCCCCGAGCTTTCCCATCGCCACCACCGCAAGACCGCTCCCCAGTTTCCTTTCTTGCATCGCAAAGGTGCAGGTGCGCTCGAGAACCGCGTCGGCTAGCTCGCTAAGGACCAACGCCGCTTGTCGGGTTCCAAGCTCACCGGATAGGTCCGCAAGTCCCACCTCCAGAGTGACCCTCGCCTTGGCCCTGCGAAGTGCCCCCGCAAAGGCAAACGACTCCGTTGCGTCCGCTCCAAGTGCGGTCAGCTCCTCGTCCACCGCAGCACGCGCGCTCTGGGGCGTCGGAGCCGCAAACCCGAACAGCATCCGGTCGAATAGCTCGGGATGCGCCACAAGCGACGCCCCTAGAAACGCGCTTGCCCCAAACAGTCCCACAAGACGCCTCGTGGCCCTTGGATCGTTCGACAGCGCTCTCAAGTAAGGACCCGGTGCAGACAGCCGCGTGTAGAACGCTGCCAGGATCCGTGCCGCTTGATCCGCATCGGCCGCATCCATCAGCGCCGGCATCAACACCGCCACGAAATCCGGCAGCCGATCGCGCGTCGCTAGCCCCAAGGGCCCATCTGGACGACGTCCAAGCGCCATCAGGTTGCGCGGAAGATCGGCCGACGCACTTGGACCAAAACGCTCTTGCACCCATGTTGCCACAGCGTCTTCATCGCCCAGATCGATCGCGGCAAACAGCGACTCGTACTGGTTGGCTTCGGGAGCCGCGCCCGTGCCAAGAGACGCAAACCGCGTCGAAACCATCTGCCGCGTCCGCTGAAGATCGGCCATGAGCGCTTCGGTCGTCTCGAACCCCAGGGAACGAGCCATGCGAGTCAAGAGGTCTGGGTCCTTGGGAATCGAATGCGTCTGCAGTCCCGTTGCAAACTGAATGCGATGCTCGAGACGACGAAGTGTGAGGTAGGCATCCGATAGTTCTCGCCCCTCGCGATCGGTGACGTACCCGTGGGAACGTAGCCGTCGAAGGGCGTCGAGCGTGTTGGAGGTCCGAACGTTGGGTTCCAGTCCGCCCCAAATGAGCTGCAGCGACTGCGCGAAAAACTCGACCTCGCGGATCCCGCCAGGTCCGATCTTCAGGTCGTCGTCGACTTCGTCGTGGGCTTCCACCCGCGCGCGCATCAAGAGGGACGCGATCTCGTCGGCTAGACGCGGGTCGACTGAACGCCTCCATACGAACGGCGCAAAGGCTTCGAGAAGACGCGCTCCAAACGCGCGGTCGCCTGCGATGGGACGTCCCCTGAGAAGTGCCGCTCGCTCCCAGGTGCGTCCCCAGGTTTCGTAGTAGCGCTCCGCCGACGCGAGTGCGTTGACCAGCGGTCCCTTCGAGCCCTCGGGACGTAGCCGAAGGTCGACACGCCACACCACACCGTCTTCTGTGGAGTCGTCGAGGGTCGACACGAACCGCTGGGCAACCCGGGTGAAGTGCTCATAGAGCGATTGGTCCGCGGGGCGACCGTTGCGAAGCACCTCGCCGTCGTCTGTGTCGTAGAAGAGGATAAGGTCGATGTCGCTGCCTGCGTTGAGCTCGTCGCCGCCGAGTTTTCCCATGCCGAGCACGACGAAGGGGCAGCGCTCACCTGCGGCGGTGGTGGGGATTCCAAAGCGCTGTTCGGCCCAGGTGAGGGCCTCGGTCAGGGCAACTTCGGCGCAGACCTCGGCTAGGACCGACAGCTCGTGGGAGGTGGTGTCGACATCGCAGCCGGCCTGGGGAATGAGTTCGCGGACTGCGACGCGGAGTTTTTCTCGGAGCGCGAAGACCCGGAGGCCTCGACGTACAGAAGCGAGGTCCGTGGGGTCGCCGATGAGGGCGGCGGCGATGCGACGGTAGGTGCGAAGGTCGCGAGGGGTCTTGGTCCCGCGGGCGATGGCGAGGACATCGCGGGGACGAGATCGGAGGACGCGGGCGAGGTCCGGGTAAGCGCAGGAGAGGGCGACGGCCACGTCGATGGCGTCGTCGCGGACGCTGTCGGTGACGTCGCGAAGGCTTTGGAGAAGCTCGGTTCGAGCGCGCAGAGCCCCCCCGGGACCGGCGATGGTTTCGGCCAATTTGCGCATCAAGAAGATCCTAAACCAAACCCATCTTGAAAACCGCAGGTCCGAACCGCGGACCTCACCCCCCCAGCCCCCCTCTCCCTCGACATTTTCCTTGCCCATGCGGGCAAGTAAAATCGTCTTCGAGCGAGGGGGGAGGAGAGCCACTTGTACCGCGGTTCCGAGCCCCCTCTCTCGAAGACGATCGTCCTTGCCCGCATGG
>CAITRH010000289.1 GCA_903894755.1 uncultured delta proteobacterium
CGGGTACGGAAGGGACACTGGGCGGGCTCGTCGAGCAAGGGAGGCAGATCCGCGCACATCTGCAGCGGGCCTGGGATCTTGGTCGCCTATGCTCGAACGATCCGGTATGTGGCACGCATTCACCGGAGGGGGACTAAGCGGGTGTGCTCATCCAGGACCGCGCATTCGCCGAGGAACTCGCCGGGCACTGGAGACAACTCGTGAGCGAGGGGCTCGTGCGAAAGTACCGGGGGTGAGGTGACGAACACCGTGGTTTCCATTCCACGCCACTCATCGGCGAAGGAGGCGACCACGCATTTTGGGTTAACATCGCCCCTTGTCTGGCGTAGCATAGGTCCGGGAGCGAACGATGGCACGAAAAAGTCAACAGAAGTCCCGCTCGAAGGTAAGGCGCAACCCGGGAATACCCCTCTCCGGCCCATTCGTGGTCTCCGATGGCACCCGTGAGATCGCCATCGACGAGCTCTCGATGGCGATGCTAGAGGAACAAAAGCAGGCTTTTCGCGAAAAATTTGGGCGAGATCCAGGGCCGGGCGACCCTGTGTTCTTTGATACAGATATGGACGTCCCGAAGGCGCTCTCTGAGGCCCAGATCGAGCAAATGCGCACCGAAGTGATTCGATCCATGGAGGAGAGCGGTCTTCCTCCCGCGATCATCCACGCGTACCGAAGAACCGGCCTACTCGTCACGAACGTAGGTCTCGATACGCTCTCGGAAGAAGACCTAGCCGAGTGGGATGAGGCCCTCAAGCACTACGAAACCTGCCAGCGGATGGCCGAAGACGCGCGAAAAGGGGGTGTTCATCCAGCGATCGTGTATGCGATCAGCAGGACAGGCAAGGCGTGGCCCGACGACCTGGAAATTTCGCCCGATCGTTCCTCGGTCCGAGGGAGCGATGACGACGTGGAGTGGATCGAGGCGGTGGTTGACTACATCGACAAACATCCTGGCTGTCGGCCTCCGGATTTGAAGAGGCTGCTCTCCCGAAGTCCTCCGAAGCATCGACCGAACTGACCGCGCCCCCGCCCAGCACTCCCTTTCTCAAGCGGCGGTTCGGATAGCCTGCTCAACGTGGTTCGGCACGGCCGCACCGGGGGCTTCCATGTTCTTGGTCGCACTGGGAGCGGCACTCGTGATATGGCGTCGAGCCGGTCGATCGCCCGCATTGCCGAATGCACCTTACGCAAATGGATAGAAAAAATTTACCCGGCAACGAAAGGCGATGTAGCACTGTGACTTCGCTAGCCTTTCCGTCCCCGGCAACCACGGTCATTATCACCGTGGTTGTCCAGGGCGCCTCTTACAGCTTTGTGCGCTGCGTGTCCACGTCCAGGTCGAAGACCTCGCAGAGCTGCCGAAGCACAAGTCCCACGTCGCCGTCGGGAAGGCGCACGACCTCCAGTGCGTCGCCTTGGAAAGAAAACCGCTCAATGGCTGCTGATACACGTCTGCCCATCACTGCTCCTTCTTGTCTTGCCCGGTTACTTTGCAGCCCCCAGTGCAGCGAGCCAGGCCTGAAAGATGCCAACACTCAGTAGGTTCCCCAGTACCGTAACACCTCCACCCAGCGTCAGCAGCTTGGGGGACTTGAAAGCTCCCGGTCGAGGTTCGCAGTGGACGGCGCCATCACCCCAAACCCAATTGAGACACCCACCCAGTAGCTCATCGGCGAGTACCGGAAAGCCACGGCTCCTACGGTTCCGACAGCTCGATGCGCACATCGCCCGTCGAGAGTTGGAGTACCACAGTGCAGTGCCGGTCGCTCACCGTGGACCCGAACTGCACCGTGAACGGGGCCGTCGCCCCGGGCGCGACGTCGATATTGCCGGACCTCCACTGGTCGCGGTGCGAGCCCGCCTCCAGGATCGCGCCGGTCACGCGCACCGGGGCACGCCCGCGATTTGTGACGGACGTGTTCATGAACGACACGCCCTCCTGCCGCACGAGGCCGCCAACCTCCACCTGAACCTCGCCGAAGGCGCGCGCGAAGTTCCCGCTTGTCCCTGGCCCCCAGCGGTCCGGAACGTGCGCCTGCAGAACGGAGCCGCAGGTGCCTCCGCAGAGAAAGATCGGGGCGAGGAGCAGAAAGAACCAGGAACTACGACGCATGGGGGCCTCCTTGAACGACGCGGGAGATTCGAGGGTAACGCACGCGAACCAATACGGCTCTCTTTGAATCGTCCGGACGCCCGTCGATCGGCCACGCGACTTCGCCTCGTCCCCCGGTGCCCATCCTTCGCCTACGATGGAGCGTCATGGACATGACGACTAAACCGCGACCGGCTCGAGTGCGCCCGTCAGGTGACCAGACCTCCAGGCTCCCATCGTTTCGAGCAACGGCGCGGAGCACGGTGGCAACGAGGCAACGAGCCCATCGAGGTCGGTCCATTCGGACGGCGAAAATGCCCAGAACAACACGGTCACGCTTCCGTCATCGGAACCGAGCGCAAGCAAGCGCGGGGGTTCGGCGATGGTCCGCCATAAAGCGATCGCCGCGGTTCGCCGCGTCGCTCCAACATCGGAGCCTTGGACGAGCAGTTCAACCCATTGCCGGCGCGTCCCGTGGCGTCTACGGTGCCACGAATGTCGACGGAGGCTTTCTACGTTCCCCTTTCTCACGGCCAATTTCGGGCAACTGACGTGACAGTAGGACCGTGGAGTCCGTCGTTTCAACACGGAGGGCCGCCCGCAGCTCTGCTCGCGCACGAAATTGAGCGGGTGTTTCCGCGTCCGGAGACTCGCATTGGGTGGATTGCCTTCGACTTCTTTGGCCCGGTGCCCGTTGGGGAATTGGCGGTCACGGTGGAGCGGGTACGCGGAGGGGCGCGCATTGAGTTGCTGCGCGCTCGGCTCGAAGTAGCCGGAAAGACGGCCATGCAGGCCAGCGCGTGGCGCTTGCTCGTGCAGCCAGGAAGGTCCCCAGCGGTCTTGCCGAAGGAGGTTCCACCACCGGTACCCAGCGAACAGCCGCAGGAGTTTTTCGCGTCCATGCCCCCGTTTGGGTACGGCGAATCGCTAGAATGGCGGTTCGTCGACGGTAGCTTCGCGCAGCCGGGCCCCGCTACCGTCTGGACGCGCCCGCGGCTGCCGTTGGTCGAGGGCATGCGCCTGACTCCCCTCGAGCGGCTGCTGCTGATGGTCGACTCGGCGAACGGCATCAGTGCGGAGCTCGACCTGGGTTCCTATAGCTTCGTGCCCGTGGAGCTGACAGTCGCGCTGCATAGGCATCCGCTCACCGAATGGGTTGGAATGCGGGCGAAAACCGTTCTCGAGCCCGATGGATTGGGGATGACACGGGCCAACCTGTTCGACGAGCGAGGGGACCTGGGCGAGGCCCTTCAGACGCTCTTCGTGGCTCCGCACGATCAGGCACGGTAGCGGGAGGTCCTTGCGCCGGCAGCGCAGTTGACCCAAAGAGCTCCCAATGCGATACGAAGACCGTCTCGCCGGGAGGCGGCAACGCAGTGCCTCATGGCGGCATTCGAAGGAAACCAGGCGGCATTCGAAGGAAACCAGGCGGCATTCGAAGGAAACCAGGCGGCATTCGAAGGAAACCAGGCGGCATTCGAAGGAA
>CAITRH010000290.1 GCA_903894755.1 uncultured delta proteobacterium
GACTTCGCGAACAGTTGCGCATTGTCGATGTTCTCTTTGGTCATGCGCACTGTTGGACGAGCGACGCGGTCACAAAGTCAACTGCGGATGCGCATTTCGCAGATTGCTATGGGGCCTAGCGCTCGGCGTTATCAAGCAAAAGCAGGCCATACGCTCTGAGTGGTCGGAAACACCCCGGCAGCGTCAACGATTGTCTTGGAACCTGCGCTCAATGGCTCGCGGGAAATCCAGGGATTCCTCACGACGTGTCAGGAGGTCAGAGCTTGCCACACATTTCCTCGCCTTTGCGCTGCTGGCGTCAATCCTCGTGCTGCTGGCGTAGGGCAAAGGGTACGGAATTCGGCAAAAGGATACGCAAATGTCAAGCCCCTAGTTTGAAGACAGACCCTAGGCCCCTCCGAAGATTATTATCGAACCGGCGCTTTGGGTTGCCTCGACAGCCAGGTGGTCATTGGGGCCCCTCTTTGTTCCCGCTCGGAAGCAAAATTGGCTATGTTACGAGAAACCTGTTCGGTACAGGGCCGACAGCCTTTCGAGGAATGCGATGGCGGACGAAACCAAAAAACCGAAAATCGATCTGAGGACCCGTCTCCAAAAGATGGGCGCGGCCGGAGTGATTCCTCCCGTGACTTTGCCCGGTGGCACCGGTGCCATCCCACCTCCACCTTCGCTCCCCGGAGGCGTGCCTCCCCCTCCATTCCCTTCGACGCCTCCTCTGGATCCAGACCATCCGCTAGCCCTTGCCGCCGGGGTCCGGTCTGTCCCGCCTCCTGCGCATAAGGCGCAGATCATCGAGATGGACGAACATACTGTGGCGGCAGCGCGAAGCTCGGTCCGCAACCAAATGCTCGTTGTCATGGTCGTCGCATGCGCCGTCTTCACCGGAGTCGGCTGGACCGCCGGCGGCGCCTCGGAAAAAAGCGCCTCCGCCGTCAAGAGCCGTCAGGACGCTGGCGCGCTGGCCGAGGAAGTCAAGAAAGCCAGGGACTCCCTCGTGGCCTTGGCCGACAAACTCGACGCTGGCCGTAACTCTTTGGTGAAAGACAAGAAGTTTCCCCAGGACCTCTCTAAGGAGCTCGGCGGTATGACCATCGACTTCGACGGGACCAAGCTGGCGGGACGGCGCTTCAGCGGCATGTCCAAAGAAGCCACCCAAATGCTCCTCGACTTCATCAGCAGCGTCAACGGAGTCAACGACCGGCGAAAGTTCGTCCAGGCGCTTCTCGCGCGGCTTCAGAAACCGATCACCGACCAGCTCCAGGCTGCTGCCAAAAACGCTCCACTTCCTGTCCAGTGGGTCGTGGTTTTCGAAAAAGAGACGGTCGCCAGCGGAGCGTTCTTGACGCCTCTCGCCACGCCTTTCATCGCCACCACTTCGACCCCCAACCTTCCGCCTAAACTGACCGTGGTCAACATCCGCGGATCGGGCAATGTCGAGGTGCCGCGTTATGCGGGGGGCAATTTCCCCGACAAGGGGGCCGCCGCGGTCCCGGTGATCCCGGCCACCTTCGACGCCGCCTGCCCAAGCGAAACCAGGGGGCAGATTGCGCAGCTCGGTCAACAGATCCTGAGTCTGAAGGCTGAAATCCAAAAGGACCGCAACGACGCTCGCACCGACATCGTCGAGGACACCAAAGCGGACCTCGTCGAGCGCGCCGACAAACTCATCGCCGAGCTCCAGAAGGCCAGCGGAACCTGACCATTGCGTTTAACCACCCGCCTTCGACGCCGTTCAGAGGCCCGAGACGGCGCTCTTGGCGCGGTCCGGAAAGCGATGGCGGGCGATGCTACAGATTATGGCGTGCGAGGGTTCCGATCGTTCGCTCGGTGAGCTCTTGGCTGGACTCCTCGAAGAAGGCGCTGGACACCTGAACGAAGCTACCGAATACGTCGAAACCATCGAGGAACGCGACCGGGCCCTCGAACAGGCCGACGCGGTGCTGATGGTCGTCGGGATAACCGCTACGAGCCATCCGCTCGGACCGATGGTCTCCGAGTACTGCCACAACGCTCGTTTCGTCTTGTCCCAACCCGACCCGCTGCTGGCCGAGCTCCGTTACGAAACCCTCGCGGGCTCCCTTCGTCGGCTCGCCTCGCAGCTTCGGCTCCGTCGATCCCCCAAAGAGACCTCGATCCCCCAAGCGCTCCCAAACTAAGAACTAAACCATGCCCAGCTTGAGAACGTCAAATTTCTCCTGTCGATCGAGCATGGGGTCACTCGCCGACTCGGCGGAGGCACTTCGGGTGACCCGAAGCCTCCTCGCCGACGCGGCGGAGGCACTTCGGGTGACCCAGAGCGACGTGTTCCCCTCGGTGAGGCACTTCGGGTGACCCAGAGTGACGTGTTCCCCTCGGCGGAGGCACTTCGGGTGACCCAGAGCGACGTGTTCCCCTCGGCGGAGGCACTTCGGGTGACCCAGAGTGACGTGTTCCGATCGGGGAAGCGGCGGAACGAACCCGCGGTTTTCAAGATGGGTTCCGTTTAGAGCCTCGCCGAAAATAAACAGCACGCGGCCGCTCGGCTCCGAGCGCAGGTCCTGCAACCACCATTGCTATCAGCCAAAGCGCGATGAATCCGATCGCTTTGGGTCCGGCAAGGGCAAAAAATAGTTCAAACATCGCACCCTCCTGTGTTGGCTTCCGCACCTTTGCAGAAGACCCTGGGGTTTCTGAACACCGGTAAGTTTTGGCTGACCGGCCAGTTTGTCAACCCCAACGAGGAGCCGCCTCACCACTCGAAGAGGGAGAACGCCAGGAGCTCGAGGGCGCGGGGGAGCTCCTGTTGCTCATCCTGGGACGGCGGATCGAAGAGCTGATGAAACCCTAGGCCATCGAGCGCAGCTACCAGCAGCCGCGGGATAACCGCGGGGGCAATTCTGGCCCGCAGGCCAAGTTCGGACGCCGTCTTCAGCAGGTCTTCGAGAAGCTCGTTTCGCCTGCGCTCGAATTGCTCGGCCAAAAGCGCTTTGAGGGGTTCATCGTGGATGGCAAGCGCCATCAAGTCGGTGAGCACGCGCATCTCTGGGGACCCGTCCGTGCGGGTCGCGAGCATGACCCGAAGCGCGCGGCGGATCCGTTCGGCAGGAGTGCCGCTCGTTTGCCAGGCCTCGCGCACCCGAAACGCAAGGACCTCCGAGCAGTTTTCCAAAACCCGTCGCAAAAGCTCGTCTTTGCTCTCGAAGTGGTAGTGGACCACCCCTTTGCTCATCTTCGCGGCTTCCGCGATATCGCTCACGCTCGTATTGGCCAGGCCCTGATCGGCCAACGTGCGAATGGCCGCGTCGAGCACCTGCTGGCGACTCACCGCACTTTTTTTTGATCCTTTGGGCGCGGTCTCGCCCTGTTGCTTCTCCATGGTCTTTGAAGAGACGTCAGGGATCGCCACGAAGGGCGTCTTCGACCAGCGCTTTGGTCTCGGCGATGCGACGACGTTCGGCTTCGGTGCGCTCTTTTCGTGGGGCCGCCTCCACCTCGGGTTTGGACGATCCCCCAAAAAGACGGGCGAAGATCCCTCGTATCGGTTCCACGGTGAAGGCTCCCCCTTCGAGAAGCTCGGGGGCCTTGGAAAGCTGCTCGACCAGGGTCCGATTCGAATCGGTCCAACGCAGCCCAAGGTCGAACGCTTCACTCTGCGTCGCCTCGAGATGCCGCCGCACCACTGCAGGCTTTGCCCCGTGAACCCTCACGAAGAGCGCTAAGACCACGCCGAGTTCCCCGACCCCAAGCTCCGTCGCCCTCTCGACCCGCACCCCGCCGCATCCTTTTCGAAACACCGCCGCACCGTTCAAAAGCAGCATCCCCAGCCCGCTCGCCGTCGCCGCAAGCTCCCCCATCGCCCCCTCTTCGCTCCGTCCCACCTGCTCGCCCGCCTCCGCCAGGACCAATGTGCCCACCAACCGCGCCAGCGTTGCCCCCAACACCACCGGATTGGTCACAATGTCCACAGCTACTTCCACCCGGTACCGATCGTCGTGTTCGACGATCCGGGAAATCACGCCTCCGCCCCCATGAGCGCCGCCATCTCCGCCACCTCCACAGCAATTTCCACCTGAGTGGCATCCGCCCGTGCCGCACGCCTCGTCGTCGTCCCCCACCAGCGCAACCTCGAGCCCAAGGTCGTCGGCCAACGGCGAATACCCCACCATGCGGCGAAGTAGCTTCGCCACACTGGACGCGTCCCCCACGAACGCATCCGGAAAGTAACGCGCGTCGGGCTCGATCAAGGGTCGCTCTGCAAACGCCTCCCGATGCGACGCCCGCAGCGACGCGTAACGGGAGACCAGCCAACGAAGGATGTTTTCCGAGGGAAGCTCCATGCCGGTCAGTCTAGCCCACAGTCTCGCCGTGCCCATCGCGAATGTGCTAGGAGCGCCCCATGCCGCACGAAAGACGTGCTCTCCAAGTTTTCTTCGCGCCCCTGCGCCTCGACGCCGTTGCGTTGGCTCTTCTGCTCGCAGGTTGTGACCGTCCCCCGTCCGATCGCGGTCTGCCCGAGTGGACCCCCGCAGACCACGACTTCGTGGAAAGCCCCCCTCAGTCCGGGGCCGGTCCTGGAGCTGCAACCGGCGGTCCCATCGACACGCAGGTGATCGACGCCATCTGGACCCAACGCTGCGTCGGCTGCCACGGGCCGTTTGGCAAGGGCGACGGTCCTTTGGCGGAGGGACCGGTCGGCGACCTGACCCAAGGGCCTTGGCAGCAAGGCCTGACCGACCAAACGATGGCGCAAGCCATTCGCAAGGGACGGGGGACCATGCCTGCCTTCGAGCTCTCGGAAGCCATCGTGAAGGGCCTTGTGGAACGCATTCGTGCGGGGCGTGTTGCGCGCGTGCCTTGAGCGGGCGCATTTCGCGATTAGGAGAGCCAAGGTTGAGCTATTGAGGCAATCCGAAGACGGATCGATAACAGGAATGTAATATTTGATTATATGACGTACTGCGAGACATTAAAGAGAGCGTCGGTAGGTGGAGCGATGGGCTTTCGCTTGGCCATCCTTACTGGTGGAGCAGGAACTGGAGCGACGCAGTCGGTTGCCTATGGCCTGGCCCCCATGGTCACACTGCGGAACTCCGTTGGAAAGCAAAGGCCGCCCGAGTCGGCGCCTGCTCTTGCTGGTGGGCTGGGTCTCGTGGAAACGCCCGGTCGGACGGTGCCCCAAGGGATGTCCTGGCCACCAGATTGTTCCTCTTGACCAGGAGCTGGGTATTGGCCCGAACCAACGGATTGGCTACGACGTGGTGCGTGTGGTGTGTGCGCTAGCCGTGTTTGTTCCCTACGCAACTGCGAAACAGCTCTTTGCGCAATGAGCACCCTTTGCGCTTTCCGCAGTGACCATCTGGAGATGGGTTCAGCGCATGGGCAAGCGCGCCCTTGACCTGGAGGACGGGGAACTCGCAGTCTTGGCCGAAGGTAAGGAGCCCGAGCTTGAGACGATGGACGCGGAAACCCGTGAACTTCCCATGGTGATGGGAGCCGACGGAGTGATGGTCCCGTTCCGCCCCGAGGGTGGCAGTCCGCAAGGACGC
>CAITRH010000291.1 GCA_903894755.1 uncultured delta proteobacterium
CATCTGTTTCCCAAGTTTCATCCCCGATGGAACGGACCCCACGCGTTGATCGGCAGCCCCGAAGGGGCGAGTCAAAACAGCCCAGGGTGGGTAACCCTGGGTCGCTGTAGGACGCGGTGCCGTATCGAGATCGCAACCTGCGGTTTTCAAAAGCTCAATGGCGAGCTTCTGGAACAGGCACGTGCGACGTGGGGGAGCTACGAAGGGCATCTGGGGCATGCACGCGCTTTCGGTCTGCGTGAGAGGATGCGCCAACGGACTCCTCGGTTGCACGCGCTCCTGAGGTGCCGCAAAGGCAAGATGACAAGGCGCTTTGCCCTTCCTCGCGCCCACCGTTCGTTTCGCGCCCAGCGCAAAGCGCTGTTGGAGGGGCTCGATGACGCCGTATTGCTAGTTCGCGTTGGCAAGTACTTCGAGCTCACGCCCATGTGGGCCGAACGCCTCGGACTGCGCGTCTACAAGCCTCCGTTCGGACGGGTGCAGTCCGGAGTTCATGTGCGGTCCTGTGCCAAGCTGGTTAAGAGGCTGCTTCTGGAAGGTCACCGGGTGGCGGTGGCCATAGAAGAGCCACAGGCAGCGGGCAACGTCAAAGCGCGCAGGCTTGCGTATCTCTTCGAGGCTGCGGTTCCCAGAGAGCCTCGGGCCGAGTCCCATGTCAGTGTCACCGCCGATGTCAGTGTCACAACTCTTGCCAGTGTCACCCCCCTTGCCAGTGTCAGCACCGTTTGGATTCAGCTCTGGTTACCGGGCTTCGACCAAGAAACCAAGTTACCGAAACAGGAGAAAACAACATGAAATCGAAGTACGTTCTAGGTCTCGCGCTGCCGGCGGTATTCCTCCTCCTCGTGGCGCGTGCGCCCGCGGACGCTCCCGCAGGTCAGTACACTATTGACGCCGCCGCTGGCACGGTCACCGATACGAAAACGGGCCTCGTTTGGCAGCGTGATATCCCGGCGGGCACCTATACCTGGGCTAGCGCCAAGGCCTATTGCAGCTCGCTTGGTCTTGCCGGCGGCGGATGGCGCTTGCCTAGCATGAAGGTGCTGCAGACCCTGGTGGATGAATCGAGGGTTAATCCAGCCATCGATTTGACAGCTTTTCCGGGGACGCCTTCTGATTGGTTTTGGACTTCTTCCGCGGTGGCTGGCTCGTCCGGCGTCGCGTGGGTCGTCTACTTCGGCGACGGCTACCCCGACGGCTACGGCTTCGGCGACGTGGGCGTCAACAATCGCGTTCGTTGTGTTCGTTGAGGACGGGTTTCACTTTGACATTTTGACTCTTTGACCTTTTTCCGACGGCTCGAGGAGGTCGCTGTTCGAGCCGCGGGACCTGTCTTCCAAGCGGCAGGACTGAGGTCGCGCTCAACCGATGCGCCACCGTGGCGCGCCCGGGCGAACCCGCTGCATACTGTCCGCATGTCGACCGCCGTTGCCCTGACCCCCTTCGAGGCCTGGTACTCCGTTCGGGTGGCGAGGCGCCCCGAGATCATGGGCGGAGCTCCGTGCTTCGGAACGACACGGCTCCCCGTGGCCGCGGTCGGCGGGAGAATGCTCGGAGGGGACACCATCGACGCGATCAGGACGGACTACCCGTACCTGTCCGCCGATGACGTGGTGTTCGCTGTCGAGTTCG
>CAITRH010000292.1 GCA_903894755.1 uncultured delta proteobacterium
CAACGCCGCACCAACAGCTCGCCAGGTCCCGGCCGCTTCGCACAACGCGCCGCAGGAAGCTGCCCTTCGAGCGCCCCGGCTAGCGCATCGACCAGATGCAACGCCGCCTCTTTCCGCCCGCCCTCCAGAACCTTCCCCGCATCCGCTTCTGCCCAACGCGTAAATAGCTCGGGCCCCTGTACTGCCGCCGCTATCACAAGCCCATTGTCCACCACCACCAGCACCTCGATTTCCGCAGTGCGTGGAACAACCCCACGTGGCCCCGGTAACCCATAAGGCACCCGTACCACCCGCCCACGCCCTAAACCCTTGCGATCGGTCAAGAGCCCCCGAAGCGCCACAGGAAGCTCCTTGAGCCCTTTGCCAAATACCCCTGGTTCGAGAAACGCTGATAGTGCAGAAAAAACCCGATCGCCTACCTGACGACGTCCCTCCGTCGCTCGCTCCAGCGCTTCCTCCGTTCGCTTGGCTGCCCGAAGCATCGAGGACGTCTGCGGGTCCTCTTGGTTTGCATCAAACAGCATCAACATTGCAAACGCCGCCGCAGCGCTCGGCCCCCGTGGAAGTGCCACAAGGTACTCGAGCGTCTTGCCCCGAGAGCGCTGGGCCACTTCGAAATAGACTGCTTCCTCTGCGTCGAAAGCAACCCGTACCTCCTTCTCCCAAACCCCCTTGGGATAACGTTCGAGATACGCCTGCGCAGCCGAAAGACGCGCCCCTGGATGCGCCGCCATTCGAAACGCTTGGTAGTCCGCAAGCTCCGCTGAGCCCGCCGCAAAAGGCTTGGTGAGTCCACAGCCCAAAAGAAACACCAACACCACAACGCGCTTCATCGCCCACCGTCCCCCAAGAGCGCGCAAAACGCACATTCACTGGGCACCGCAGGGGCAGCGTCATCCATGAAAGCTGCGTAGTCGTCACACGACGCTGCCTCGAGAGCCCTCAGACAGACTTCACCGTCGCGTTCCAGTGGAAAACACGTCGACGGTAGCACGAAGTCGGGTGAAGCCTTGGGATCGCATGCCCTCGTGCAACGTGCCGAGCGCAGTCCACATGCTCCGCATCGCTCGCAATCACGTCCCTTGCGCGCTGCCGCAAACGCCGCCCCGTCGAGCAAGGTCGTGGACCTCCCGCAAGAACCAATGTCCCCCACAGTCGGCCCGGTCCCGAATACGAGCGACACCAAGGCCACCAGTGACCAGCCAAGACGCCTCATGGATAACGCTCCAGTGCCACGACCAACCCAAGCTGCCCGCTCAAGACCGGATACGCTGCGGTTGTAACGTCGCGAGTTCCTGCGCCATAAAACATGCCTCCCACAAGCTCCCCTGCCACCCCTACGGCTCCTCGAAAAAACCACACCGCTCCCACAGCGCTCTCCAATCCCCAGGTGACGTCTGGCGTCAGTACCACCGGGATCCCCAGCCGACCATAAGCAGCAAACACCCTTCCTCGAGTCCAAAGCAGGTACGACGGTGTCGAGACCATCTGTCCCACTCCAGAAAGCGCCCATGAAAGACGTAGTGCAAGGCCGTGTTGCAGACGTCGTGGATCGCCAAAGGTCGCCCCTATGCCAGCGTCGGCATAGGTCGCAGTCCTCGAGACCGACTCGGCTGTGGAACCGAGGGGTGTAGCAAGACGGTACGGGTTATTGAAACGCAGTCCAGACCCAAGGAAAAAGGAGCCGAGAAGCTGAAATGCGCCCGGCTTTGGGTCATCCCAGCCCGCTTCGACCCCCCTCGCAGGCAAAGCGGTCAGAGTCACCAGTACCAACACCAGGCCGGTAGGGCGCATCAGTCCCGACCCACGCGGACCTTTGGCTTGGCTCCAAGGAGCGCAAGCTGTCCGCATGCCGCACTGACGTCATCGCCGCGCCGACGACGGATGAAACAGGAGTAGCCGGCCTCCACCAAGACCCTCTGGAACGCCAACACGACGTCAAGTGGAGGCGGTCTCATGGCACTGGCTGCGATGGCATTCATCGGGATCAGGTTTACTTTGACTGGGATGCCTCGAAGGAGCTTTGCGAGCCGCCTGGCGTCGGTCAACCCTGCGTTTTTCTGGTCGATCAAGGTGTACTCGATGGTGATGCGACGTCGTCGGGGGAGTGGATAGGCCCGCAGTGCAGCCAGGAGGTCCGCGAGTGGGTACTTGCGGTTGATGGGCATGAGGAGCGATCGGAGCTCGTCGTCGGCCGCGTGCAAGGAGACAGCGAGACCCAGGTTGCCTCCGAAGTCGTGACCTAGACGGGCGATCTCTGGGACAAGGCCACTGGTAGAAACGGTGATCCGCCTCGACGACAGCGCGAGGCCGTCGGGATGACCGAGGAGTCTTATGGCTTGCACGGTGGCGTCGTAGTTGTGGAGGGGCTCGCCCATTCCCATGAGGACCACATTGGTCAGTTGTTCGCCGTCGTCGAGGGCGCTTCGGGCCAGCAGGACTTGAGCGACGATCTCGTCAGCGGTCATGTGGCGTTTGAGACCGGCGACACCACTTGCACAGAAGGCGCATCCCATGGCACATCCAACCTGGGTCGAGATGCACTGGGTGACGCGGACACGCGCGGTGTCGGTGGTTTCCAGGTCGTCGTCATCGTCTACAGCAGCAGCAGCGTCAGCGTCGTCGCAAGCAAGGGGGGAGGGAAGGCGCGCTTTGGGGCCTGAAACGGCGGGGATCAGCACGGTTTCGACGGTACTTTGGTCTGCAAGGGCGATGAGCAGCTTGCGGGTCCCGTCGAGGGAGCGCCACTGGTTTGCGATCGATGGAACGTGGGCGAGGTCTCCAGTGGCGAGGGCGTCACGAAGGGGGACTGGGAGGTCGGTCATACGCGTTGGATCGAGCACGCCCCTTCCATGGAGCCAGCGAAAGAGCTGCTTTGCGTGGAACGTACGGGCACCGAGGGGACGAACGGCTTGGGTCCAGTCGTCTGGTGTTCGAGCAAGGGGCGGCGGAAGGTTGGAATTCAAGGCGGGGTCACCGTACGGGCTGGAGGAACTTGGCGCAAGGCTCACGGGGAGTCCCAGCAGCGACGGGAGGCGCAGTGGACAGTGCCGACCGGGTCGCCTCGGGTGTCGAAGTAGTCGTCGCGCAGTCGAAATCCGGCGGCATCGCGGGCAAAGGCGACGCGGTGCCAGGGGCGAGAGGGGAGGTCGTGGAAGGCCGACTCGAACTGGGCTTCGACGGGATGTCGGTCGTCGTCGAGCAGCCTTACCTCGGTGACCCGCCCGGCAGTGTCGTGGCTCCAGGCTTCAAGAAACAGAGGCATCCCGCCCGTGCCTTTGGCCGTGCGCTCGACCAAGACACCATCGGCGTCGTAGCGAAAGCTCCAGGAGCCGACGCAAGACGGACAGCGCAGGGAGTCGTCTCGGACGGGACGTTGTTCGAGGAGCTGTCCGTGTTCACTCCACACCTGGTCGACAGCAAGGCCACGGGGACCGGAGCCGCCGCAAGGAGCGGGCTTGTCGGCGCTGTCGCGAAACTCGATGCGCAGGGGACGTCCCAGGGGATCTCTTTTGAAGCGTCTCGTGAAGGTACGGCAGGCTCCTCCTGCAGTCGGTTTTCCTTCGCCATCGAGGTAGCGCTCTTCGAGGATATCGCCTGTTGGACTACGTAGCCAATACACGGCAAACGCGCCCCCTTCGCCAGGAACGGGCAGCGGGCGGTCGTCGAGATTGAGCACACTGCGTCCAACCGGGCTGCAGAGTCCATTGGATGCGACGAGCTCGATGGCGACACCGTCTGGACGGGCGGTTCGGAGACCGTCCTTGTCGAAGTACTCGATGTGGGTTGGGCAGTGTTGGGGGTCGCGCCGGATTTTCTCCGAGGCAACGCGTCGCAGGTCCCTGGCGAGCGCCCCCCCCAGACCGAGACAGCGGCGCTCGACGACGTAGCCGAACGCGTCGTAAACCAACTCGGTCCCGGCGCAACCATTGGATGGCTGCAATTGGTCGGCAAGGTGGCGCTGGAGACGTCCAGTGGCGTCGTAGGAGAAGCGCGTTTCTACACCGTCGGTCACGCTGCGGACCAGGAGCAGCCGTGTGTCGTATTCGTCCTGTTTGACAGCTCCCACTCCGACGGCGCCTACGACGGGCGTGCGCTCGCGACCGAGGCAGCTATGGGTTGCGACATGGCGGTCCCACGAGAAGGCCATGGAGTCGCAGCCTTCGAGGCCGTTGGCTCCGGAGCGAAGCACGCGACGGTAGGAACCGGCTTCGAAGGTGGTGCGAGCGACGAGGGTTCCATACGGGTCGGTCTCTTCGATGGCGACCAACTCGCCCGAAGGGGCGTAATCGTAGCTGCGTCTTTCGAGGGCAACGCCGTCAGGGGTTGTCTCGGCTACTTTCAGCACCCGACCATTGTCGACGACAACGCGGAAGTGGAGCTGCGTTGCGCTTTCTTGCTCGGAAAGGGGGCTGACCCCTGTTGGGAGCCACAACGGGCCTCCGAGGGCGGCAAACCGCAGCTCACCGGCAAGCGGAAGGTCACGGACCACGGCGGCATCGGCGACGGCGATCGGGGCTTTTCGTCGCTTGGTTGCGTCCATGACGACGGCGACGGCGGCGGCTGCGAGTCCCAGCAGGGCGATCGTAGCTATCGCGAGGACAACACGGCGACGTCGCTTTGGAGCCGTGGGCTTTGCCGCGACGACGGGCTCTTGAAACAGGGGTTCGGAGGGTGGGGGAAGCGGACCGGGACTGGGCGAAAGAGCGGCAGTCGGTGACGATGGCGTGGACCGGACTGGCGAAGGAGGCGGCGGCGGAGGAAGAGGCGGCGGGACGATGCGGTCGAGGGACGAGGCATTGTGACCGTGTGGGGGACGGAGTCGGTTACGACCATCGATGACGATGACATGGTCGCAGGACCGGCAGCGCATGGAGACGCGCTCGCCTGCCACGACCGCATCGGGGATTTCGTACTTAGCCTGGCACGCGTCGCATAGAAACCTCACGGAACCTGGCCAGTCTAGCCTGAGCCTCGCCGAAAAGCGTCGCGTGCGACGCAACGCCACGACCCCACCCCCCACCCCCCCTCTCCCTCGACATTCTGCTTGCCCATTCGGGCAAGCAAGATTGTCTTCGAGCGAGGGGGGAGGAGAGCAGCGGTTCCG
>CAITRH010000293.1 GCA_903894755.1 uncultured delta proteobacterium
GACCGACCTTACACCGGAACGCATTTCAACGTCAGACCCACCGAGATGTCGCAGTGATCCCTTTCGGGGATCCGGTGTGTCTCGACCAAGCGCGGCGTGGGCAAGCCGCGCGGGTGACCTTTGGTGGACCTGGAGCCGACGTGCAAGTGACCCACGACGCGGTATGCGTGTGCAAGACTGGAGAGCGTTATGCCCGTGCGGACTTTGCCCTTGCCGGAGGGCACAACGCGCTCAACGTTGCTGCCGCCCTTGCGGCGCTGGAGCCCTTTGCGATCGCTCCTGCCGTCATTCGGAAGGTTCTTCGCGAATTTCGCGGTCTCGCTCATCGGACTGCGTGGGTGGCCGACCTGGACGGGGTTCGCTATTACGACGACTCGAAGGGAACCAACGTCGGAGCGTCTGTAACAGCGCTTCTTGGCATTCTGGAGCCCAAAGCCGTGTTGATCGCTGGAGGGCGTGACAAGGGGGGGACCTACACGCCACTGGTGGAGGCTCTGGTTCACCGCGGACGTGCAGTGGTGGTGCTGGGAGAGGCGGCCGACCGGATTGCACAGGCCGTAGGTCAGGCTGTGCCAGTACAACGTGCCTCTTCGATGGAGGATGCCGTTCGGTTGGCGCGAAACCTTGCCAGGGAGGGGGATGCCGTGCTGCTTTCGCCAGCCTGTTCGAGCTTCGACATGTTTCGCGACTACAAAGACCGGGGCGATGCGTTTGTACGGGCCGTGACGGCGCAACAGGAGGAGCGGCAGTGAACCTCAAAAATGTGCGAACAACCTTGGCGACCAAACTTGTGCCGCCGCTCGACGCAAAGCCGCTGGCCGCGCTCGCTGCAGGACCGGTGGACCCAGTGTTTGCCGCCGTGGTCATTGGCCTTATCGGGTTTGGCGTCATCATGGTCTACAGCGCGTCAGCCGTGCAAGCCACGACACAAAACCATGACCCACAGTTTTTCTTGAAAAGACAATCCGCATACGCTGCCGCCGCTCTTCTCGCAATGTTCGTGGTCAGCCGCTTCGATTACCATCGACTGTACAAACTCACCTATCCGCTGCTGCTCGGAGTCGGAACCCTCTTGCTCTTGTGCGTCGTCGGGTTTGGACACTCGGGAGGTGGCGCCGCGCGCTGGCTTGCCGTGGGACCGATCCATGTGCAGCCCGCGGAGATGGCCAAACTGGCCCTGGTGGTGTGGCTAGCCTATTCGCTTGCAAAAAAAGCCGAGCGCGTGAACACGTTTACCGTGGGGTTTCTCCCGCACCTCATCGTTGCAGGGGTCTTCATGTTTCTCTGCTTGAAACAGCCGGACTTCGGCAGCGCCGTCGTGCTGCTTCTCCTCACCTTCACACTTCTCTTCGTAGCCGGCGCCAAGCTGGGCTATATCCTAGGCGCCTCGATTCTTGGCGCTGCGTTTGGTGTCGCCGCCATTCGATTTCGAGAATATCGATACGAGCGCTATCTTGCCTGGCTAGACATGGACGCGCACCGGCAAGACCTTGCCTACCAGCCCTTTCAGTCCGTCATGTCCTTTGGTTCCGGTGGCGTTACAGGACTTGGGCTCGGACGCGGCCTTCAAACGCTTTACCTTCCTGAGGCTCACACGGACTTTGTCGCTGCCATCGTAGGAGAGGAGCTGGGGTTCGTTGGAGTGGCCACACTTTGCACAGTGTATCTCGTGCTCTGCGCACGCGGCGTTCGGGCCGCGCTTCGGGCCCCAGACGATTTTGGAAGCTACTTGGCGTTTGGTATTTCAACTATGTTTGCCGTGCAGTCTCTGGTAAATCTTGCCGTGGCGTTGGCAATCCTACCGACAAAAGGGCTAACGTTGCCGTTTGTCAGTTATGGAGGGTCGTCGCTTCTCGTGAACGCTGCAGCCGCAGGGATTTTGCTGAACATTTCGCGACAGGTCCCTGAAGACGCCAAGGACGGCATGACGCCCGAAGCTCCTGCCGTCGATGTGGCGGACCTGGTCGCCCAGGGGGCCCAGCGATGACCACTCCCATCTTGATCGCAGGCGGTGGGACCGGTGGCCATGTGTTTCCTGCCCTGGCTGTCGCCGACGCGCTTTGCTTGCTCGGGGATGTCGACGTTACCATGGTGGGCACCCGACGCGGACTCGAAATGCGGGTGGTGCCAGTACGTGGCTACCGGCTCGAACTGCTCGACGTGGAGCCCATTAAAGGAGGCGGCGCATTGCAGGCCCTGCGAGGAGCGCTTGCTGCGGTGAGATCCATGCGGACTGCATTTGCGCTGGTCCGTCGGCTGGCTCCCAAAGTTGTGTTGAGCGTGGGGGGGTACGCCGCCGGCCCCGTGGCCCTTGCTGCTGCCCTTCGAGGAATCCCCGTGACCGTGTTTGAACCCAATCGTACCGTGGGCCTCACCAATCGCATCTTGGCCCCACTTGCCAGGCGTGCCTATGTGTCCTGGGCTGAGACTGGCGAGTCGTTCCTCCGGGGAACAGTCCGTGTCGTAGGCGTTCCGCTTCGTCCTGGCTTCGTTCCCAGTCTCTATACAGCGCAGGGGACGTACAAAGTGCTGATCATGGGAGGCAGTCAAGGAGCAGCAGCGCTCAACGAGCGACTTCCTCAGGCCATGGCCCAGGTCGCACGGCATCTCCCGTCCCTCGAGATCTTGCATCAGGCAGGACGGGACCGGGACACCTCCGTGCGTCGGGCCTATGAACGCGAAGGGGTTGGACGCGTCACTGTAGTGCCGTTTCTTGACGACGTCTCCAGTGAAATCACATATTCTGATCTCGTCGTGGCTCGTGCCGGAGCAGCAACCGTTGCGGAGATTTCTGCCATCGGGCGTGCCTCCCTTCTCGTTCCGTTCCCCTACGCAGCCAATGATCACCAGCGCGCCAATGCTCGGGCCCTCCAGGACGCGGGAGGAGCGCTCTGTCTCGATCAGACGCAGGCGGACTCGTCGCGCCTGGCACATGAAATCCTGGAACTCCTGAAGCACGATGCAAGGCGAACCAACATGGCCGACGCCGCTCGCGCTCATGGACGTCCCGCCGCCGCACACGATGTGGCAGTCGACCTCCTTCGGCTCGCCGGACTGGACCCAGACATCCCGGTTGCAATGAATGGAGGACGCAAGAAAGCCGCGCGTATCCGCAAGCCCCGCAGGGAGGTCAACTGATGTTTCGAGGACGCGTTCGCCACGTACACTTCGTGGGTATCGGTGGAATTGGCATGAGCGGCCTTGCGGAAATCCTCCGCACGCTCGAATTCGGCGTGTCGGGATCGGACCTGAAGGCCAACGATAACACCCGTCGGCTCGAAGCGCTCGGAGTCCGTATCGACCTTGGACACCGCGCCGAAAACGTCGAAGGCGCTGACGTAGTCGTCTACTCGAGCGCCATTGGACCCGATAACACCGAGCTTGCAAGAGCCCGTCTTCGCGAAATCCCAATCATCGCGAGGGGCGAGATGCTCGCTGAGCTTATGCGGGTCAAATACAACGTGACCATCGCAGGCTCACACGGCAAAACTACCACAACTTCGTTGGTTGCCACCGTGCTGCGGGCCGCTGGACTCGATCCCACGGTCGTCGTTGGCGGTAAGGTCAACTCACTTGGCTCCAACGCTCGCCTCGGGGCTGGTGACCTGTTTGTCGCCGAGGCCGACGAAAGCGATGGATCGTTTCTAAGGCTCACTCCAACCATCGCCGTCGTGACCAATATCGACGCTGAGCACTTGGACCACTATGGTACCCACGCGCGCATCAAAGACGCCTTTGTGGAACACGTAAACCGAGTTCCCTTCTATGGGCTCGCCGTGCTTTGCATCGACCACCCGCATGTTCAGGAAATCCTCCCTCGCATCGAACGCAGGATGGTCACCTATGGAGTCTCCCGACAGGCCGACTACCGAGCCCGAAGCCCACGCTTCGAGGGCTTTGCAACCCGGTTCGACGCGTACCGCCGCAGTGAGCCACTTGGAGAATTCTCCGTCCGTATGCCAGGAGCGCACAGTGTCCTCAATGCCCTGGCGGTGATCGCTGTAGCCGACGAGCTCGAAATCCCACTGAGCGTCACCCGAGATGCCATCGCGTCCTTTCACGGCGTGCAACGTCGGTTTACTGTCGTGGGACAGCCCGAATTCGAGAAAGGGGGACGGCGCGGAGATGTCCTCGTGATCGACGACTACGGGCATCACCCCGCAGAGATCGAAGCAACCCTCGACGCCGCCCAGCGAGGCTTCGACCGGCGCGTGGTTGTCGCCTTTCAGCCTCACCGCTACACCCGCACAAGCGCACTCTTCGATGAGTTCACAAGGGCCTTCAACAAGGCGGACGTATTGATCGTCACAGACGTCTACGCCGCAGGCGAAGCTCCCATTGCCGGCGCCAACGGAGAAACATTGGCGGCAGGGATCCGTGCCCATGGTCATCGAGCAGTGCGCTATGTCCCTGACAAACACGACGTGCCCGCGGCGCTGCTCGAGGTCGTCGAACCGGGAGATATCGTTGTAGCCCTCGGCGCCGGGGACATCAACGCCGCAGCGCGGGCGCTTGTTGCGGAACTGTCGAGGCGGGAGGAGCCGTGACCCCTCCGAACCGCCGTGTTCGCGAGGCGCAGCCCCCAAGCGATGGACTCGATGTCCTTCTGGAGGAGGAGGGAGACCAACCTGGCGATGCAGTAGACCCCGTAGGCGCGTCGCGTGGGTCCTGGTTGCGGACTGTAGCTGGAGTCGTATTGCTCGCCGCTGCATCGCTGGGGGTGGCATGGGCAACACGCCAGTATGTCATGACCACCTCTCGCTTTCAGGTTCGGGCCATCGACGTTGTCGGAGCGCGACGTCGTTCAGACGCCGACGTTGCACGTGAGGCAGGTATCTCTGTTGGGGTCAACGTGTTCACTGTCGACCTGGAGGCAGCCCGAGCGAAGCTCCTGACCGATCCATGGTTCAGTGACGCCACCCTGGCCCGACGGCTCCCTGCCACCATTGTGATCCAAGTGACCGAACGCGAGGCAGGGGCTGTCGTTGCTCTGGGCGACACCTACTTGGCGTCCCGCGAGGGCGAAATCTTCAAGCGCCTCGAACAAGGCGACCCGCTCGACCTTCCCGTGATCACTGGACTCGACCCTCAGGCTGTCACCGATGACCGCGAGGGGCTCGAACGCACCTTGCGCCGAACTATGGACCTGGCAGCGGACTATGAGCGCGGTCCGCTAGGAGCAAAACTACCGCTGCAGGAGGTTCACGTGTCGGCCGAAGGCGCAGTCACGCTGACCGTTGGCAAACATGGGCTTACCCTGGCCCTCGGCGACCCTCCGTACCGCCGAAAGCTCGATCAAGCAGCACGGGTCCTCGCCGAACTGGAAAAGCGCGCAGCAAAGGCTGAAGTGGTCATGCTCGACAACGAGGCCCGTCCAGAGCGCGTTGTCGTGCGCATGAAGTGACAAGGCAACTACACACAACAAAGGATCGATCATGCGACGATGGAATGGGTGGGGCGATGATGCCAAGGGATACCAGCTCAGCGAAAGCGCTTGGGCCTTTCTCGACGACTGCCTCGGGCCAGGCAAGCCCCCGCGCGACATAACGCTGAAAGGGATGCTCTCTCGCCTGCCCCCGGCGCTCCTGTCCGACCGGCCAGGCATCAGCACAGACAGCGAAACACGCCTGCGCCACAACTTTGGACAGAGCTTTTCTGATTGGATCGCTATCCGCTACGGCCGCGTGGGACGGGTCGTGGATGGCGTCGCCTTCCCAAGGTCCACGGAAGACGTGCGCTCCGTGCTGTCGGTCGCTCAAAACGCCGGCGCAAAGGTCATCCCCTTTGGCGGCGGGACCAGTGTCGTTGGCCACTTCTCTATCGATGGCTCAGAACAGCCCGTTATCTGCCTGTCGCTTGAACGAATGACCGCACTCGAAGAACTCCACGAGGACGGCTGCTTGGCAACCTTTCAGGCCGGAGTTCCTGGCCCACGCCTCGAAGAGACACTCCAAGCTCGGGGCTTTACACTGGGACATTACCCGCAGTCCTTCGAGCTCTCCACTCTGGGTGGCTGGATCGCCACCCGCTCCGCTGGACACTTCTCCCTCGGCTACGGTAGAATCGAAGGCCTCTTCGCTGGAGGCCAAATCGTTACCGCCCGAGACCGATGGGTGATCCCCGTGCATCCGGCATCCGCCGCTGGTCCCGACCTGCGACAGCTCGTGTTGGGCTCGGAGGGACGGCTCGGGGTGATCACCAACTGTACGGTCAAAGTTCGGCGCCTCCCAGAACAACAGGTCTTCTCCGGGTCCTTCTTGCCAGGACCCAACGCAGGCGTCGACTGCATCCGAGCCATCAGTCAGTCCGGGGTCGGCGTCATGATGGCACGCCTAAGCCTTCCAGAAGAAACACGCACGGGCTTGGCTTTGAAAGGACACAGCGGACTGCGCGCCATTGCACTCGAAGGTTGGCTCGGACTGCACGGCGTTCATGACGACGCTTGCTTGCTCCTGGTTGGTGCAGATGGAAGTCCCGCCAGGGTCCGTACCACACTCGCCGAAACCAATCGCCTCGTGCGCAAACACGGTGGTGTCGTCATCGGTCCCCTGGCCGGCAACACCTGGTACAAGAGCCGCTTCGATTTCCCCTACCTTCGCAATACCCTGTGGGAGCGCGGATATGGCATCGACACCCTCGAAACCGCCCTCCCCTGGGGACGTGTCCACGAGTACATCGGCGCCGTCGAACGTGCAATCCACAAGGGCTTCGAACCCGACTCCGAGCGCGCTCATGTCTTCACGCATCTGTCCCATGTCTACCCGCACGGAACCAGTGTGTATACAACGTACATTTTCCGCCTTTCGGACGACCCAGACGCCAATCTCGCCCGTTGGCAACGCACCAAGGCCGCGGCAAGCGAAATCATCGTTGCCTTTGGAGGCACCATCAGCCATCAGCACGGCGTAGGACACGACCATCGTCCCTACCTTGGATCAGAGAAACGCCCCGAAGGCATGGCCCTTTTGCGCTCCGTGATCCGAGAAGCAGACCCTGGCGGCCTCTTCGACACTGGCAACTTGGTCGACACCAAGGAGACGTCGTCATGACCCGCGACGATATCCTTGCCAACCTAGACAAACCCTGGGACATCGTTGTCGTAGGCGGCGGAATTACCGGCGCAGGCGTCTTCTCCCAAGCCTGCGAGGCCGGTTACAGCTGCCTTCTGCTCGAACAACGGGACTTCGCCTGGGGAACCTCCAGCCGCTCAGGAAAGCTGGTCCACGGTGGACTGCGCTACATTGCGCAGGGACAGATCCGAACTTCGTTTCACTCCGTGCAAGAACGCCAGGCCCTGCTCAAACGCTACGCTGGTCTTGTGACTCCTCTCGACTTCGTGGTCCCCGTGCCACCTGGTGGCTTCATCGTCCGATGCGGCCTCGGTTGCCTTCTGGCGGTCTACGACCAGATGGCTGGACGTCGCAGTAGGCAGTTCATCCCTGCATCCGTGCTCGCCAACCATGTGCCTCCCATGGCAGCGGCATCGCGTGGAGCTTGGCAGTTTACCGACGGCACGACCGACGACGCGCGCCTGGTGCTGCGGGTCCTTGCGGACGGGCGACGCCTCGGGGGAGTTGCCGCCAACTATGTTGAGGTCAAGGATCTCCTGCGCGATGCAACCGGTCGCGTCGCAGGGGTTGCAGCGTCGGATCGAGAGAGCGGGCGTACGTGGGAAGTCCGCTGTCGTGTGGTCATCAACGCAACGGGCGTTTGGGCCGACGAGCTGCGCCAGGCCCTCGGTTATCCAAGGCAATTGCGCCAACTTCGAGGAAGTCACCTGGTATTCCCACACCACCGCTTGCCTTTGACCCACTCCATTGCGCTCCAACATCCCAAAGACCGGCGCAACATGTATGTGATCCCATGGGAAGGACGTATCCTTGTGGGGACCACAGACCTTGATCACCAGGCTCCTCTCAGCTACGAGCCCCGCATGGCTCCTGAGGAAGGCGCCTATCTCTTGGAAACGATCCAAGCCGCGTTTCCAGATGCACACTTAGTCGCGGAGGACGTGATTTCAACCACTGCAGGGGTCCGTCCAGTGGTCAACACCGGCAAGAAGGACCCCTCGAAGGAGTCTCGGGACGAGGTCCTTTGGGTGGATCCTGGGATGGTCACCATCTCGGGAGGGAAACTTACGACCTACCGCTACATGGCCATGAAGGCCTTGAGGGCAGCAACTCGGGAGCTCCCCCCCCCGTCCCCAAGGACAGCGACACCAGAGACGTTGGATGGACTTTCGCCTCGTCTTTTGGGGCGCTACGGTCCCGATGCTCCGCGGGTGTTGGCGCTTGCTGGGGACGGCGGTTTGCAGACCATCGCGGACACGCAGTACTGGTGGGAGGAACTGGACTGGGCAGCCACGAACGAGCAGGTATTGCATCTGGAGGACCTGCTGCTGCGTCGCACTCGGGTGGGCCTTCTGCTCCCCAACGGTGGAGCGGACATGCTGTCGTCGGTGAGGGCTCGTGTTCAGACGTTACTGGGGTGGACCGACGACAAGTGGAATCAGGAGGTTGTCGCCTACCAAGCACTCTGGCAGACCGCGTACAGCCCATCGCTCCTCACGCGCACTGCGTAAATCGAGACTAAACCAAAGCCATTTTGAGAACCGCAGGTTTGATCCACCGCTTCCCGCGCCCCAATTTCGCCAGACCTCACCCCCAACCCCCTCTCCCTCGACATCCTCCTTGCCCATGCGGGCAAGGACGATCGTCTTCGAGAGAGGGGGCTCGGACCTGCGGTACATGGTTCTCCTCCCCCCTCGCTCGAAGACGATTTTCCTTGCCCGAACGGGCAAGGAAGATGTCGAGGGA
>CAITRH010000294.1 GCA_903894755.1 uncultured delta proteobacterium
CGAGGCAACGACGGCGTATTCTGTGGATCAAAGCGGCTGTCTGATACTGGAAACTCCCCCCCAACCTGCGTCGCCGAGTAGCTCACACTCACCGCCTGCCCGTCGAACGCCCGCGGCATCGAATAGGTCGCTGATGTCGCTACGCTCACAGCCTCCTGAATCCAGATCGGCTTGTAGCTGCCCACCACGAGCCCTCCCGCTGGCGCAATGCTGCGAGAGAAACGGACCCCGAGGTCCACCGGGAGCTTCGCGTAGGCGTACGATAGGCTAAACTGCGGCAACGGTTGTTCCACCTCCACAGTCATGCTCGCAGCCACCCCGTGAAGTCCGGCGACGTCCGCCCCCAACGCCGACACAATGACCGCTTGCCCAAAGTTTCCTGGTGTCACCTGCACCGAGTAACGTCTTGGAAACAACGTTGCTAGTGGATTGTACCCCCGCTTCTCAAGACCTACCTCCGCGACCGGCGCCTGCAGCGGTGGACGTGTGTCCGTATAAGGCAGCGGCTCCAGCCAACGCGTTGGATCGAGCCTCATCGCATACAGGTCGAACCCTCGACTCGTATACCCAACATAGGCCAGTGTCTTGCCATCCGCCGATACCTCGGGCTGAAAGGCCCCTGTCAGTACGTTGGTCACCTGCTTCACAGTCCCCGTGCTCACCTCCCTGGCATACACGTTCGCCACCCCCGTGCGGTCCGAGTGGTAATACACCCACTTGCCATCCGGTGAGAAACTAGGACCCCCGTCGATCGCTCGATCATGCGTCAGCTCTACATAGGTGCCGTCGCGCGTATCCACAAGACGTAGGTCCCGGTAGCCTCCACGGGTCCATACCCCGTACACCACATGGGTCCCGTCCGGCGACCAACGTGGACTGTATGCCTGGTCAAAACGCTCGCTGCGCACCAACGCTCGAACCCCTTGGATTCCCTGGTGGTCCGAGATGTCCGCTATCTGAAGATAACTGGTCCCACGGTGGTTGGTCACGAACACCACCCGCCGCCCGTCAGGAGACACGTCGGGATCGCTCGCCCGAAACCCGTCGGTCAGCCTCACGCGATTGCCTTCGAGCCCCCTCGGACTGCGTGCCCCCGCCGCGAGCTTGTGCAGGTCCGTAAAGGCAAACAGGTTGTTGTGGTAGTCCACAGAAGAGAACACGAGATCACCGTCGGGCGTGAAACTCGCCGTCGATACCCCGTTGGTGCGAACCAATAGCTCGCGATCTCCTACATGGGTGATGTCCCCTTGTGGGCTTCGCTCCAAGGGGAGGCGATAGAGACCTGGCGTGGAATGGGCGTCGTCGACAAAGTACAGAAGGTCGCCTTGGGCGCTCGGCCAGGTTCCTCTTGGAATGAACCGTGGCTTCTGAAGAACTTGTCCCGTGTGCGTGAGACGTTGTCCTTCGCGCAGTCCGCGGGCTCGGATGGCGTCAGCCTGGGCTCCGAAGTCGCGTTGGAGCGTTGCAATCCAGGCGGGATAAAGGTCCTCGTAGGTTCGTCCAGTGGCGCGACGCATCGAGCGGTTGACACCGTAGGCGATGGGCCTGTTGCCGTAGTCGGCAATGACCGCGCGGAAGATGTCCTCGCCATAGGTCTCGGCAATCCAGCGGACAAAGAAGGAGCCGTAAAGGTACCAGAGATTGCCCTGCGGCCAACGTCGCGGAGTGTTGGTGAACTGGTCGAGGGAAGCAACGTTGTGCTCGAGGACATCGGCACGAAGGTACATGTTCCACAGGGACGACCTAAGGCGTCCACCGCCGGTCCTGGTGGACTCGAGGTAGATGGCAAGTCCCTCGAGGATCCAATGGGGCTGCACCATGTTGGGGGCGAAGCTCTTTCCAAGGATCCGATTGCCAAGGGCAGCGAGTCCCGTGGTGTGGTCGGCGTGAAGGATATGCGTGTACTCGTGGGTAAGCAGCGCAAGGTACCAGTCGTCGACATCGCCCAGCGGAGATAGGTCGTCAGGTGCTGTCAGGTAGAGACGAATGGTGTTTAGCGGAATGGCCGTGGCGGACCCATTGGCGCTGTCGGTTTGGTCCGAGAGGATGATCTCGGTTTTTTCCGAGGGGGACCATCCAAGGACAGGGACCAGGCGGGTGTGGACCGATTCAGCAAGATGGGCGATGTGTCTAGCGATGTCCTCGGTGCCCGACGAGAAGTGCACGCGGACATGAGGGGTCTCGAAGGTGGACCAAACGAGACGAGGGTCGCCTGCTGCAGCGGCGGAGGAGACGCGCAGCAAGGCAGCAAGGGCGAGGAGCCGAAGAAGTCGGGCCCGACTGAGGGGGCTAAACCAAGCCCATCTTGAAAACCGCAGGTCCAACCCGGGTCCGAACCGCGACACCCGCGACCCAGGGTTGCCCACCCTGGGCTGTTTTGATTCGCCCCTTCGGGGCTGCCAATCAACGCATGTCGTCATCATCTGGTGCGCGTGCGGCGTTGCAGCGAGGAAACCCCAGTGTTTCCCCCCGTGGGAAAGGACCCTACGCGTTGATTGGCAGCCCCGAAGGGGCGAATCAAAACAGCCCAGGGTGGGCAACCCTGGGTCGCGGGTGTCGCAGTTCGGACCGGGTTCGGACCTGCGGTTTTCAAGATGTGTTTGGTTTAGAGGTCGGTTTAGAGGTCGTCGTGGAACAGCGGCTCGCGATTGCGGACATATCGGTGCACTAGCTGGCGTGCTTCGGGGGTGATTTCGGTGAACTGGGCACCAAACCCAGGGGGAGAGTCGAGGCTTGCCTCCGAGGGCTCGCGAGCCCAGCGCACGACTCCAATGGCCACGAACTCGTAGCCACCAGGAAGGGTCACATGGAGGCGCAAGGAGACGCCTATACGGGGAAGCCGGTAGGTTGCGACGAAGATCCCGCCATAATCGACCACGTCGTTGCCTGCCAAGCCCTTGAAAAAGTTGGTGGTGCTGTGGGCTCCCAGTTCGGCTTCCACCAGTGGGAGGTCGGAGCGCGGCTCGGGGATCGAGGGGGCCGCGCTGGAGAGCTCGGGACGGGATACGGAACGCGCGGGGACCGCCGCGGGCTGGAACATCCCGGTATCGACGGGCCCCTTAGGCGGTGGGGGCGGAGGAGGCGGTGCACGCGGGACTTCGGGCGGAGGGCCATATGGGAGAGGCTGCGCGCGCGGGACTTCGGGCGGAGGGCCGTACGGGAGAGGCGGTGCGCGCGGGACTTCGGGCGGAGGGCCATACGGGGACGCGGGCGGAGGGCCATAGACTGGAACCACTGGGAGGACTTGCGCTTTGGCGAGTTTCGTGAGTGCGTGGACGCCTCCGAGGGAGTCGGCGACAGCCTCCATGGCGGCTTCGATGGCGGCCTGGCCCGGGGGTTCGTTTTGGAGCTGATTGAGTGCGGCGCGGACACTCGTGATAGCCCCGTCGGCGTTGCCCTGCAGGGCTGTCCCGCCGGAGCGCTCGATGGCATGAAGCATTCCCATGGCTTTGGCGATGGGCTCGGCAAGGTCGAGGAGATGAGGCGGCAGGTCCTCGGACTGCAGTGCGCTCAGCGCACGCGAAAGCGACCGGCGCGCAGCACGGGCCGTCGTAACGACGTCAGACACGGTTCGTTCCTCTCGATGCGGCGCCGCGGGGCGCTCGACCGGATGCTAAACCAAAGCGCCTTCAGGAACCGCAACATCTGGCGAATGCGATCGCTGCTGTCCCCCCGCATAAACCAACCCCATCTTGAAAACCGCAGGTCCGATCTACCGCTGCCGCGCCCCAATTTCGCGTAGACCTCACCCCCAACCCCCTCTCCCTCGACATCCTCCTTGCCCATGCGGGCAAGGACGATCGTCTTCGAGAGAGGGGGC
>CAITRH010000295.1 GCA_903894755.1 uncultured delta proteobacterium
AGGGAAGTCAAATTGCTGTAGTACAGCAGGTAGCTTGGAAGCTTCTGGCGAAAGATTGCCTGGTTCTCCGGACTGTACGCGTGGACCAGGAACACCAACAGCGCCTCCAGACCAAGCACCGCGTAGTACAGTGGGAACAGACGAAGCGAACGACGTATGTAGAAGTTCTTCAGGCTCACGGCCCCGTATCGTTTCTGCTCCATCAGCAGCAGCGACGCGATCAGAAACCCGCTCACTACGAAGAACAGCGATACCCCATAGCGACCGTTGGCCTGCAGGACATGCAGCACATGCTCCTTCGGGACATGCGGTACGTGATGAAACAGGACAAACAGGATCGACAGCCCTCGAAGACCGTCCAGGTTCTCGAAAAACGTGCGCCGCTGGTGCTCTTCAAACGGGTTGGCCTTCACGGTCCACCCGCTGCGAGATGCCATCGAAGCTCCTGGTTGCCTTCCGCCCCGGCAAAGCGCAATCCAAACCAATGGGCCGCTGCCGCTAGGGTCGGCCGCCCATCAGCCGCCACCCTGGGAAACCGAATCCGAAAGGCCCGTCGCCACACCGAAGTGTAGGGGTAATACCTGCGCTCGAGAGCCCCTGGCCTCAGGATAGCCTCAATCCGCTCCGGCGCCGTCTCACTCCCCATGTCGTCAATGAGACGGACCACCCAGGAGCTCGTCGGCTTGGCCAAATCGGCCCAACGCGGCGTGGTCCCGTACAGCGCCACGAAGAACTCGTGTACCTGGTCGCTCTCCCCAAGGGACGTCTCGAACAGCACGCGACGCTGCTCGACAGTCAAGCGGTAGTCTTGTGCATAACGGACCACGTAAGCCCATCGAAAGTCCCACGACTGGTAGGTCGCAGTCACCGTCAGCTTGTCGTCAAGCTCGGGAAGGGAAAGAAGACTTTCCGCGCGTGTCCAACGGTTCAACACCTGCGAGTAGTCGGCCGCGACATACTCCCGCGACCCCTTTGCCAACGATACAGTTGGAATGGAGCATCCGTAAGCTCCCAGTGCAACGAGCAAGAACGCGAGCAGCTTCACGTCCGCTCCACTTGCACCGTCTGCGTCGGATAGGCCAAGCGGGTCCCGGACCGCTCGACAAGAGCAAGGAGCGCCAGCAAGACCTCTTCGCGAGCCCGAGCAAACTCGGTCGCGTCCTTTGTGGAGAAGCTTCCACACACCTCAATGTCGAGGGAACACGCCCCAAGTGCCCGCAGCCGCACAGATACGTCGTGCTGAATGGTTCGAGCATGCCCACGCATCACAGCATCGGCGCCGTCGAGCACGCTCCGGAGCTGCTCTGTCGTGGTGCCGTAGACCAGACCCAACACCACCACGAACCGAAAGTGATCGCGCTGCGCCAAGGACTCTATCTTCATGTCCGCTAGCTTGCCGTTGGGAAAAGTCACCACACTGCGCTCAAGGGTCCGGATGCGCGTCGAGCGAAGCCCGATGTGCTCCACAGTCCCTTGGATCCCGTCCACCAACACCAGGTCTCCAACCCGAAGCGGCTGATCGACCAGAATCGAGACGGACCCGAATACGTTCTCTACGGTCTTTTGCGCCGCCAATGCGAGTGCAATGCCCCCCACACCAAGTCCTGCAAGAAGGCTGGTCACGGGAAACCCCAGCTCGGACAACACGGCTAACACCGCTAAGAACGCCACCGCGAGGGTCCCCACACGGGTCCCAAGGGCCAGCACGGACGCAGCCGAGGGGCGTTCTTTTGCCCACGACGCCTCGCTCAGCTTCGCCCCAACTCCGCCCACCACGCCGTACAGCGCCCAAAACAACGCCACAGTGCCAAGTGTCCGAAGCGCGGTCCCCAATAGACGCTGCCCTGGCTCGTACAACGCCAAGTAACGCGCTCCTATCGCAAACACCAGAAGCCCACACGCAAGAACCAGTGGTCCGCGCACCGCCACCAGAAGTACCTCGGTCCAGTGGGACACGCCTGTCCTCCTGGTCAGTCGCCCCACAAGCCCGCGAGTCGCGGCCCCAAGGATCCGTCCAGCCCCATACGCCACAAGTCCAAGAAGCGGAGCCGCCAACCACTGCCACCACATGAGATCCAAGGGACCGGGCCTAAGCAGCGGCTCGGGCATCCATCGACGCACCCATTGGTCCTCCAAGAGCCCATACCACTCGTCGACCTGACTCACGGTCCCCTGGGTAAACACCCACCGTGGGTCGTCGCCTCGTCCCTCCCTCCGAACCATGCGAACAGGATAAGGCAGCCCCGTACGCGTCGGGATCCGTCCTAGTTCGTCGGTGTGCCACGGAAGGGCGTCGTCGGGATTGCCCCCCGGGCGAGGCGAAAGCTCCTGCGGCTCGACCCAGAGACGTCGGTCGAGCACGGCTTTGAGCTTGCGGGCGAGGTCCGCGGCGCGTTGCTGATCGGCCTTGGTCACCAAGTCGAGATAGATCGCCGCCTCGAGGTAGGCCCCACGTCGGGTCAGCTCGTCGAAGCGCTGCATCGAGACGCGAGGGGAATCGACGGCCACCTCCTCGGCCGCAGCAGCGCTCGCGGAAGGGGACGCGGGGGCGGCAAAAGCGCTTGACGCAAGGAACAGCACGGCAAGAAAGGGCGCGAAGTAACGACGCATGCTGCGGGTATAACCTGCGTTCCGACGGGCTGCCTACGAAGACGGCTGCTTGGGGGGCGATGAACTGGGCTCGCTTGGGGGGGACGACTCTTCGGGGGCGGCGGCTGCAGCGGATTTGTCGCTCACCGCGTCTGCAACCTCGCCGGCAACGCGATTGACGAGGCGGATAGCTTCGTAGGTTCCTCCCAGGATGGCGTCGTGGATCTCATGGGCCCCCTTGGCGGGCTGCGCGAGCTTCGGGACATGCTGCAGGGCGGCAAACGGCAGTCGAGCCACTTCTTTGTGCGCGTGTTCCATGGCCGTTGCGGCGTCGTCGATGGCGCTTTTCAGCCGGTCGCGCCAGCGAGCCCCGGCGGGTCTGGACGAGGGGGCTGGCGTGCGCGTGTCCGGCTGCGACAGTGGAGAAACCGCCAACGTCGGCGCGAGCGAGAGCGCGTCGGGCACCACCGAATAATGAGGCGGCGGCGGTGGAATGGTGCGCTCCACGGCGACTCCAAGGATCTCGCTCAGCCAGGTGACCGCGCCTCCAGCGTCTCGAAGGCGAGCGTGGGGATCGCGGACCACGAGCCGGGCAAACCAGTCGTCGAAGGCCGCCGGGAGCACGACGCCACGTGCTGCCGCGCGCTCCACCGCCGAAGGGATCGGGTCGAGCACGATCTGTCGGTAAAGCTGGGCAATCGACTCCCCTTCCCAGTACGACCCCCCCACGAGCATGCGGTAGGCGAGTAGTCCCAGGGCCCAGAGGTCCGTTGCGGGAGAGACCGACGCGGCCGGGTCGGTCTGCTCTGGAGCCATGTAGAGGGGAGTTCCTGCGGCTTGTGTCGCCGTCGGAAGCGTCGTGGAGACCAGCTTCGCGATGCCAAAGTCGAGGATTTTCACCCGCGACCCGCCGTCGTCGGTCGACGCCAGGAACACGTTTTCTGGTTTGAGGTCTCGATGGACCACTCCTTTCGAGTGGGCTTTGTCGAGCCCGCTGGCGACCTGCGCCAAAATGGTGAGCGTCTCGGTAGGCGAGAGGCGTGTTTCGCGTCGAAGGCGGTCTGAGAGATCCTCGCCTCGGAGCAGCTCCATGGCCAAGTAGGGGGTCTGCGTGGCCGCGTCGATGCCCGCGTCGACGACCTCGACGATGTGCTCGCTTTCGATCTCGGCTCCGATGAAGACCTCTCGCTGAAACCGCATCTGGATGTCGGCGGATAGGGCAAGAGCGGGATGCATGCGTTTGAGCGCGCGATGCCGTCCTGTCGCCATGTCCTCGACCTCGTAGATCGTGCCCATTCCTCCGGCCCGAAGTAGGCCGAGCACCCGATAGCGTCCCCCAAAAAGCGAAATGTCCTGCTCTTGCACCATGGGAGGGAGCGTAGTCGAACTCGCCTTGGTAACCCCAAAACCACGAAGATCGAGCCGTGGAACTCCGGGAAACAGAAAGCTGGGCGGCCGCGGACGGGGCTCGATCCCTTGCGGGGGCAATCGGACCGAGGCGGATCCGGGAAGCGATCGCAGGTCGGCCACGCTGCCAGACGTGGGATCCATACTGTGTGTGGCCAAAGAGGCCGGGGTGCGATCCGGAACCAACGTGGCATGTGGCAGATGCTCCGGGGGCAGTCAAGGTCGGAGACCAGGTTGATCTACTTCTCTCCGAGCTCCACAGCCCCCCCTTCGCCCCGACGGCTCGCATCACTGCACTGCCGAAGCTGCGCACGCAGCGCCATGTCCGTCGGCTCCACCAACCTCCCCTGCTGGAGCACCACCAGCGCCCTTGCCCAATCCCCCTCGCGCCGCAACGTCAGCGCCTCCGCGAGATACCGTCCTGCCTCCAGCTTGCTCCTGCGCAGGGGCTCCGGATGGCAGCCGCACACCTCGTACACTTGCACCGGGGCCTCCCGCCCTACCACACGCACGCAGTCGATCTCCCGAACCGCATACTCCTCCACAGACCTCACCCGCTCCAACGTTTGCCCGCTCACCAGGATGCTCGCGCCGTAACGCTTGGAAAGACTCTCCAGCCTCGACGCTACGTTCACTGCATCCCCCAGTACCGTCGAGTCCATCCGGTCCTCTGCCCCCACCGTGCCAATCACCACGCTCCCCGTGTGCAGCCCAATGCCGCTCGCAATAGGCCGCTCTTCATGCCCCTTGTTGTAATCCTCTACCGCTCTCTGCATGGCGATCGCCGCGCACACGGCATCGTCTGCATGCAATGCTGCTCCCGCAGAAGCCCGACGGTCGAACAACGCCAAGACCGCGTCCCCAATGAACTTGTCCACAAAGCCGTGGCTTTCACGCACCGCGCGGTTCATGCGTCGGAAATAGGCGTTCAAGAAGTTCAGTAGCTCTTGTGGTGCCAAGCGCTCGGACAACGACGTGAACGAGCGCAGGTCCGAAAACAGCATGGTCAGCTCTTCGGTCTCGGCCACTCCCAGCGCAATGTGCTCGAGGCCGTCCTTGGCCACCCGACGCAAGAACTGACGCGGCACGAACTTCTCGAAGGTGCGCGTCATGGCTGCAACCTTCTCTGTCTCGGCCAGCTCCGCTCGGGTCGTCTGCAAGGTCTCGTAAAGGCGCGCATTGTTCACGGCCGTTGCAAGCTGCGGGATATACCTCCGGACCTTCGCAAGCTGCTCTTGCCCCAAGACCAACGGTCCCTGGCGGCTTGCGAAGGTGATGCCCCACCACCACGCCGTGCACTTCGAGTGGGCACATCAGATAGCCCTTCGACCGCAACACGTTGTGCGTCGGGGGCAAAAGAGACGATCTCTGTCCCTCGAGATCGACCAGGGTCGACGACCGAGCAGGCGGCGGTTGTGACGGAACCAGAGCTTCCAACGCCGTTGTTGCAATGCGAAGCCGCGTCGTCGATGGACGGTGCAGCGTCGACGAAGACGGGACGTTTACCACGAGAGACCGCCGGAACACCAGTGTTTTCGTGGCCTCGTCGAGGAGCTCCACGGCAAGCTGGTCGAAGGGGAACACAAGGTGCAAGGCATCGCTGATGGTGCCCAAGACCTGTTCCAGATCGAGAGTTGCGTTGACCTTGCGCGCTACTGCGTTGAGCTGCCCCAGCTCCTCGGTGCGCTCGGCCACGGTCTCTTCCAGGTTCTCCAGGAGCTGCACATGCTTGATCAAGGGGGCCAGGCTCACCCCGAGACGTTGGAGAAAGTTGAGGTCCATGCTGTCATACGCGCTGCCGTCGTTCTTGGTGCCCATGGCCAAGACCGCCACCAGGTCGTTCTTGAAAAACACGGGTAGGACACAGTCGACGCGCATGACCCAGTCGGTCGACGGAAGCGTGATGTGTCGATCGGTCAGGGCCTTGGCCAGGTCTTCCTGCCGCATCAACTTGTGCTCCTCCTGCAACACCTGCACGAGGAAATGGGTTCGCGGCAGCAGCCGGTCCCCCAACTTCGAGCTCTGGTTGCCTGAGAGGGAACGGCCCCCCTGGTGGCGCTGCTGGGAGGTTCCGAAGTAGACGTCCGCAGTCGGGACCTCGAGAAGCAGTGTTACACTGCGTGGGTCCAGCCATCGAAACAGGCCTGCTGCAAGCACGTCGACCAAGGTCGTTGCATTGTGTGCCTGGGAAAGCTGGTCGGTGAGCTGCCCTATGGCCGCGTGCAGCTCCTCTTCGCGCTGTCCGAAGAACACCCCGAGAAGGGACCGCGAGAAACGCCACCACAACACCAGCGCCGCCGGGATGACCAGCGCGAAGAAGAAGGACCGACCGTAACTGCCATCGCCCCCCTTCGAAACGAACGCCAGCACCATCGTCCCTAGCAGCATCCCAGCCCAAAGCAGCACCGTGCGAAGCAGTCGTAGCGCCTCGCGAAGCTCGCCGCGGAGCAAGCCATAGCCCATCACCACGAGCGGCAGGAAGGCGAAGGTGCCGAGAGGGTAAACGCCGTAGCCGTTCATGGCTGGGACATTGCCAAAGGAGAGCACGACGGAAGCGCTCCATCCACCGAGGTACATGCGGAGACGCCAGCGCTGTCCCACGTCATGCAAGACCAGGTACGCACGGACCTGGAGAGTCATGGCGAACACCATCACAACAAACCATACCGCACTCAGCGCACGGAACAGAACCCCTCCCTGCGCGAAGTATCCCCAATAGAAAAGCTTGGTGTCCACCAAGGCAAGATCGGTGAACGCCACGAAAGGGATGGAGACCACAGCCAGCCCGTACAGGGCATACAATGCCCAGCGATGGCGCGTATGCTGCACCAAGGTATAGGTTAGATGCAGCCCCACAGCGGCCTGAAAACCCATGAATGCCGCATTCTGCAGGCGCGCCAGGGTCAGGGCAACTGCGGGGTCATCGAGCACCATCTGGAGCACAACGTCCAGGTTCAACGCGGAGAAGATCACGCAGTTGACCGCAAAGAGCAGGAGCTCGCGCTGCTGCCGAACCGCGCGCAAGGAGATCCATGCCAGCAGCGCACTCACCAGCACCGTCAGCAACGCCGGAAGCCCGTACGGATAAACCCCCCGTAGGATGCGGTCCATGGACACCGGCTTGAGCAGGACCACCACCGTTCCCAGGAGCACGGCATAACCAAGCACCACCAGCCCCGTGATCGCCCCCCGGACCAGCACGCTCCGGGTGTAATGGTCGATACGCACCATGTCGTGCCGCAGCACCGAGTACCCGAAGCCCAGCGACGGCAGAAACAGGAACGCACTGGTCGGGTAGGTGGAGAGGCCGTGCAGCACACCGAGATTTCCAACGGTGAGCGCCGCCGTGAGCGGATAGACGATGGCCAGCCAGAGCAGCCGTGACCGTTGCTCCCCCTCAGGCTCGTGCCGATACGCCCGAAAGAGAAGAACGGCACAGTAGACCAGGACAACGGTAGCCACACCGCCAAAAAGGGTCGAGGCCCAGCCGCTGATGCCGAAATAGCCCATACGAAGACTGGCCATCCTCGGCAGGTAGACGCTCGTGAGAGTCAGAGGCTGCAACGCAATGCTGAAGGCGTAGAGGCTCCACACCAACGTGCTTGGCTTCTTCCCAAGGACTGCCATCGCAAAATGGGTCGCTACCGGAGTGACGAACACGAACAGAAGATGGTCCGTACGGTTGATGGCGAGCGCCGTGGACGCCCTAGCCGCCACCATGGCCAATGTGATGTCCAGGCTAAGTAGCCCCAAGAGCGCACATAGGATGCCCAGGAGAAAGGTTGCCGTCTCCCGGCTTCCGCGAAGGATGCAAAAGGTCGCCACGCCGAAGCTCACCAGGCACGAAGTCAGCGAGGGAATGCCGAAATGCAGCAGATGAGACCAGCGGTCTGCGCGAAAGGTCGAGGGGGACAGAAACCAAAACCCCACTGCCAGTGCCAGCAGCAGCCACGGCACGGCTACCAAGCCCCGCGCAAGCGTGCCTTGCTTGGCCCACGCTCGGGTCGTCTGAAGCAATCGGTGCTCGAGGATCCCGTAGGCCGCAAAACCCAGGGGGACAAAGCCGAAATTGCCCGGAGGATACATCTGGACCCCCAGGATGGCCAGCGCGCTCAAACAAAGGAGCATCGCGCTCGCAAGGAGGCTTCCCAGGAGAAACAGCAGCTTGCGCCGGACCGCCTCCGAGGGGCCTTGGCGCAACCGAAGGACAAGTACAGTGGCACCGTAGACGATGGCAGCCACAGCCAACACGACGAACAGCAGAAACGCCGGACCCGGTCGGGCCGAGAACCCATAGTCAAGCAGCTCGACGCCAACGAAGTAATGACGCGTCGGCACCAACAGCAAGCTGCCTGCGGCGGCCACGTAGAAGAAACGCTCGACCCAGGCGTGCCGACGCAGCTCCAGGGTCTCGCGGACGAACGCCACGGCCACGGGCATGGACGGGACGAAAAAGAAGTGACCGATGCGGCAAAGCGTCAGCGCCGTCTCCGGCGACGTGACCACTGTGGCGAGCGTTCGATAGGCGTACAGGGCGGAAAAGCCGAGGCACCACAGGCCAAAGAGCGAGGTCGCCCGCTGGCGCGCCCCGCGCAGCGACATAGAGACTAAAAATGACGCCACGAGCAGGCTCAAGAAGGGGGGGACGGCGTA
>CAITRH010000296.1 GCA_903894755.1 uncultured delta proteobacterium
AGGCCAAAACGGAGTATGGCGGGAATGGCGGGTTTCGATCTGGACGTGGTTTAGCACCGGCCCGTAAGGAGCGACACGGCCTTTGTCGTTACGGACGCAACGGTGAGACCCAGGTGCGCCATGAGGCTCGCCTGCGTCCCGTAGTTCTTAGGAAACGCGTCCGGGATCCCCATCCGGGCAAACCGCTTGGTAACGGGGTAAACCGACTCAGCCAAGATTTCGGCCACAGCGCTACCCAGGCCCCCGACGATCGAATGTTCTTCGAGGGTCAACACGGCCGGGACCGGGCCAATCCACCCATTCAGTGCTTCCGCGTCCAACGGCTTGAGCGTCGGGACATGGAGAACTCCAGCGTCGATGCCGCGCTGCTCTAGAAGCTCCGCCGCGTCGAGAGCCATGCGGCCCATCGTGCCCGTCGTGACCAGCAGGAGGCCGTTGCCTGGCCGAAGCAAAAAGCAGCGGCCGATCCGAAAGTCCTGGTCGACCGGGGTGATAATCGGGTCCCGGCCTTTTCCGAGACGAATGTAGATGGGGCCTGGATGGTCCACGGTGAGGGGCATGAGGCGCTTCATCTCCTCCGCGTCCGCGGGAGCCAGGATGGTCATGTTGGGAATGGCTCGTAAAAGCGCGATGTCATCGATGGCCTCGTGGGTCGGGCCCAGCGGCGCGTACACTAGCCCTCCCCCGCTGCCGATGAGACGTACCTTGCAGTCATGGAGGCAGAGATCCAGGATCACCTGCTCCAGGCACCGACGCGTCAAGAACGTGGCGATCGTATTGACGTATACGACCTTCCCTTCCATGGCCATCCCCGCCGCCATACCGATCACGTGCGCCTCACTGATGCCCTCCATGAAAAAGCGATCCGGGATCTCGGCCTTCATCCCGTCCACGGCCCCCGCGCCCAAGTCCGAGCCGACAAAGACGATACGCTCGTCGGTCCGGGCGAGTCGATGAACCATGTCGAGACATGCCTTGCGCATCACTTCACCTCCAGGGCCGAATACAAGGCAGCCAGTTCCTCGTTCGAGGCTTTGTTCTTGTGGTGCCACGCCGCGTTCCATTCCAGGAAGGGCACCCCCTTTCCCTTCACGGTACGACAAATCAGTACGCCCGGTTTGCCCTTTTCAAACGGCAGAGGCGCCAGTGCTGCCCGGATTCCAGCCACGTCGTGACCCTCCACCTCCCGCACCGCGAACCCGAACGCCCGCCACTTGTCTGCCAAAGGCTCCAGGTCCACCACCTCCGCCGTGCGACCGTAAGACTGCATCCGATTGTAGTCAAGAAGGATCGTGAGATTGTCCAAACGATGCTTGGACGCATGGAGTGCCGCTTCCCAGAGGGAGCCCTCGTTGCACTCACCATCGCTGTTGAGAACGAAGACTCTCGCAGTCCGGCGGTCCAGTCGCAGCGCGATGGCCATCCCTACCGCGATGGCCAGGCCGTGTCCGAGGCTGCCCGTGGAAGCCTCGACGCCTGGGATCTTGCCTCGCTCCGGGTGGCCGCCCAGGATGCCTTCCGCGGCACAGAAGCGGTCCAACTCCTCGACGGGGATGAAACCCTTGTCCGCAAGCAGGGCATAGAGGGCCAGGCACCCGTGGCCCTTCGAGAAAATGAACCGGTCTCGGTCCTTCCACGTGGGGCGGGCCGAATCGAAGCGCAGGATGTCGTCGTAAAGGACCCGCAGAATTTCCACGACGGAGAACGCCGATCCCAAGTGGCCGCGCCGAGCCGCACCGAAGGCGCGTAGCACCAGGTGACGCAACTCGAGGGAGCGGCGGTCCAGCCCGTGGGAGCCTTCCGGGGAAAATTCGCTAGGTCGGCCAGTAGTATTCATGGAGTTCCTCGAGGCTTCGGAGCAAGTGCCGGGATTTTGCGAGCTGTCGTGCCTGCAGCTCCTTCTCGACCAGCCCCCCTTCCGCGGCGATGGTCCGTCGCGATAAAGGGCCCGGAAGGAACTCGTTCAGTAGGATCAGACACCACTTGAGCCCATAAAGGAGAAAGGTGGCCTCGGCTCGGGAAGCGAGCTCTGGAATGCTCGTAAACTTGCGCAACAACCCATCACGGAAAACGCAGCGGAGCTCGCGAGGCAGGGCCATCCCTGGGTGGAGCAGGAAATCGCACAACGTCTTGGCGGGATCGTCCCAGCCGAAGTACTCGAAGTCTAGGAACGCTAGATGGCCGTCCGTCCTCCTAATACAGTTGTGGAAGCCAAAATCGGACGGGCTCAAGATCCGTCCCTCGTTCGGCAACAGAACGTCCTCGTCCAGCCGGCAGCGGGCAAGGAAGCGAGCCAGTTTCGGGCGAAGCTCGCTTTGGACAAAATCGGCCAGACCCGATTCCCGGGAGCGTCCTGCATCGACCGCATCGAGGCGTTCCAGGCGAAAATGGAGATTCTTGCGAATCTCAGAAAAGCGAAAGAAGGCCTCCGATGCGGGAGGAAGCATTTCGGCGGCATGTAGAGCCCCGTAGCCGTGCAGTCGCTTCAAGAACTCGAGGGACTCTCCGATTTCTGCGTCACTAGGATTGGCGACCGGGGCTCCGTCCAGGAACCCATACAAGCCGAACCCACGATCTCGGTCCACAGCCAAGGGTTCGGGGATCGCCCGCTCGCCCGCCTCCCATAGGAACGTCAAGGCGCGGAACTCTTGTTCGAGCCGGTCCCGGGCGTCGCCCGGCTCGCGGACATAGAGCTTGGCGACCACCGGTCCCTCCGAAGTGTCAAGCCTGAAAACCCGACTGTTACGTCCACCCCCGAGCGCGCGGGGATCGGACACAGGGTATCCCAGAAGCCGTTCGGCAGCGGCCATCCAGGTGGAAGCATGCAGATCAGTCAGCGAAGACATGCCCTGCCACCTTCTCCCAGGATTCGGCCCACAGGATTTCCGGTCGGTGGGGGATTCCCCTCGGCCCCTCCGGTGCGAAAAAGATCCCTCGAACTTCCCGGGGGTAGTTGGGCTCGAGGAAGGTTTCTTCCAGATCATCCACGAACCATGTGCAACCCAGCTCCCGGATCCGGGCGACCTTGTATTCTCGGCTGGCGCAGAAATGGATCGAACCCCGCTTCAGGACACCTGCAGCAAAATGAAAGAGTCCCTGCCGATCCATCCAGTCCAGCGCGGCGGTGCGAAGCGGGGTCCGGGTGGCGTCGTCACTAGCGTATTCCGTCTTGTGGCTCACGACCACGAGGTCCGCATGCTCCTGAACGCAGCGTTCGAAAAAATCGCGGAGACCGGGAAAAAGATGGGCCTCTTGGATGCGGGGACCGTAGGCCAATCCCTGGAGTCGCTGCCAGGTGGCGTCCGCGCCTGGACTCCTTCGGGCCAGGTCCCGGATCGCCCTCTTGCTCGCACCCGACGCGGGACAGGCCACCCCCGCCTCCATCGCCAGACGGTGGAAAAGCTCGTCGTAGCAGATGAGCGTGTTGTCGAAATCCAGTCCGATGATCACCGCAAGCTCACCTGCTGCATCAGACGGATGTTGTAGTAGCGGGGATCGTCCATGGGATGAGGCACGCGCCCCGATTCAAAAGCGTCCACCAGGTCTTTTACGGCATCGTGGATGGAATGGGTTGGAACGAACCCCAGCTCTTCGCGGATCTTCTCCGAAGAAATATGATAGGATCGGTTGTCATTCGTGGGAGTGGTTTCCACCGTGACGTCCCTGCCCACCACCTCCCGTACGATGCTGGCGATTTCCGAAACCGTATGGTTCTCATAACCCGCGTTGAAGATCTTTCCGTCGATCGCCTCGTCTTCCCAAACGAGGGCATTCAGATAAAGGTCAGTCATGTCCTGAATGTGAATGTTGGGCCGCATCTGGCCCCCGCCGAAGACTTTAATCTTACGGTTATGGTAGGCGTGATTGGAAAGGATGTTCACCGTCAAGTCGAGCCGAAGGCGGGGCGACCACCCGCAGACGGTTGCGGGTCGCAGCACAAGGCACACGAAGCCCGGTGCCCTCTTCCGGAGGAGGATCTCCTCGCAGAGAGCCTTGTACTTCGAGTAATCGGTCAGAGGCTCGAGCGGCAGAGTCTCCGTTACGTTCCGATCCTCCTTCACGCCGTAGACACTGCTGGAGGACGCATAGATAAATCGTTTTACGCCCGCCTCCCGGCTCAGGTCCACCAGCGGCTCGAAGGCGTCGAAGTTGATGCTCTTGCCCAATTCTGGATCCAGTTCGAAGCTCGGGTCGTTAGAGATGCACGCAAGGTGGATCACCCCATCGCAGCCACGGACCGCACTTGCTACCAGCACGCGGTCCCGCAGGTCGCCCTTGACTTCCTCTAGGTCTGGATTGCCTCGGACTGGGTCGAAAACCTGCTCGCCATACAGGTACAAATCCAGCACACGGACCTTGTACCCCGCTTGCAGGAGCTTTGGGACCAGCACGGACCCCACGTAGCCCGCTCCTCCGGTAACGAGGACCCGTTCGCCTCGATCTTTCGTCATGCCTCACTGCCTTTCAGAAGAAGCCCCGCCTGGTCCGTCAGGTAGTGGGCGAGCACCTGGTGAGCGGTCTCCACCAGCCCGTACGACTGGGAGGCGACGTAGAAATTGACGTCCCCCATCCCACGGAGCGGGTTGTCTGCTATGAAGCCGGAGAACGTAACGATTCGAGCTCCACGTTCGGTCGCAGCTCGAACCGCATTCAAAATATTGATGGAGCGCCCCGAGCTACTGATGGCGACCATGAGGTCCCCGGGGTCCGCCCACGTCGCCACCTGGCATTCGAAGGCTGCAGCGTAGCCGAAGTCGTTGGCCAGTGCGGTCAGAAGCGAAGGCTCGCTGAACACCATCGACCGCATACGCAGCGAATTCGCAAAATCCGTCTGCATATGGCTTGCGATGGCAGAGCTTCCCCCGTTGCCCACGACCATCGCCTTGCGTCGATCACGATGCGTCGCAAGGATCGTCTCCACTACGGCGCGACACCCCGCGTCGAGGGAAAGGAATTCGCTGGTTCGGTCCGTCACCATGGTGCCCCGAAGCAAAGAGCCGAGGCGTTCCATATGATCCAGCGGGCTTTCAGGGATCTCGATCATGGCGAGCTTGGCTTCATTTCGGTGGAAACGGAAAGGTCACTCGGACCCGAGGTCTGATTATGCCGACTCGGGCCCCGTTCGGGGAAACAAAACGACGTCTTCATCAAATGTTGCGTCAAATAAACCATCAAGAACGAGCAATTGCGGACCTACTCAAGGAGGATCGAAATATGCTCGGCGACAGCGGAGGGATCGAGGGAAGCCCGGTGCCCCACGGTGCCCACGGCATGAGCGCCCACCACATTGCCGACGAAGGCGACCAGGTCCAAGGGGGTCTCCCGAGCCATCAGCAAGGAGGTCACGGCGAATACCGCGTCGCCCGCGCCCACTCGGTCCACGACCCGCTGCGTAAGCGAGGGGGCCTGGAAGAAGCCCTGGGTGGGTGAGTAGAGGAGGTTGCCTTTGCTGCCACGAGTGACCAACAGGGCCCGGCATTCCAGTTTTCGCCCCACCTCCTCGACGATCTCCCGGGTTTCCCGCTCGAGGCTGCGGACTTCCAGGCGCAGCTCGTTCTCCGAGATGCTGGCGTAATCGGCCCGGGGATACTTACAGATGGTGTTAAAACCTTTGTTGTCGGCGTTGGTCTGCGTGTTCACGGCCAGCATTCGCGCCTTGTCGCAAAGGATGCGCACCGCCCGTGATGTGATCATGCCGTGGCCATAGTCCGCCACGATGACGACGTCGTATTTCGGCAGCATCTCTTTCAGGTGGCGACAGAGTTCCTCCGCCGCAGGACAGTTCTCCTCCATCCGCTTGATAAGGTAGACCTCGAAGAGCTTTTGGAAGGGGTACTGCTCCACGAACCTCCGCTTTACGATGGTGGGAGCCTCGTCTTGGTACACAATGTGACTGTTAATTATATTGTTTATGTGGTCACGAATAAATGGTTCCGTGCGATCGGGCTGACCTCCCTGACGTCCAAGCACCGTGAGGAGGTCCACGTGGTCACAGAACGACGCCAGGTTGTTGGCGACGGCAAGGGCACCGCCGGCGAAAATTTCCGCGTGGAGGAACTTGGTAGCCAGAATGGGCTCCTTGCCCGACTTTCCCAAGGTTTGGCAATAGTGGTACTCATCCACGATACTTTCACCTACCACCAGGACCTTGAGATCCCGGACCGAGGAAAGCCGGTCCAGGACCGCCTCCGCGTCGTACGTGGCAGCGAGGTCATCGAGGTAGTGGTCGACCTCCTGGGGGAAGGCCCAGAGTGGGTTCTGGTGGTGGTGGGGCACTCGGGAATTCGCAGGGGGCTCCAGGATCTCTACCCCGAGCGCCTTGAGAATCTTCTCCTCGCCGTTGCAGACGCCCGTGCCCCGGGAAAGCCCGCCGCGCTTTTCCCGGCAGGGCAGGAAGGTCGCCGGTTTCAGCACGCGGATGGCCTCCATCGCCGAATGGTTGGTCCCGATCACGACCGCATCGACGCACGTAAGGGAAGTCAACGCTTCGGCCCGGAGTCCCTCCGCCACCACCGGCCTGGAAGTCACCCTAGGTCGAGACGCGTCCGGCGTGATCACGACCACCAAGCGATCCCCGTGCGTCCGCGCATTCTCCAGCACGCGGATGGCTTCCGGGTGCAGGAGGTCGAAATCGCCGGAGCAGAGCACGAGACGCCCGCCAAAGGGGCCCTCCCGCTGCACGGCAAGCTCGGCGAGCTCGTAGAGCTTAGGATGACTCATGTTCGCTTTATCCCAGGTACCTGAACCAATCCCGCGTGGCTTCGGCCACGGAATCGGGATCCCACACGGGTGCCTGGCGCCACAATTCGATATGGTCGAGCATCCGTTGTACCCCCTCTTCAAAGGGGACCGCAGCGTTCCAACCTAGTCGCTTTCGAATCCTTGTCGTGTCCGCAAAGGTACAATCCGGCTCTCCGGGACGCTTGGGCAGGTAAACGCTCTCTCCGCCCAGCAGCGCGACCAGATAATTCACCGAATAGGTGCCTCCAGACCCCACGTTGAAGATCCCCCCCACGAGATCGGAAGCTGCCACCCTCACGAAGGCGTCCGCAACGTCCGTCACATAAGTAAAATCACGGGTCTGGGTACCGTCGCCCACCACAGTGAACGGTTTACCGGCCAGTTTCTGAGCTAGGAATACACCAAAGACCGCACCGTAGGTGCCCGTCGTCCGGGAACGGGGCCCAAAGACGTTGAACAGGCGCAGCGATACGACGGGGAGACCGTAGATGCTATGCCAAGCGAGCAGGTACTGCTCGCCGAGGTATTTCGTCAGCGCATAGGGGTACATGGGTCGGATAGGGGCGTCCTCGGGCGTGGGCACCACATCGGGTAAGCCGTAGCAAGTGGACGACGCCGCGTATAGGACCCGCTTCACCTCTCCAAGACGGCAGGCCTCGGCCACCTTCACCGACCCGTCTGCATTGGTGGCGTGGTAGTCAAGGGGCCTCTGGACGGACGGCACGATGTCCGCGAGCCCCGCTACGTGGAATACCCAGTCCACACCACGGAAAAGAGGGGCGATCCGTTCGAAATCGGTAATGTCCTCTTGCTCCAAGGCCAGCCGGGGCTCCCCACGGAGGTGGGCAAGATTCTCGAGGCGTCCCGTGGCCAAATTGTCCACCACGAGCACCGAATGCCCCTCGGCCAGAAGTCGCTCCACAAGATGGCTCCCAATGAAGCCCGCACCGCCCGTCACGATTGTTCGTTTCGTCATGGAATACCCCATACGGGAATCACCGCCTCATGGCAGCAACACCCTCCATACGGGATGGTGCAGATCGTAAAGCGGGAGAATGCACGACGTCGCCTCCATGTGCGCAATGGATGCGTGGATACTGGCGCCGGAGGCCGCCGCAGAAAGTATGATAACGTCCGGCGCGCATTCGCGCAACGCTTCCGGCCGCAAGACTGGGACCCCGCCAAATTCCAACACGGAGAGGTCTCGATCGATGACGCCCACCAATCGAATTTCCGGCACTTCACCCACAAGGCGAAGAACCACCTCTCCCATGCCCCGAGCCCCATAGAGAACGATACGATACCCAAGCGCCGCAAATCGTTTCAGCAGCACCCTCAAACGCCGCACGTATTCGATGTCCTTGATCATGTTCGGCCCCCGCGCCGGCTCCACGGAGCGAATCAGGACTTCGGTGACTACACACCCCGTGTGGATCGGAGCCAGTTCGCGAATTGCAGCGGTCCTTCCGCTCAAGAAAGCCGAGAGCAGTTCTGTCGCACGTGCTGTCGGGGCGATGAAATTGCAGAGGAGTAGGGTACGGCCATCCTCTGTTATATTGACAAATGAATTGTGACAGTAGCCTGCAATGTCCTGCTCGAATGCGTTGACGTCGAATGTCTCGGGCAAAATCCGACCTTGATGCTCCAGACGCGCCCTTTGCAGGGGATTTCTTGCCGTCCCCTCCACGTCGAAGTAGCTGCGCACGCCCAGGATGGAGCTTGTCGCGCGGTCCATATAGGGAACCAACAGCGCATAATCAGTTCTAACGTCGAGGAAATCGCCCGCCAAAAAATGGACCCAGTCGGATCCAGCGACAATCGACGGATCCGTCCGAAGGGTCTCGAGGAGTTCTCTCGCCTCCACATCGTCACGCACGCGAAACTGTCGGACTCGAGGCAATGCCGCAGTGGGCAGGGAAGTTCGCAGAGGATAAATCTTCCGCATCCGTTCGAAAAGAGCCGTCACACGACGGTCCAACGTGTGCTCCGCCATTGCCCGCGCATGACCGGCGAGAGCGATAGACTCCCGCGTTCCATCGTCTTTGATGTACCGCTGGATCTTGTCAACCGCCTCGTCGATCCCGTTGAAAAACACGATTTCTTCGTCGCGCTTGAAGAGCTCGGCGAGCTCCTGGTTTTCGTTGGTCAGTTGAAACGCACCGCATCCCGGTACTTCGAAGTGCCGGAGCTTCGTCTGCACCGCCCGAGGATCGCCGTCCGCGGACCACGCCGGATTGAAAACGACGCGAGTTTCGTTGAAGATTCGAACCAAATCTTCCTGGGAGGGAACCCCCCCGGCGTATTTCTTGATCACCGGGTGATCGTCCCACCCGTGCCCAAATACGCGAAACCGCCAACCGCGCCGCTCGCAGCACTCCGCGAGATGCACGAGCTGCTCCTGCCGGTGCGCTCCGTCCTCGATATAGACGCCTTCTTTACCGTCGAATACTTTGTGCTTTCCCACGAATACGACGTCGTATCGTTTCTCGACCCCTTCGAGACGGCGGAAGAGCCGTGGATTGTATCCCCACGGAAGATACATGACCCGCTCCCCCCATCCCGCCTCCAACCGCCTCGCTACCCCTGCCGTGGAATGGGAGGCAACCAGATCGAAGTGATGGTCGTATTTCGCGTTCCTTTGATACCAGTGTTCCGGTTCATCGTCCGGGTGGAACGCCGCGGTACGAATTCCCTTCCGACGCACCTTTTCGAAGAATTCATCTGGGAATTCCTCGAATATCCAGTCGTGGTAAAAAAAGAGGTAATCGAAAGCTTGCTCTCGTAGAATCCGATAAACGTATGCGCAGTGAAATCCTTCTCTCTGCCCTCCGTACTCCTCCCTCGCAGCGAGAAGAGGGCCAACGTTCACCGTAACGACATCTCCTCCGAGCACGTGCCGGATGGCCTCCATCCAATTGTCACGGATGTACGGAATCCAGAGGGCACCGAGCGCCAAGACCTTCATCGGAGGACCTGTCCCTCCGGCGTCACTCCGGCAACGATACGCCCCGCGAACTCGACCGCCAACCGTTCCACGTCCTCGTAGCCCTGTCGGGACGCGAAAGAGTACGGGATAAACGCCCCCTTGAAGGCAAATTTGCTGCGAAGCTGTCGCGCCCACTCGGCATGCAAATCGAACCTGAAGTGACTTTGGCCCTCGAACGTGTGTATCCGCTCGTTCGGCAGCAAGGTTCCAAATTCTTTACGAAACCTGGCAGGAGTTGCGAGGTGGACATCGTATCCCCACGTCTTCAGGGTCCGAACGAGCCATCGGGTGAGCGGGGGTCGGGACGTCTGCATGACGAGGACCGGATCTCCAGCAGAAAGCGTATTAGTTGCGGCGGCGTGGAGTTTTTCAGGCACTTCCGCCGACTGAACGCCCCGCGCGGTCTGCGCCTCGGCAAACCTACGGTAGGCTTCGGCGACGTAGAACTCCAGTTGCTCGCCGGTAAAGTTCTGCGTCCTCGACACGGCGCTATTGGAACCGATATAGTCGTCCCAATTCTTGGACGCGATCCACCCTTTCTCCTCGTACATGCGGTACATTTCCGTTCCGGGAAATGGCGTCGCAATTGAGAACTGGACCGTGTCCACGGGAAGCGCGCAGGCGACCTCGATGGTCTTCTCGATGGTTTCCGGCGTATCGCTGGGGAGCCCGAACGTGTACGTCAGGTGCACCCGGATGCCGTACTCCTTGGTGAGTCGGACCATCTCGAGCACGTTTTCGAGCTTCGCGCGCTTGTCAATTTCGTCCAGAATGGCTTGATTCGCCGATTCGACACCGTATTTGATGCTAAAAAGACCTGCATCGCGCAGTGCCGCGAGAGTGGGCTGGTCCATCAGATCGGCCCGCCCCATCGTTGACCAAGGGACACGCCCCCCAATCTCCGCCTCACGAAGCTTCGTAGCGAGCTCGACGACGTACGTTTTGCTGATATTTACCGTGTCGTCATCGATATAGACGCTCTTGTAAGGAAGCTTGTCCAGGTTGGCTTTGATTTCGTCGACGACGTCCTGGGCGGGGCGCTTCCGGTACGTGGGCCCGCGGTACAGCATCTGCGGCCATGCACAGAAGATACAGCCATAGGGGCAGCCCCGTGTGGCCATGAGCTGAAGCTGCGGACGCGGTAGGCCGCAGACCCCATCGAAATAGTTCAAGTTGGGCAAACCCTCGCGCTCCGCCCAAGGGAACTTTGCTAAGTCTACGAGAGTCCCGAAGGGGTTCTTCCGAATGGAAGCTCCACTGCGATACATGAGGGCCGGCACGGCCTCGAGCGACGTGCCATCCCGCAGAGCGCGAAGCAGCTTCGTCGCGGAAATCTCGTACTCCCCGTGAATAGCAAAGTCGACCTCCGGGTGATTCTCGAGGAACGATACCTGCTCAAGTTCGAAGTGCAGCCCCGTGAAGAGGACCTTCACCCCCGGCACGAGTTCCCGCAGACGAGCTGCTATGGCAAGGTCGACGCGAACGGTGGGCGTCGAGGTTTCGAGGACGACGACATCGGGAGCGTACTCGCGCACAAAATCGTAGTAACTCTCGTAGGTCTCTCCCATCGAGATCGAGTCACGAAGACGAAAGTCGAGCCCTTCGCGTCGCGCAAAAGCCGCTGCCGTCGCAAGCCACAGGGGAAACGGCAGATACCCGCCCACCAGCTCCAGGATGCAGCCATCGCGAACGGTGTGGGAAAAATATTCAAACGTGTGGGGCCAGCGCGACCCAGCTCGGACCCCCCGCCAGCCGGGCTTTGTCCCCTCGGGGGCCTTGTACCAGGGAGCATTCGTGAAGAGGACCTTCATGGTTGACTTTAAAGTACCGCCTTTTAGCGCCAGGTGCTACCCGCGCATGTCTGAACGGTACTCAGCCGAACTTCTTAAGAGTGGCCGTATTGTGGTGTTTCGTGTCGCCGCCTCAAGCCCGTGGCATTGGCACCGCGACCGTGAGCGAGCGGTGAAGCTTCCAGGCCGCTCCCTCACGGTCGCGGAGCTTGGAACAAGCATTTCCTAGGGAGTTCCCTTACAGGCTGTCCCCTCTGGGTTACCCCCATACCCGTTAATCAAACACCCTCTAAGTTTGAACTCCGACGAAACGTGAAGATGGCGACTGAGTGACGCACTGTCAACCACAAGTAAGGAAATGCTGCGAGGGCGATTCTTCACGAACGCGCCATGTTGTCCACATTCCCCGACGGCCATTGAATTTATCTCAATATTAAACCAAACCCATCTTGAGAACCGCAACTTTCTCTCACCGCGACACCGCGACCCAGGGTTACCCACTCTGGGCTGATTTGATTCGCCCCTTCGGGGCTGCCAATCAACGCACGGTGTCCGTTCCATCGAAGGGAAAAACTTGGGGGTTCTCACGCTGCAACGGC
>CAITRH010000297.1 GCA_903894755.1 uncultured delta proteobacterium
GCGTTGATCGGCAGCCCCGAAGGGGCGAGTCAAATCAGCCCAGGGTGGGTAACCCTGGGTAGCGGGTGTCGCGGGCTCGGCTGCTCCGGAGTGTCCAAGGACTTCCGCCGCGAGCTACTAGGGTTGGTTTACACCACCCCTCACGTGACAGGAGCTCGCGCTTCCTCTCGACTCCCCACCGGTACCCGGACAGGTCACCATTGGTTTTCACCACGCGATGACAAGGGATCGCCACTGCGAGTGCGTTCGCGGCACAGGCATTGGCGACGGCCCTGACAGCCTTGGGGACGTCGATAGCGTGGGCGATCTGCGAGTAGGTCTTGGTCGTGCCGACGGGGATCTCGGTGAGCGCCTTCCAGACACGCAGTTGGAACGCTGTACCGCAGACATCGAGCAGCGGTGTTGTTCCGACCCGAGGGTTGTCGACAAGCCCGACTACCTGTGCGACGAGCTGCTGGAACGGACGATCGGCGCCGATGATGTGGGCGTGCGGCAGGCGTCGTTCGAGATCGTCGGTCAGCTCCTGCGGATTGTCGCCGAGGAGGATGGCGCAGACGCCCCGCTCCGTGGCGGCGACCAGGATCGAGCCGAGCGAGCACGGACCGAGCGCTAAGCGAATATCGTGGGGGGCGGGCCGCAAGGAACGGAGGCGATATCGCCACGGGGGTCAGCGAGTCAAGCGGGTGAGCGCCCGCGCCCTTCCTATTCCAAAGGAAATTCCTTACACTTCGACACGTGCGGTTCCTCGCTATCCTCGCTATCCTCGCAACCGTGGCCCTCGCATGTGTCACATGCCGACGCGAAACCACCACCGAAGCGCCAAGCCCTACGGCCATCGTCGGGGCGCCGTCCTCCCCCTCAGGAGCACGTCGCGGCTTGGACGCCCCCGGCAACGACCCCGCCGTGCTGGCCCTCGCCAAAAAAGCCCTCGCATGCACCTGGAACAACGGCTTCGGTGACTGCGAAGCCTATCGTTCCTGGCAAACGGCCCAAGGACCACTGGGCGGCGGACGGGCCGACACCACCCTCATCGCGTTGCTCGAAGACGACGACGAACGGGTCCGAGTCCTGGCCGCCGAGGCACTCGCCACCTTCGGAAGCCGCTACCGAAACGACTCCGTGTTGTCCTTGCGCATCGTGGTCCAGGCCGAACGGGAAAAAAGCTCCACGGTCGCGCCTCTCCTCGGCCAGGCGGTCGCCAAAATCAACGTGCAAAAGTCCGACGTCTTCGAACGTGTCCGCGCCATCGCCAAGAAACACGACCTCGCACCGCTACGTTCCGCCATCGCCCTTCGCCTCCTCGAACACAACCCCGCGGTGCGTGCTGTCCACGACCTAGTGCGGGAGCTCGTACGAGACCCCGACAAAGAAGTGCGAGCCGTTGCCGTCAAAGCGCTCTGGGCAGGCGGTGGACACTTCCCCGTCGATACCTGCGCCGTCTGGGCCGAGCTCCTCGACGACCCCGATGACGATATCGCCGCCCTTTGCTCTCGGTACGTCGCGTGGTGGGGACGCTGCCAAGACAAGTACGAGGCTCTCCTCGAAGCCGAGCAACGACGGGCCGTGGCGGTACGGGTCCGCAGCACGCTTCACGTCGAGGCGCTCACCCATGTTTGCCGCGATGACCGCGCACCAGATGCGCAAAAGCAGCGAGCCTTCGCCCTCATACGCGGACTCGCCGAGCAGGGCACTGTCGAGCGCCAGGTCCGCCTTCGAGCCGTCGAAGGGTTGCTCGAATGCGACCCGGTCGCGGGAAGCGCCGCGGTTCAGCGTCTCTCACGGGATCCCGATGGCATCGTCGCCCAGGTCGCTACCGAGCTCCTGAAACCCAAAAGAACGCGTTGAGCCATCCGCCATCTGGATGCCATCTGGATGGCTGTAAGCCAGTCGCCCACTCACACGTTGACCCGCACGGCCGCGGCCGTCTATCTCTCAACTCCTCGGAGGACTTCTCGCATGCGTACCCTCGTCATTTCTGCCACCACAGTCTTCGCGCTCTACGGCGTCTTCACCGCGTGCCGTCCCCAGCAGCAGGCGGACCCCTCGGCATACCCGCCGCAGCCCACGATGACCGCACCGTCCCCCACCGCCCCCCCGACTGGCCCCGCGCCAACCTATACCGCCCCGGCCCCCACCTACACGGCGCCAGCTCCCAGCGGTCCTCAAATGGTCGTTCCGGGTCCTCTCGCGCTCCCCTGCTCCAATGACCAGGGATGCGGCACGCACCGCTGCAATCCGCAATACAACAAGTGCGCGTTCCCCTGCGCCACGGAAACCGACTGCATCAATCCCAATGCCTGCACGAGCGGAATGTGTGTCCCTCGGACCGGACAGTGACCTCCCCTTCCCCATGATCGATTCTGTCTCGGCTGCCCTCTTCGCTCGTGCCGAGCGTGTCCTGCCCGGGGGGGTCAATAGCCCCGTCCGGGCATTTCGCGCCGTACAAGGAACCCCCGTCTTCATCTCCCGCGCCTCCGGTGCCTACCTCTATGGCGCCGACCAAACCCGCTACATCGACTACGTCGGCTCCTGGGGACCCATGCTCCTCGGCCACGCCCCCCCCAACGTCGTCGCCGCCATCACCGAAGCCGCCACCCGTGGCACCAGCTACGGCGCCCCCACCGAAGGCGAAGTGCTCCTCGCCGAGCGTCTCATCGCTCTGTACCCGTCCATTGAAAAGCTGCGCGCCGTCTCGAGCGGCACCGAAGCCACCATGAGCGCGCTCCGGGTCGCTCGCGGCTTCACGGGACGTGACCTCATCGTCAAGTTCGAAGGCTGCTACCACGGCCACGCCGATTTCCTTCTCGTCAAAGCGGGCTCGGGCGCTGCCACCTTCGGAGTCCCAGACTCCGCGGGAGTCCCTCGCGCCACCGCCGAAAACACCCTGACCCTCCCCTACAACGACACCAACGCCCTTCGGCATCTCTTCGAAACGCGCGGCAAAGACCTCGCCGCCGTCATCGTCGAGCCCGTCGTAGGCAACATGGGAGTGGTCCCCCCCGAGCCCGGGTTCCTCGAGACCCTCGTCGAGCTCTGCACGTCCCACGGTGCCGTTTCCATCTTCGACGAGGTCATGACCGGCTGCCGGGTTGCACAGGGGGGCATGCAAGCGCGTGTCGGCCTTCGCCCAGACCTCACCTGTCTAGGCAAGATCATAGGCGGCGGACTCCCCTTGGCCGTGTACGGCGGACGACGTCTCCTGATGGACCGCGTCGCTCCTCTCGGTCCTGTGTACCAAGCTGGAACCCTCAGCGGCAATCCCATTGCCGTGGCCGCCGCCCTTGCCACCCTGGACCGACTCGACGAAGCGCTCTACGCGCGTCTCGAGGCCAAGGGGGCAAGGCTTCAGCATGGACTGGAGCTGGCGCTCTCCAAGACTGGTCTCGACGCCTGCGTACAGCGTGTCGGCTCCATGTTCACGGTGTTCTTTGCCAAGGGGCCGATCCGGTGCTGGGAGGACGCGAAGCGCTGCGATGTTCAGCGCTTTGCTCGCTGGCACGGTGCGATGCTCGCACGCGGGGTCTACTGGCCTCCAGCGCAGTTCGAAGCGGCGTTTCTGAGCGACGCGCACTCCGACGACGACCTTACCAAGACCCTGACGGCAGCCGAGGAAGCGTTCGCCGAAAGCGTCTGATCCTCATGCCCACTGTTTGCCTCAAGCCCGGTCATGTGCAGCCTGTATGGGCCGACCATCCCTGGGTCTTTGCCCAAGCCATCGACCGGGTCGAGGGGGGAGCGACCGCGGGGGACGAGGTCTCGGTGGTCGACCCTCGCGGGCAGCTGCTAGGACGCGGGTTTTACTCACCGACCTCAGCGATCCCGGTACGTCTACTAGTTCGCGACGCCAAGACTCCCATCGACGGGGCGTTTTTTCGAGGACGGCTCACAAGGGCCAAAGCGCTGCGACAGGTTTTTGGTCTTCCCAGCACGGACACGACCGGGTATCGGCTGGTGCACTCGGAGGGGGACGGGCTTGCAGGGCTTGTGTGCGATGTGTTTGGGGACATCGCAGTGGTGCAACTTCTTACGGTGGGCATGAAGCGCCGCGAGGGACTTATTTTCGAAGCGCTTCAAGCGGTCATGGCACCGCGGGCGATTGTGGACCGCACACCGCAGACAGCGGGGATACGAGAGAACATGCCGGTGGCGTCCGGTGTGGTACGCGGTTCCCAGGTCAGAGAGCTTTGCTTTCGGGAGCGGGGGCTACGGTTTGAGGTCCCGCTGGACCTTGCTCAGAAGACTGGGTTTTACTTCGATCAGCGCGACGTACGGGCGCGGGTCGAAGCGCTCTCCAGAGGAAAGCGCGTACTTGACACCTATACGTTTGTTGGACCGTTCTCCCTTGCTGCGGCGCGTGGGGGGGCGACCGAGGTGGTTGCCGTGGATGAAAGTGCGCTTGGACTCGAGGTAGCCGCCGAGTGTGCGCGTCTCAACGGCTTTCAAGACCGCATTCGATTTGGGCGTCAGGATGCCCGCAAGGCGCTTCAAGAGGCGGGGCAGGCGGGAGGCTACGACCTGGTGATTGTGGATCCCCCTCGATACGCGCCGAGCCGCAGCGCGAGGGAGCAAGCGTTGCAGGCGTACGCGAAGCTGGCGGAGCAGGCGTCGAGGGCTGTGACGCCGGGGGGGCTTTTGGTGTTCTGTTCGTGCTCGGCGGCGGTGGATCTCGCGTCGCTTACCCGGGCGTTGGCGACGGGGGCGAGGCGAGCGAACTTGAGGGCGGTGGTGTGCGAGCGGCTGCTTCAGGGGGCGGATCATCCTGTCCCTGCGTCATTTGCGGAGGGGCTCTACTTGAAAGCGTTGGTGGCACGCATCGAGACGCGTTGATGGCGCGGGCGTCGCTCAGCGAGGCGGACCCGCTAGGTAAAGCTCGTAACGTCCCTGCGTATCCGTAAGCGCCCGTCCAATCTCCACGTACCCACCCGCCGCAGGCGCAAAGACCCGTACCACCGCACGCACCAGCGCATTGTTCTGCGGATCCACCAGGGTCAGCCCGCTCGCAATAGGCGCTGGCACCTCCAGTTCCAGTACCTCGAAAACTGAGTCCGACGTCCCCACCGAACGCCCGCTCGTCACCAACCATGGAAGCCGACTGCCTTCCGCTGGGCGCACCTTCACATCGTAAACCCCAGCATCCACCTGCGCGACAAACGCCCCCGTCCGATCCGTCTTCACCTGCAATGCACGAGGCCAGCTGTCCCTGGACCCTGGCAACGTCGCGGTCACGAGCGACACCGATGGAGCAAAGTCCACAGTCGCCCCCGCCAGCGGTCGTCCATCGGAAACCCGACACATCCCGCGAACCCACCGCTGCGGCTCGACCTGGAGAGTCTTGCCAGCCTGCACGTCATTTACGGAGTCCACTTTGAAAGACTCCAGACTTACCTTCCCAAATCCCGCAACCCGCGGCGATACGACAACAGCATATTCCCCTCGCGCCAGTCGCACCTCGAACTGTCCTTGTGGGTCCGTCGATGTCCTCACCGTATGTTCGAGGTTTGCCGAAACCACCCCGGCCGACGTCAGCAGCTTGGTTGCGGTAAACACCAGGTCCGCTGCCAATGGATTGGCGGCGTCTTTCGAGGTCACTGTCCCCGAAACGCGCGCGGCCTCCAACACCGCAGGGACCACTTGGTCGGCAGGAATCTCCCCGCCCAGGTAAGGGACAAAGAAGGTGGGACGGTCCGGGGACAACGGGATCACCACGAGGTCTGTACCGTAGAGGGCATCAGGCGGAAACCCTGGGCCAGGACTGGCTGGATGCCGGTTGGTGTTGAGTTGTACTTGGTAGGAGAGTCCCGGGGGGGCAAGCCGCTTGCTTGGATCGAGGGGGCTCAAGGAGGACACCCGTCGTCCCGTGGCCTGGTCGCGCAGGTAGGTCACCCAGCCGTCCATCGAGCCGCCGTCCGCGCGGGTCAGGGTGAACGTTGGGAAACGCCTTGCTCCTTTGCCATCTGGGGTGGTGTCGAGGGTTTCGAGCACGTCTTGGTCGAAGGCTGCAGCGCCGGAGCTGACCGTGACCACTTCGACGTTGGGGGGGAAAGACGTGTCGAATGGAGCTGTGGGCATGATGGTGCGCTCGTAGAGGCCAGCGGCAATTTGGGTGCGATAGCCGGGGCTTGGTCCACGTGCAGGGCCTGGGGTTCCAGCGAGTACGGTGATGGGCCACGCATGGACGGACAGTAGAGGAAGCCCAACACGTGCGACTGGGACCGACGTCGCTGCGAGGTTCCACAAGGGGCGGTAGACGACGTCGATGGGAAGCGCTGCGGGTTGGCCGAGGCCATTGCCAAGGTAGTAATGGACCTGCTCTTCGGACACGCGCGGAGCGATCACATAGTTGCCCACGACCACGCCGACCTCGGGGAGACGGGCGCAGGTGCGGGTGGGACAACTGGCAGTGGGTCGGTCGAAGAGGGTCCCGGAGGCGAGCACGAAGGACTGATTGGGGGCGTAGAACGAGGTCTCGGGGAGGGACACCACAAGCAGGTAGTCGATGTGAGCGCTGACGACGCACGCGCCGGAGTTGCATTGGGCCGCGGCAAGACCTGGGGTGTAGGGACGGTATGCGCTGCACGCGTACTCGGGACACACGTTGACAGGAGCAACGGCAGGGGCGGGACCGTCCACGGCGCTACACGCAACGATCAGAGTCAGGAAGGCTACGGGCAGGTGGCAACGGGGGATGCGCACGGAGGAACGGTACAGGAGCGCGCTTCGGTGAACAAGAAGCGGTGACGTGCTCGGTGAAGATGGCCTACGATGCGCGGAATCAGTCCAGCCAAAGGGGCCGCAGCCCCCAAGAGAAACCGGAAATACGTTGCACCCGTCCGGAAAAAGAAAGAAACAAAAAAGGAAGCGCGCCACATGGGTGACTCCGCGGCGAGCTGAGGGGCATCGTCGGTACGGCAAGCCTGATTGAAGCGGGGGGGCTTTGGGGGACTCGGGGCCACCAACGTTTCGAACAAGGCGTCATGCGCCACGTGCATGGGGACTTTTTTGTGACTAGACTCGCGCGACATGAATCCCTCAACTCAACTCTTTCGCACGACCTTGGCAGCTCTTTCTCTCCTCGGTTTCGCCGAGGGATGCGCCTCGCTAGCGCCCCCCTTCGATCGGATGAAGGGGCAACCCATCACGGTCTACCGGCTTCAGAACTTCGAAGGGCAGGCGGCCCCGACGTCGCCACCGACCTCGCAAGGCACGTCTCTTGGTTTCCCTGGTGCGGAATGGGCGCAGAAGGCGGCGCCTTTTCTCCAGGGATTGCTTCCGCCAAATCTCATCCCACCCGGGATCCTTCCAGGCACCCAGCCGGGCGCCCCGCAGGCCCAGCAACAGCGCTTCGAGAATTTCCCGATCCTTGGTTACCAGCAGCCGTCCGATGCGGCCCTCAAGAGCGACATTCTCGACACCTTTGGCAAGGGCTCGCACTTCGTGACCGACCGCGACACCTGCATGTTTCCAGAGTTTGGTTTCGCGCTCGCGCAGGCCGACGGGACCCAGGCCCATATCTTGGTGTCGCTGTCGTGCCGTCAGGTTCAGGCGAGGGGGTTCGTCTGGCCTCATGCAAACGTCGGGATTCCGAACGAGACGGCCAAGAAGATAGCCGACATCGCGAAGCGAACGTTTCCGGGGTAAGGACTCCCCAGGAAATATCTGCCCCAAGCCCGTGGCATTGGTACCGCGACCGTGAGGGAGCGGGTGAAGCTGCCCAAGCCGGCCTAACCGCTCCCTCACGGTCGCGGTGCTTGGAACAAGTATTTCCAAGGGAATACCTAAGTAAGTAAGGCGTGTGGGGCAGTGCCTTCACGAGGGGCACGACTACGGAGCGAACCACAGATGCGCCCTCGTCGCGGGATGTCGGCGTGACCTGCAACTGCTGGGGTACGACGGCACTGTTCAGGCCCCCATCACGCTGACCAACCAGCAGCCCCGAAGGGGTTGTCTGATTTGGGCCCCCCCAAAGGAGCAAGCCATGCAACCCAAGGTGGCCGACATGGCTGCTTACAAAACTGCTTTCGATGCGCGCAACGAGGCTCGCGACTTGGTCACCGAGCACCACCTCAAGACGATCGCCACGTACTTCGAAGCGGTCGCGGGCAGGAGCATCAATGTGCTCGGAACGACTGGATATGACCTGCGGCACGACATTGTGAAGGGGACGACGCACTGTGTGCCTGCCGAGCCGACGGACTACAAAGTGATGCGGACCGAAGTCAGTGGGGGTGGCGGTGAATGCGAAGGCCGACCCGACGTCGACATGTACGAGGTGCAGATCGCGACAGGAGACCCGGCGGTGGAGGCGAGCGGGGGGCAGAGCACTGTCGACGCGTTGCAGTCGTATCGAGATATTCAATTTAGCGCCCGGGGAAATGTATTATGTGGAGCTTGGACGTCGTGTGGCTGTCAAGGGTCTTTCTCCTGTGCTTTTAGAGCCCTTAGAGATGAGGGGTGAAGACTAGTTTAGTCGCAAAGACCGCCGGCAGGACGCTCATCGTTGGAGCACATGACGACACAGAGTCCCGTGATGGAGTCGACCAACTCGTCGTCAGCGCAGTTGTCATCGGTGAGCGGATTGTCTGCAACGCAGACCGAATTGGACTGCCCGTTGGCCTGCGTGCAGGAGGTCCCGGCACTGCATTCGGACTGCGCTTTGCATATCTTGGTGCAGATAGCTCCTGGTGCGGCCCTGCCGAACCCGGCGGCGCAGGTGTCTTTGGTGGGAGGAGGCGGCGGCGGGGGAGGAGGAGGAGGAGCGGCGCCATCCTCGACCTTGATGGAGTAGGCGTCGTACAGGTGTTGGCGCACCATCTTTTCGGAGATCCAGGCGTAGCCTTTGTCGCCCCAGCCCTCGGTCCAACTATTGTGGATCAAGAACATCCGTCCGTTGGCAGTGGTTTTGTAGCCGGCGAAGATCACGGCATGGCCGCCACCGGCAGTGCTGTATTCAGGGATCACCCCGTCTTTGACCTTTGACCAGGCGCCACCGGTCGACATGGCAACCCAGATGTCCCGTCCCGTGGCAAGGACCACCATGAGGTCTTTGGGATCCAAAGGCGAGGTGCGGATGCGGTCGATGGAGGTGATCTTGTACACCCCTGCGGCGTCCGTGGTCCGCAGTTTTGCAACCAGGCGAGGGTCTTTGGAAGCCGTATCTTGCTGGACTTTGTACACGTCGCCGCAGCCGTAGGTGGACGAGCCTTTGTACGCCTTGCATGCGTCGGTGGCGTTGTACGGCCACTCATCCCACTTGGCGACGGGACGGTTTAGGTTGGCGTCTGCGGCTTGTCCCATGTTCGGGTAGCCGTAGCGCATCCAGATGTGCATGGACGACGAGGTGTCTGGTTTGTTGAGCCGTCGGATCGCGTTGTCGAGGGCCGATGAGAGGGAAAACGCGGTGCATGCACCGACTTGTTCTTGGTCTTTGACGGGGCCTTCGGTCCCTTCGAGGCGGTGGTCGACCTCGGCGGGAAGCTCTTGTTCGCCAGCAGCGGCAGTGACCTGGGATCGTCCGTGGGGCACCGATCGGATGGCGCTTGCCGGGGGACTCACACGGAGTTTGCCCTGGCGAAAGAGTTTGGCCATACGGGCCGTATTGGCGGGTTTGGCGCCGACTACGGGGCTGTAGCGGTTGCAGTCGATGTGGACGAAGTAATTGGGTCTTGTGTCGGGCATGGGCTGTTGGAGACCGCACTCGGTCGGTGGACGTTGGCGGATGAGAACACCGACGTTGCCCGAGATGCTCGCGATGTTCCGGCTGGCAGGCGGTCGAACGCTGCGTGCGCGGCTCATTTGTTGAACCCCGGCGGGCGAACGGACAATGGCGAGCTGGTTGACTTGACGTGCGGCGACCGCGGAAATGGGCGAAGGCGCGGGGGAAGTCGGGGTGGCCCTGGTCGTGGGGGCCGTCGTGGGCGCTGGCGGCGGCACTCTCGGCATGGGGGCGGCGGCGGGAGCGGTTCCCTGGCGACTGGTCGGCGGCGCATTGGCAGGGGGGGGGGAGCCGGATCGCACCTGGACCTCGCACGCCGCAAACCCAATCAGCAATCCGATACCGGTGGCTAGCCTAATCCCTTTCATACAGTCCTCCTTCAGGTCTTGACGGCTGGTGCCGCTCCGCGAGGATAGGCGCGTCTCGGGGCGGAACGGAGGAAAAGGCGAGGTCGGTCGCGACCGGGCGTGCCCCTCCACGAAATCAGCAAGCCCTGCGCTTCCATCATCGACGCCAGGGGCACCTCTCCGATAGGCTCCCTAAGAGCGCTCATGGATGACGAATTAAAACTCAATTTGCTCGCACGCCTCGCCCGCACCAAAGGGTCCGCGCGCGTGCGGCACGACTCATCTCCTGCCTCAATCCTAGCCCTTTCGGCCGTCGCCTACGGAGCCCGTCCAAGCGACGACGCCACGGTCCCGACGGGATTCGACCCGCTCGCAATCGCCCTTTTCGAGGCCTTGGTCGAGTCGGCATTCCTCGTCGCCACCGCCGACGAGCACTTCGACGACGACGAACGCGCCATGTTCGAACGTGTGGTCATCGTCGCTGCCGGAGGGGCCGTTGCTCCCGGTCAGATTGCCGCCCTCCTCAGCGACTTCGCTGACCAGCTCGCAGAAGATGGCCTCGACCGCCGCGTCGATATGATTTCGCGTCTTGTCACCAAGAAAGACCACGCCCGCGAAATCCTTCGCGTCGGAGCGCTCCTCGGTGCCTCGAGTGAAGGCGTGAGCGACGTCGAGCGCCATGTCCTCACCAAGCTCGCCCTTGCCTGTGGGCTCGACGCTGGTGCGGTCGACGCGGCCATCGACGACGTACAAGCAGCCCTTTCCACCGCTTGAACGACAGCGTCGACACCCTCGCCGCGTCGTGCAACGATCCCGCCCCATGATCGACACTAAAGCCTATGCTGCATTCAACGCCAAAAGTCCCCTCGGCCCCTTCGCTTTCCAGCGTCGTGAGCCCGGTGACCACGACGTTCTCATCAAAATCCACTACTGCGGCGTCTGCCACTCCGACCTCCACCAGGTACGAAATGAGTGGGCCGGCTCGACTTACCCCATGGTCCCGGGCCACGAAATCGTCGGCAAGGTCCACCGGGTAGGCCCCAAAGTCACCAAGTTCGCCATCGGCGACGCGGTCGGCGTCGGCTGCATGGTCGACTCCTGCCGCACCTGTCCGAGTTGCTCCAAAGGACTCGAGCAATACTGCGACGGCCACATCTCGTTCACCTACAACGGCACCGAGCCAGACAAGAAGACCGTCACCCACGGCGGCTACTCGACACAGATCGTAGTCGACGAAAACTACGTCTTGCGCGTGTCAAACAAGGAGCCGCTCGATCAAGTCGCGCCGCTCCTTTGTGCCGGCATCACCACCTATTCGCCCCTCCGCCACTGGGGCGTCACCAAGGGACACCGCGTCGGAGTCCTCGGCCTCGGAGGGCTCGGTCACATGGCGGTCAAGATCGCCGTCGCGCTCGGAGCCGAGGTCACGCTTATGAGCTCGTCGCCCTCGAAGAAGGCCGACGCGCTTCGTCTCGGCGCCCACGAATTCCTTCTCACTTCCGACAGCCACGCCCTGGCAACTTCGCAAAGCCGTTTCGATGTCATCGTCGACTCGGTCTCCGCGCCACACGATCTCGTCACCTACGCAAGCATGCTGCGCCTCGATGGCGTCATGGTGCTGTTGGGGGTCCCGGACAAACCCTCGGTGTTGCCCGCGTTTCCGCTCATCATGCGACGTCGCTCCATCGCCGGCTCGCTCATCGGAGGCATTCCAGAGACCCAAGAGATGCTCGACTTCTGCGCCTCCCATGGCATCGCCGCCGACGTCGAGACGATCCCGATCACTGCGATCGATGGGGCGTACGAGCGCATGCTTCGAGGCGACGTGCGCTATCGGTTTGTCATCGACGCTGCCAGCCTCGACTGATGGCGCGTAGATGGGGACCGTCCCGCCGGGCCTGCGCCTTCAAATCGTGCTGGCACTGGCGGGCCTCATGTTGCTCGCGTTCGTTCCGCTCTTTTCCGCCGTTGCAAGCCTGACGCACGCCACGCTTGGCGCCGAACGCGATCAGGCGGCGCGAACACTGGTCAGCACGATCGCTCTTTCCCTCGCCGACTCGCCGAACCTCGTGGCAACCCTCGAGCGCAACGTGGGACATGGCGGGGTCGAAGCGCTTGCCGTGTGGAGCTCGGACGGTGGGTTGTTGGCCCACGCGGGCGAGGCTCCTTGGGTGACTTCGGACGGGCGCACCGTGCGGGTGCCGGTACTTTGGCGGGAGTCTCTCACGGCGCGTCTGCGAAGCGAGTCCGATGCGGAGCGTGGGACTCGGCTGGTCCGACTTGTTGCGCTTTACATGTTCATGTTTGCCGTGGCGCTCGCCGTGTTCGCCTATGCGACGCTCACGCGTCTGATCGTGGGTCCTGTGGAGAGCCTCGCCCATGCAGCCGATCGGGTGGCGGAAGGGGAGCGGACTCTTCGGGTTCCGCGGGCCGGGGCCCGTGAGCTCGCCGAGCTTGGCAGGAGCCTTCAAGCGATGACGACGCGGCTGGTGGCGGACGAAGAAGCGATGCGGGCGAAGGTTGCCGAGCTGACGCGGACTACCCAACGTCTCGAGGAGACCAAACGGCACCTTGCACGCAGCGAGCGTCTTGCCAGTGTGGGGCGTCTTGCCGCTGGAATTGCCCATGAAATAGGCAATCCTTTGGCAGCGCTTCTTGGGTTCGAGGACCTGCTGCTCGATGGGGATCTGCCGCTAGAAACGCAGCGAGATTTCCTGGTGCGGATGAAACGGGAGACCGAGCGGATGCACACGGTGGTGCGAGGTCTTCTCGACTTCGCCCGTCCTGAAAAGAGCACAGGGGCGGACTCCTTGGCGACCGCCGATGTGGCTGCGGTGATTGGCGACGTTGTTGCTTTGGCTGGACCCCAGAAGCTGTTTCGCAACGTGGAGTTGGCTGTGGAGCTCGACGTTGGGCCGCTTGTTGTAGCGATGTCGTCGGCGAGCCTGACGCAGGTGGTGCTCAACTTGGTGCTGAACGCGGGGGCTGCGCTGGAGCAGCGGATGGAGGGACGGGTGGTGCTGCGAGCGCGTGGCGACAGTCAGGAGGTACGACTGGAGGTCGAGGACAATGGGCCTGGGGTGAGTGCGGAGCTCCGAGACCGACTATTCGAGCCGTTTGCGACGACAAAGGATGTGGGGGAGGGGACCGGTCTTGGGCTTGCCGTTTGTCGAGGTCTTGTCGAGGGGGCTGGGGGAACGATCGACCTTGACACGAGTTACAGTGGGGGCGCGCGGTTCTGCGTTGTGGTACGAAGATGCCGATCCCGGACGCCTCACTGCTCGGCCCCCTCTCCCTAGTAGCTCGAGGCGGAAGTTGTCGGACACTGTCCCGGCTGTCTCCGTCGGAAGCGAGTCTCCCGGCAGCCTCTGGAGCTTGATCCCATGGCATGCAGGCACAAGAACCGCATCGTCGGCAAGGGTTGCAACCTAGACGCGCAACAGTTCCCTTAGCTCCTCGCCCTTGGCGTCAAACTCGCTCGCAACATCCGCGGCTACAAGCGTGGATGACGCTCGAGTGCGTCGCCAGAGACGACGCGCGACCTGAGGGCGAAACAGGAGCGCAGCGATGCCAAGCTTCGCACGCTCCCGTGCAAGAGGGGCTTCGATGCGCTTCTCAAAAGTCCTAACTGTTGTTGTCCCCCCAGCTTGACCGAGTCCGGCAATTGTTGGTGTAACTCGGCCGTAGTTGAAGTTGACGCTCCACGCGAAGCCGGACGAGCCAGACACCGCAGAAGAAGACCAATACCTGCCGGCGTCCATGCCAGGAAACAGCCGGCCGCCCAAGAGCGTGTCGGAAAATGGAAGTGGCTTAGGGCTTGACGTAGGCGACGGCGCGTGCCCTTACGCGGCCTTGCCAAAGTGCGTGGCTACTTTGTCTTCGCCGCCACTGTCGCGAACCTGATCGCCTTCGTCACCAAACTCCTCGCATAAATAAATCCGTGGGGTTCCTGCGTTCAAAGGGCGGAGGCGCCCTGTCAAGCTCTAAGCGAGCCCGCCCCTTCGGGCCTGTCGAACAACGCGCGGGGCTCATTCTCCAGAGGGCCCTCGATTACTTGGTTAAACCAAACCCAACTTGAAAACAGCAGGTCCGAACCGGGGCCGAACCCCGACACCAGCGACCCAGGGCTACCCGCCCGCCCTGGGCTGTTCTGATTCGCCCCTTCGGGGCTGCCAATCAACGCTTGGGGTCCGTCCCACAGAAGCGAGAAACTGGGGTTCCCACGCTGCAACGGCGCACCAGATGAGGACCCCGAGCGTTGATTGGCAGCCCCGAAGGGGCGAATCAGAACAGCCCAGGGCGGGCGGGTAGCCCTGGGTCGCGGTTCGGACCTGCGGTTTTCAAGATGGGTTTGGTTTAAGCAGGGGCGGCGCGTTAAATGGGGCGACGCTCTTCTCTCCGACCTAAGACCCTGCTCTACTGCGGTTCAAACGATGGCCACCGAATTCACCGCACGCTTTCAATCGGCCGCCCTCGACTCGGGGGCTCTCTACTTGCTTCGTGCCGAAGGTACGGAAAGGTTTTCACATCTCTACGAGATCCAGATCGACACGGAAATCGTCACTGACCCGCAGGTCGTCGAGAACAAACTCGACGCGATCATGCTCGCCCCAGCACGTGTCCTGCTCGGCGAAGACTCGAGTCTTTACGGCATGATTCGAGCTGTCGAACTGCAACCCATGTCCCGCCGCGACGAACGTCCGCGCTATCGCTTTACCCTGGTGCCGCGCCTCTGGACCACTACGCAAACTAGGCGCTCGCGGGTTTTCCAACAGCTCGCTGTCCCCGACATCATCAAGAAGGTCCTCACGGACGACGCTGCGCTGACGGCCTCCGACGACTTCGAAATCAAGTTTTCCGGGTCCTATCCCGTCCGCGAGTACACGGTCCAGTACGAAGAGACAGACTTCGCGTTCCTGTCGCGGCTGATGGAAGACGAGGGCATCTTCTACTACTTCGATCACTCGAAAGAGCGGGACTTCGTCGTGTTCACCGACTCCAACGACGGCTGTCGCAAGCTCGATGCCCATTCGGAGCTCCGCTACCGAACCTCCACAACTGCGGCGACTTCCGAACACGGAGTCCTCGAATTGCGTCGTCGCAAGTCCCATGTCCCTGCTGCCGTCCTGATGCTCGATTACAACTGGAGCACCCCCTCCGTTCCGCTGGAAGCAAAACAGGCTGTCGCCGAGGGGAAAATCGGCGCGATCGTGATCACCGAAGAGAACTTCAACGATCTCAACAACGGCAAGCGTCTCGCCAAAGTCCGTGCCGAGCAAATTGGCTCGAGGGTGTGGCAATACGAAGGAACCTCCCGGGTCCAGTCGCTCCGCGCCGGCGATCGCTTCGGCCTCATCGAGCACTTCATGGCTTCCCTCGACGGGGAATACCTCACTGTGGAGGTCCACCACCTGGTCATCCAGCGTGTGGAGATCACCGGCACTCCGACCAACCAGGGGTATACCAACACGTTTGTGGCGATTCCTGCGAAGGTCCCGTTCCATCCTGAGCAAGCGACCCCCAAACCACGGGTCGACGGTCTCGTGTACGCCACAGTGGATGGCCCCGACACGGGTCTTGCAGCACCTATCGATGAACAGGGACGCTACAAGCTCGTCATGAGTTTCGACACGGCGAGCGGCAGCGTCGCTCCCGGAGGAGCGTCACGCTGGGTGCGGATGGCCCAACCCTTGAGCGGCGCTGGGTATGGCGTTCATTTCCCCTTGCATCAGGGGGGCGAAGTGGTCGTCTCCCACATTTATGGAAACCCTGACCGTCCCATCATCGTCGGTGCGGTGCCCAACGCCGCCACGGTCTCGCCAGTAAACAAGAGCAACGCCACCCAGAGCGTCATTCAGACCATGACTGGCATCCGCATCGAATTCGAAGACAACGCCTGAACGCCATGAAAGAAGACCGCACTCCCCGTGTCAGCCCGCTGGAACGCACCACCCGATTGCCGTCCAACGTGCAGCCTGTTCCGCTGACGCTGCGCGCCAATGAGCCAGCGCTCGAAGGTCCCCCCGCATCGCCTGCATATGCGTCGGCAGCGCCTCCTGCTTTCGTCGGACTCGAGAGCACCCAAAAGCTCCCTGCACCTCCGCAAGCCGACGACGTGGCTCACAAGAAGGCATTGAACGACCTTCTCGAGGCTGGAGCGGAGATGCAACAGGAGATCGAAGGGCTCCGCGAGGCTCTTGGTCTCCTCGGCTCGACCCTCGGCAGGCTTCCCTAACCTTTTTTTCCCAATAAACCAAACCTACTTTGAGAACCGCAGGTTTGAACGGCGACCC